>CAKREL010000112.1 GCA_934317205.1 uncultured Eubacterium sp.
TTCAGGAATTTATATTCAATCTCAAATTCCTCAAATGAGAGATCATCCATATAAATAATGAACTTGTAATTTCTGTTTTTCACTGCTGCGATCACATTTGACAGATCTTTGAACTGATGCTTGTAAATTTCAATCATACGCAGACCCTGAGCGTAAAACTCGTTGACAATTGCTTTAATACTGGTTGATTTACCTGTACCACTGTCACCAAAGAGCAGTACGTTGTTTGCTTTTTTGCCTTCCACAAAAGCACGGGTATTGTCCACCAGTTTTTTCTTCTGGATCTCATATCCAACCAGATCGGACAGCATAACTTTGTCCATATTGTTGATTGGCAGAAATACAAGCTTACTGTCGGTGCGGTCCTGGATACGGAACGCTTTGTTCAGTCCAAACATACCAACACCATAGTCTCTGTAAAATTCGGTTACCGCTGTAAAAAATCCTTCTACATCTTTTGCCTGCTCCATACGACTACTTAATGCCTGTACTTTCTCACTGACATTTTTGTTGTACATCAGTTCCTTTTTCTCGATAGCATGATAATTGGAAATCTGTGTAAAACAGTCAATGCCAAGTGATTTTTCGATTTCGGTAAAATCGTACTCAAACAAATTTTTGATCGCAGCAAAATCATTTCTTGCAAAATGATTGACGCTTCCGTCATTTGCGCCGATTTTTTCACAGGTGATGCTAAAAGGATTTTCATTTGTAATAAGAAAATAAGCCAGATAATTGTGCCACAGATTTTTGTCAAATCCAAAATCCGTTGCCACCGTCAGCAGACGTTTAATCTGTGTATACACTTTACGGATCAACACTGCATTACTCTGGGTACCTTCCTCAAATTCCCGGAAAATTTCTCCCATCTGATATAAAATGCAATCCTCGTCTATATCTCCATACATAATTAATTTTGCAATATCTCTGTACATACTGAAACCTCCTGTATTTTGTACATTTTTCTTATTCCTTCTGCAAAAAATCCATCTGCGGTCCATCGCCTGTCTCACAGTACGGTTTTCACTTCCAGAATCTTTCTGCTGTTGGAACGGTTTATGTTTTTTTAATAGTTTATACCCTTTTTTCCACTTTGCCAATAGTTGTATTTTTCTTTCTTATAAGGTATCATAGAAATTGTTAATGCGAAGCACGCAGCAAGAATGCCATAGTATTCTTGTATTGCCTATCACAAAGGAGATTTTTTTATATGTCAAATACAAACTGGAATAATGTAGGTGATAAAATAAAAGATGCCGTTGATTCTGCAATCTCCACCGGAGATTTTTCAAACCTGAGCCGGTCCATCGGAGACGTGATCAACGACACTATTGACAATGTAAAGGATTCTGTAAAAAATACAACTCAGTCTAACAGAAATACTTATAGTTCCAATCCCTATTATAAAACAGCACATACCTCGCCTGCTTCTGAGCAGACACAGACACCCGTGCTGTATAACAAACGTCCGGGCGGCCAGGCCGGTGCAATCATCAGTATGGCACTCGGCTATTCTGTAGGAATTTTTACAGTAGCAGGTCTGATTACTTTTACTGCACTCAGTGCTGCTGTTTCCCACATGTTTATCGTTCCGCTCGCTATTTTTGGTGTACTTGCAGTCACTGGATTTACTCTCGGTATCAATGGTACCCAAAAAATCCGTCTGCTGAACCGCTACAGAAGTTATGTCCGACAGATTGACCATCATTTGAGCATTCCGCTTCAACAGCTTGCAGAATGCAATCACAAATCTACATCATTCATTGCAAAAGATCTGCAGAAAATGATTGATCAGCATCTGTTCTATGAAGCACATGTGGATACACAGGACAGCTACTTCCTGCTTTCTGATCAGGCTTACGAAGAATACCGCACTGCGAAACTCGAGTATTATGAGAAGAAAAAAGTTATCGAAAAAGAACAGGCTGAACATAAAGTACCTGCTGAGTGTCAGGAACTGATTGATGAAGGGCAGGCTTATATCCGCCATATCCGTGAATGCAATGATGCAATCCCGGGAGAAGAAATATCTCGTAAACTCGATAAAATGGAGCAATTGGTACAGCGTATTTTTGACGAAGTCCGGATCCATCCGGAAGTTGCTCCGGATCTGCAGAGAATGATGAACTATTATCTGCCAACTACTTCCAAATTGCTGGATGCTTACCGTGAACTGGACAAGCAGCCCATTGCAGGTGAAAATATCAGCAATACAAAAGCTGAAATTGAACAAACAGTTGATACGCTGAATATTGCATTCGAAAAACTGCTCGACAGCTTATTTGCAGACCGTGCCTGGGATATATCGTCTGATATATCGGTGCTGAACACCATGCTGGCACAGGAAGGTCTGAAGAAAGATGATTTCACTCTTAATAGCAAATAATAATTCATACAATTTAATTTCAAGATCATTATTTAAGGAGATATATTACTATGGACAACGAATTCAAAGATTTTACAACCACACCAACACTGACTTTTGATGTGGCACCTGAGACAAAAGATGCACCAGCTACGACGTCTGCTTCCGAGCTTGCAGAACAGGTTTCCGATCCAGCTTTCAGTGAGAACAATCTGTCACCAGAGGAATTGCAGATGGTCAATGATTTTTCTGAAAAAATTGACCTGCATAACTCTCAGGCAATCCTGCAGTACGGCGTTGGCACACAGAAAAAAATGGCTGATTTTTCTGAAGCTGCCCTGAACAATGTCCGCACCAAAGACCTTGGTGAAGTTGGCGACATGCTTTCTGCTCTGGTTATCGATCTGAAAAGCTTTGATGTCACTGAGCAGGACAAAGGATTCAAAGGATTATTCAAGAAATCTGCCAACAAGATCACTGCCATGAAAGCCAAATATGACAAAGCGGAAGTAAATGTAAATAATGTATGTACCGCCCTTGAGGGTCATCAGGTAACTCTGATGAAAGACATTGCCCTGTTGGACAAAATGTACGATGTCAACCTGACTTATTTCAAAGAACTTTCCATGTACATCCTTGCCGGCAAAAAGAAACTGGAAGAAGTTCGTAATGGAGAACTCGCAGCAGCAATTGCTAAAGCAAACACATCAAATCTGCCGGAAGATGCACAGGCTGCCAAGGATCTGCAGTCTATGTGTGATCGTTTTGAGAAAAAAATCCATGATCTGGAACTTACAAGAATGATTTCCATTCAGACTGGACCACAAATCCGTATGGTACAAAATAATGATACTCTGATGGCTGAAAAAATTCAGTCCACTATCGTTAATACCATTCCGCTCTGGAAAAGCCAGATGGTACTTGCACTTGGCATTGAACACTCTGCACAGGCTGCCAAAGCACAACGTGAAGTAGCTGATATGACAAATGAACTGCTACGCAAAAATGCTGACATTCTGAAAACTGCTACTATTGATACTGCCAGAGAATCTGAGCGTGGCATTGTAGATCTTGAGACACTGAAACATACAAATGAATCTCTGATCAGCACTTTTGATGAAGTGTTAAAGATTCAGACCGAAGGTCGCGAGAAACGCCGCACAGCTGAAGCTGAAATGCAGCGTATGGAAGATGAGCTGAAGAAAAAACTGCTTGAAATCCATAAATAACTTCTTATTTGTCTGTACAAGGAACAAATTTTCGTGCGAATGCATATCGTTTGCAAGAAATGCTTTTGTTCGATAGGAACTTCCACATAATTTCCTATTAAATAAGATAACTCCATTGCAGGAACGGCGGATTTCCGATATTCGCCGCACTGCTTTGGAGTTATTTTTATTGGTTTCTTAAATGCCAAACAAGATCTTTATTTCTGTTCCTTTTCCAATTTCACTTTCAATTTTGAGCTCTGCTTTATGCATCACTGCAATGTGTTTTACAATCGCAAGACCTAGACCTGTTCCACCCGTCTGCTTTGATCTGCTCTTGTCTACGCGATAAAACCGTTCAAAAATACGATTCTGATCTTCCTTTGATACACCAATTCCGGTATCTTTTACCGATACAAATGGATGCTTATCTTCTTCGCCAACTGTAACGAGCACAGACCCACCGACATGATTGTAACGGATAGCGTTATCACACAGATTATAAATCAGTTCATCTATCATACGGCGATTAGCCTGGATCACCTCACTTGCACCTTTCACTCGAACTACTACCTGGTGTTTATTAGCCTGCATTTCTAGCATATCCTGACAATTTAATGCCATCTCATACAGATCCACTTGTTCTTTATCTATACACTCTTCCACAGAATCCAACTGTGACAGGCGTAAAATATCATTGATCAATGTCAGCAGGCGCTGGGAACTCTTATGGATTTCCCCTGCAAAACGCACAGTATCTTCCCCCTGTGCAATCCCCGATTCAATCAGTTCTGCATAACCAGAAATAGATGTTAGCGGTGTCTTCAACTCATGAGATACATTTGCCGTAAACTCCTGCCGCATCTTTGAATTTCGTTTCAATTCCCGATGCTGCTGATTGATTGTCTCAATAAATGGCTGAATCTCCGGATATGTCTGCATTTCACTTACTTTTTCTACATCCACAGCCAACATTTCAATTGGTTCGATAAACCGTTTTGTCATAATATGTCCCAAAACCAGGCATAATACAAAAATCACTGCAAAAATACCTATACACTCTGGCACCAGATACGTACACATTTTTGCTACATACGGAATATCTCTGGACACACGGATAATACAGCCATTATCCAGCTTTTCTGCATAATAAAAAGACAGCGTACCGATGGTATTGGAACGTCTCGTTGCCTTTCCTTCACCTTCTTTTATTGCCTGCTGAACCTCCGGTCGTTCCATATGATTTTCCATTTTGCTGGCATTGCCTTTACTTTCATAAAGCACACTTCCGTCTGCACTGACCAGCGTAATGCGCAAACCATCTGCATTTGCATCATAATTCTGTTCCAATGTATCAACAATGTAATCCGAACTTGCAAGGACATGAACATCTGTCTGCAGATCCTGGAAAATCTGCTTCTGTAACATCAAAAAATATGCCCAGAATGTCAATCCAATGGTCAGTAAAATTGCCAATGCAGCAATTCCAACTAAATTTTTATGAATTTTTTTTCTCATACCTTCTGCCTCGTCAAAAACTATTTATATCTCGCTTTATAAGCTAAAGCGAATTTTTAATCTCTAATATGGTTCAAGCTATATCCTACATTTCGAACCGTCTGAATCAATTTACCAGACGGACCCAGTTTCTGTCTCAGTGTCTTGATATGCATATCAAGTGTACGGGACTCACCAGTAAAATCCATCCCCCATATTTCTTCCATCAGACGATCTCTTGTCAGTACAATCCCTTCATTCATGATCAGATATTTCAACAGTTCATATTCCTTATAAGTCAGATCACATTTCCCCTGTGCAGTATGTACCTCATGCTTACTGTCATTCAACGTAATATCTTCAAACTCATATACTTCTTTTTTCTGAATAGAAGCACTTCTTCTCAATAATGCTTTCACTCTGGAAATCAGTTCCATCACTCCAAACGGTTTCGTCAGATAATCATCTGCACCAAGATCCAGACCTTTTACTTTATCCAATTCTGTCGTTTTTGCCGTTACCATAATAACCGGAACAAGAACTGTACTGTGATTTAGGCGCAGCTTTTTCAAAATCTGCAGTCCATCTTCATCCGGTAACATAATATCTAATAAAACCAAATCCGGAATTTCCTCATCTAAAGCGGCATAAAAATCTTTGGCACATTCAAATCCACGCACTTCATAACCAGAATTTTTCAGTGCAAAACTCTCTATTTCCTGAATATTTTTGTCATCTTCTACGATATAAATCATCATATCTTCCCACCTCATCTACATAAATCGGACATTCGCAATCCGCTTTCGCTACTTGCTCATTTCTTCACTATCTGGAAGTATTCTTAGTTTGTCACTCCTAATTAGCTTATTTTATTTATTATTATAAATATCGCCCGTAAAATGAAATCATATTTTAGGTAAATTCTATGTAAAAAATTTTACATATATTATACCACGTATCTTGTTTCGGATAGCTTAAAATTTACTATTTAGGTTTTTATAAGAACTCCTGGAATTTTGTCTCACTCGCTAACAATCGCTCCTTGAGAAAAAATTTCAAGAGTTCTTTATCTACACAATGAATTTTGTAAATTTTTGCGCCACCCTGCACTGCGTACCGCACAAGGTTTCCTCGGCAAGCGGCATAGACACAGTGGTGACAGTAAATTTATAATCTGTAAATAAACGAAGGGAAAGAAAAAGTGGTATTTTTCCTCGGCAAGCGATTGTTAGCTGCAGAGGTAAAATACCACTTTTTCGTCCTAAATATTAAATTTTAAGCCACAAGGCAAACTTTATTTAGCTGCAAGTGCTTTTTTGATCTCCTCAGTAAGAAGCGGAACGATCTTGTTCAGATCTCCAACGATACCG
>CAKREL010000113.1 GCA_934317205.1 uncultured Eubacterium sp.
GCAGGTCGCTACTGCATCTTTTGATTCCAGACGTGGCGGATCCATCATGGCGATAAGACCAAGAAATGTCAGATGAGCTTCATGGTCAAAGGTCAGTGTATCCGTATCAGAAAACTCTCTGTAAGCAAATGCAAGCACGCGCAGTCCTTGCTCAGAATATTGCTGATTTTGCATCTGAATCCGTTTTTTCTCGTCACCGTTCATAGGAATTGTGCCAGTTGTTGTCCAGATTGCATCTGTTCGCTGTAATAATACATCAACAGCACCTTTCACAATTAAAATCTGTTTTTCAGCAGAATCAGAACTATGATTACTTTTGAAACATGTATGCAGTGTTGACATCATTTTACGTTCACTGTCAAAGGGAAGTTCGTCGATTCGTGGATATTTTTCCTGTATTTCAGAAATAGCAATGTGCATCTGAGACTCCATCTGTAGCAAGGCAATTTCTGTAGGATCTCCGATTTCTTCATTTTTATTTTCAATTCTTGCATCATTGCATAATGCGCTGGCAAAATACAATAATTTATTGGAAGTATCGGAAGATGTTGCTTCATCTGCAAGAACAGACTGTCTATTAACATAATAGTCTTCCACTGTCATTTTATTCTGAGTCAGAGTTCCGGTTTTATCTGAACAGATGACTGAAATACTCCCAAGTCCTTCTACTGCCTGAAGTTTTCGGATAATAGCATGCTCTTTCGCCATTTTTTGTGTACCAAATGACAAAACGATAGTGACAATGGAACTTAATGCCTCAGGAATGGCTGCAACTGCCAAAGCGACAGCAAATAAAAAGGCATTTCCAATAGATTCACCGCGAAAAACGCTGATTCCAAACAAAATTCCACAAAAGACCAAAATAGCGATGGAAAGTTTTTGGCCGAAAGAATCAAGCGATGTTTGCAACGGAGTTCGTTTTTCTGATGTATTGTGTAAAAGATTCGCTATCTTACCAACTTCTGTATCCATGCCGATGTTGGTAATAATGATTTTTCCGCGCCCATTGGTAATGAAACTGCCGGAAAATACCATGTTTATGCGATCTCCCAGAGCTACCTGATTGGAAATCACATCAGTGCTTTTATCGACACTAAGGCTCTCACCGGTCAAGGCACTTTCATCAATCTTCAAACCGGCACACTCAATAATTCTTCCATCAGCAGGAACGATATCACCTGCTTCCAAAAGGACGATATCGCCCGGAATCAGCTCTCTGGCAGAAAGCTGCACAACACTTCCGTCACGAAATACGGATGCTTTTGGTGCGGATAAGTTTTTTAAACTGTTTAAAGAACGTTCTGCCTGTCTGGTCTGTACTGTTCCAAGAATGGCATTCAGGGTGATAACGACCAGAATAACGACAGCACTTTCTGCGTCACCTAGCAATCCGGATATAATTGCTGCAATAATGAGAATGATTACAAGAAAATCCTTAAATTGTTCCAGAAAAAGTTTCCATAAAGGTTTCGATTTCGCAGAGGTCAGTTCATTCCAACCTGATGTGTGGTGGCGTTCCTCTGCCTGTGTAGATGTCAGTCCCTGTACGGAACTTTCAAAGTGATCCATAACCTGCGTCGCGGTCAACTGATACATTTCTTTCATGTCAAATCCTCCTTGCGTTTTGCCTGCATCATGTTATCTGCAATATGTGTTCCGATTATGCAAGTTCAGGATTTTTGGAATAAAAAAAGACCCTTATTGCACAATCAATGTACAATAAAAGTCTCACCGTTTCCTTACGACACCGGATGTATATATATATTACATCGTACTGACGACACCGCAAACGTATAGTCACGTAGGTTACTCCCTCTTATTAATTCTACTATATATGATAAAGAGGGAGTGTGTCAAGGAAAAATTATTTTCATGACTATATAAGCAGTCTTCCTTAATTGGGCTAAATCATCAGCTCCACATTTTGTTCGATTTCAATATGGGAACCCAGTAAATCGTCTTTGTAACGGGTATATTCCTCTGGTTCAATGCGCCAGGCAAGTCCGCAACCGGCGGAAAGCTCCCTTGGAACCGGGATCAGACGACCGGAGATGCCATGCTCTTTACAATACAGCTCCATAGCCATGGCTGCTGATGTTGTATGAAATGTTATAATATGATAAGGTCTTTTCTTTCGCATGACAATAATTCTCCGTTTTTCTGATAAGTTTCTTTTGTAATAAATTGAATTTTGATAAGTTATGATGTATAGCTACTGCATAATAGCATTCGGATGAATCTTCTGTTATTATGCCTGAAATGTAATTTCAAAGCAACCGTTTTTTTGTTGGGTCTCAAACTCCTTTTTTTGATATTTTAAGGTCTTTTCAATGTTTGTTCTTGTGTGAGCTTCATCGCCGATCACATGAATGGTTTCACCCGGATGCTCATCCATAGCATCCATGACAAGCAATACCGGTTCCGGACAGGAAAGTCCTCTTACATCTACTTCAATATATTCTGCCATTTTTATTTTCCTCTTTTCAGATTTCTTTTATTTGTTACTGCAATGATGAATAGTACAATGATGCATGCGATAACTGCTGCTTTACCTGCCGTAGCCGGACCGCCTGCAACTGCGGACTCTGTCTCAGTCGCTGCTTTTGCTGCTGCGCCTGCCAGACCGAAATTATGTGCAAATGCAGATCCAAGGAGCATACCAATAAAAGTTACCGCACTGTCCGCAGATCCCTGTCCTGCCAGGATAAGCTGACGCAACGGGCATCCACCTGCCAGTACAGCAGCAAATCCTACCACATACATGCCAAGAATGTTCCACAAATGCTGGGAATGTGCGATAGGCTGACCGGAGAAGCTTAAATGAAAGTTTCCGATTGCAATGTTATAAACTAACATAACGACAAACAGTGCTCCGATGATACTAATCAGATCAAAGTTTTTCATCAGAATGACATCACGGATACTTCCTGCGAAGCACATTCTGCTCATCTGTGCGATGGCGCCAATAATCAGTGCTACAATTAATGCGATGGCAATTGGCGCATGCATACTTCCAGGTCCTTCAGTACTTGCTGCATATGCACCGGTTGCTACACCGATAATCAGTAATACGATCAATGCGATTGGTAATACCATACCATTTGTTTTCTTTGTTTCATAAGCTCTTCCAAGGGAAAATCCTTTTTTCAGGAAGAAGGTTCCTGTTGCTACACCGCCAGCAAATCCGATGAGTGCCACATAAGCATTCAGATCTCCGGCAGACATGCGAATAACCATACGAAGCGGACATCCAAGAAATACCAATGCGCCGATCATCATGATCATTCCAAGCAGGAAACGAATCATTGGGGAAGAACCTGCGGTTGCTTTGTACTCCTTTGTGATCAAAGAGATAATAAATGCACCAACTACAAATCCTACGATTTCCGGACGAAAATACTGTACAGGTGCCGCGGAATGGAGGGATAGCGCTCCTGCTGTGTCACGGATAAAACATGCTACACAGATGGCCATGTTTGCCGGATTTCCAAAGAATGCAAGCAATGCTGCCAGTATACCAACGATGGCACCTGCAAATGCAAGTTTCCATGTTTTGTCAAATAGTTTCATAACTGTTCTCCTCATATCTTTCTGACGTATCACTACGTCTGTTTTTGTTATATTCAGTATAACATTCCTGTATTATCGAGTAAAATTGTAAATATTGATAATTGCTATAAATATATAGATTTTTTCAATGAATTAGTGTAATATCAAATGGTAGATAAAAGTTAACATAGAAACATGTAAAGATTTTATAGAAAAAAATCGATAGAAAGGAAAGCAACTATGGATATCAGACAATTAGAAGCTTTTGTATATACAGTAAAATACCAGAGTTTTTCCCTGGCCGCACAGAAATTATATCTCTCACAACCTACTGTCAGTGCACACATTCGATCATTGGAACAGGAATTACATACACAGTTATTAAAGCGGACAACCAAAACATTGTCTATAACACCTGCCGGTATGAAATTATATCAGTATGCATCGGAAATTCTGACATTACAGCAAAAAGCTGTACTGGAACTTTCCAATGAAGAAACAAACAAACTGCGGATTGGTGTATCCTCAGTACCTTCCCTCTATGTGCTTCCAGAACTGCTGGCGGCCTATCATGCAGATTTTCCGGATGTAATCTTCCATACTTCCTGTGGAGACAGCCTGGAAATCATTCATAAAATAGATGACGGAACCTGTGATCTGGGGCTTGTAGGTACGGTCTGTTCAGATACTACTTGCGAATTTCTTCCTTTTGCACCTGATGAGCTTGTGATTGCGACACCAGCGACAGCGCATTATCAGATATTTACAGAGCAGAAAGCACCATTAGAGAACTTACTGAAGGAACCATTTTTGCTCCGGGAAGATAATTCAGGTACAAAACAGGAAACCCTCCATTTTCTGAAAAACAGAGGGCTAACATTGGATGACTTGAATGTGATCGCGATTATGGATGATGCAGGTTCTTTAAAAAAATGTATTAAACTTGGAATGGGAATATCAATCCTATCTCGTGCCACAGTAGCTTCTGATGCAAAGCAGGAAGAATTGTTGATTTTCCCACTAGGTGAAGAAGCTTTCCTGCGTAACCTTTATATTGCGTATTCACCTGTCCGATATCTACCAGAACCGGCAGCACAGTTTTTGGAATTTTTGAAAAATTATTATCAACTGTTATGATATATGATAAATTGCAAGCAATCGAACGTTTTGTTCGATTGCTTGCATAATTTTGCTTTATAGCCCAGAAATCGTTTTCACATATGGAATCATCAGATAGGCACCACTTTGAATAGTATCATCTGTCAGATGATTCATTTCTTTCACCTCATCGATGTAGTGCTGTCTGTCAAAGCTGGTATTTCCCATATACTGATCAGCCAGTGTCCACAAAGTATCGCCTTCGTTCACTTGAATTGTCTTGTAATAAACGTTCTCCTTATGTAGCGTGGAAGCCTTTACCTGATTTGCTTTCAAACAGCTTGTACTCACTAATACTATAGCCAGGATAGTAAGAAAAAATATAGATATTCCAAAAAACTGCCGTTTGAGAGCCTGTTTCTTTTTGGCCGCATGAATATGTGCTTTCTTCTGTGCCCGTGCTCTGGCCTGTGCTTTCTGATATGGATTTGTATTGTAAATTACGGAATATGTACTCATATGTATATCCTCCCCTGCATTATCTGCTTTACGCTGTAATAGTTAAAAATCCGACGCTATGTTCGGAACATCTGTTCGATGTTTGTATTATACAAAACATGTGTTCGGATGTCAAGTGAAAATACGAACAGATTTTCGGAACAAGTTTTCGAATATATTTGAAATCATTAGTTTATTATGATATAATTTAAATATTAAACAGGGAATGAATATGAAGGAGAGTTAATCATATTATGTCATACGGAAAAATCAGCGATAAACAAAGAGAAATTTTAGAATATATTAAAACAGAGATTTTAAACAGGGGATACCCACCTGCAGTACGCGAAATATGTGAGGCTGTCAAATTGAAATCGACCTCTTCTGTTCATGCACACTTAGAGACGCTTGAGAAAAACGGTTATATTCGTCGTGATCCGACTAAACCGCGTGCAATTGAGATTGTAGATGAGAACTTTAACCTGACCAGACGTGAAATGGTCAATGTACCGATTGTCGGCAGAGTTGCTGCCGGAGAACCAATTCTGGCAGTAGAAAATATTGAGAACTATTTTCCGATTCCAGCAGAGTTTATGCCAAACGAGCAGACATTTATCCTGCAGGTTCAGGGCGAAAGTATGATCAATGCCGGCATTTTAGACGGGGATTATATTCTGGTGCAGCAGCAGTCTACTGCAAATGATGGAGATATGGTCGTTGCGCTTGTAGACGATTCTGCAACGGTTAAGACATTTTATAAAGAAAACGGTTACTATCGTCTGCAGCCGGAAAACGATTTTATGGATCCGATTATCGTATCCGAAGTCATGATCATGGGAAAAGTGATTGGAACGTTTCGGTTTTTCAGATAGGCTTCGCGGCACGAAGTGTAATGTAGCGCAAAATTTACAAATATCATAGTGTAAATTAAGAACACCAGCAATTTTTCTCAAGGAGCGATTGTTAGCGACTGAGACAAATTGCTGGTGTTCTCTTATAAAAATTAAATAGTAAATTTTAAGTTACAAATATCATTTCGCAAACATGATTTTTCTGTTTTTCGTAAAAATCGTTATCCTCTGTTTCAAGCAATATTTGCTTGTTT
>CAKREL010000114.1 GCA_934317205.1 uncultured Eubacterium sp.
GGTGACACTGGCATTTACGATGTGTCTGTCACTTATTGGATGCGGGGCAAAAGGAACATATGATACGGGATCTGTTGATGAGGTGAAGCAGAATGCGGATGAGATCACGATATTTGTACTTGAAAAAAATAGTGCATTAAAACAGATTGCATCTGCATATGAAATGAAAAATGAAGGGGTAAAAATTACTTTTGATGATGGAAAAAATCAAAATTCTGACCTGACACAGACGGAAATATTAAAAAATCTGAATACTACCATGCTTAATGGGGATGGACCGGATCTGATCTGTTTTGATGGGTTCAGTTCGGATGGATATGAGGATATGCTTGCAGATTTAAGTGGTATTGTACAAGCACATAAAGAGGACTGTTATGAGAATATTCTGGGCGCATATGAAAAAAATGATATCATCCTGCAGATTCCATTACGTTTTTCACTGACGGGTACATATACAAAGTCAGATTTGGCAGTTGACCAGAATGGCACAACTGCAGGGGAGATGCTGAAAGCTCCGGTGTCAGTTTCAGAACTGGGAACATTATTGGCAGAAAATGATCTGAAACTGCCGGCAGGATCAAATACGGCAATGATCACGTTATGGTGTCGGGTTTATGCCGAAAAAATAAACAGTGGAGATATGGATGAAAAGTCAATAGAGGAATTTTATGAGTTCCTGGATGAAATCGTGAAAAAATGCGGTTCTAATCCGGCAGAAGTGACAGATTCCACAATGACGCTGGATATCCTGGCGGTGGAAAGCCTTGACAGGGGCGAGTATGCGGGAAATATACGGAACAGCATGGACCTGACGTTTAAATATCTGTCCTGGCTTCCGTTTATGGCGGATTATGCACAGTCAAATGATGAGGGATGGGAGTTTTATAATTTAAAATCAGATGGAAATACCTATTTTGCAGCGGAATCCGTTCTTAGTATTAACAGCGGTTCTAAAAATTTAAGTGCCGCAATGGATTTCCTGGATTATGCGTGTACGGAAGAGGCACAGAAAAACAGTGACAGTTTTTCCTGGTCTGTTAACCGTAATGTTATGGAAGAAAATATCAGTAATCCCAGGATCAGCACGACAATGTATACAGACAGCAGTGGGAAAGACCTTGGTGGAGACATGATCACTCCGACGGAGGCACAGGTAAAAAGTGTAACGGATCTTATTGAAGAAGTAAATACACCGATCTGCAATCATGAATTGTTTGTTGATTTTATATTGGAGCCGTATCAGGATTATCTGCTTGGGAAAATGACCCGAATGGAAGCAGTGGCAGCGGCCGGACAAAAGATCAGTATTTATCGGATGGAGAATGGACAATGAAAAAGAGGGCATGGCGTTTTTGGTGGATCAGTCTGGCTGGAATCCTGATCTTTTATCTGTGGGCATTTCTCATACTTTTTCGAAAAACTTTTTTTTCATCAGCTACGGGAACATGGATGGGAATGAAAAATTATCGGGACGTGTTGGGAAATCAGGCATTTTGGATGGCAATGAAGAATACATGCTTCTTTCTGGTGGTCAGCATTCTGGTTTTGCTTCTGCTGTCTCTTTTTGTAGCGCGTATACTCCTGAAAAACAGTATCGTGAACAGGATCGTCAAGAAAGGGTTGTTGATCCCGTTTGCAGTTCCTGCTGGTGCAGTGGTCTTTTTATGGAATCTGTTTTTTGATGTTCATGGGATTTTAAATGGCATCTGCTCAAAAATCGGTGGTGCGCCCATGCACTGGATGGAATGTAAATATGCGATGTACATTCTTGTGCTGGTGTATGTATGGAAAAATCTTGGATATTACGTCATCCTCTGGACAGTGGCATTGAACCAGATCTCAGAATCTGCCACAGAGGCGGCAAAAGTGGATGGGGCAGGTGCGGTCAGATTGTTTTTCTCCATTCAGCTTCCGCAAATGAAAAAGCCATTTTTGTACATATTGCTTTTTGCGATCATGAGTGGGTTTAAGATGTTCCGCGAGGCGTATGTAGTGACCGGCGAATACCCGGCTCAGTATATTTATATGATCCAGAATTTGCTGAATAACTGGTACCGTCAGATGGAAATTGGAAAACTTTCTGCGGCATCCGGAATACTGGTGCTGTTTCTGGTCATGCTTACGGCTGCATTTTATCTGATATTCCGGGAAAGAGGGGAGGCTGACGAAATATGAGAAAAAAGCTGTTTCATAATACCAAAACAGTTCTTCTGTCCCTTGTACTCCTGGTTTTCCTTATACCTGTGTGGAATGTCCTGGCAGGATCTTTTATGAGCGATTCGGAGCTTACAGGGCATACGGGGGCGCTGTTAAGTGCAGGAGAGGGTGTGTATGCTGACTGGTCATTTCTGCCATTGCAGCCATCGGGCTGGTCTTATCTCCGGCTTCTGCTGGACACCCCGGAGTATTTTGTAACATTTTGGAACTCGGTACTGGTGACTGCCATTTCAGTGGTGGCACAGGCTGTTGTTGCGGTATTAGCCGCATGGGGGATCGGTGTGTACCGTTTCCCATACAGGAAACATTTGCTTGGTCTGTATGTATTCCTTATGATGTTACCGTTTCAGGTGCTTATGCTCCCACAGTATTTTATCATGAAGAATCTGCACATATATGATACATTCTGGGCGTTGATCATTCCTGAGATATTTTCACCGTATGCGGTTTTCCTGCTGGTACAGAATTTTAAAACATTGCAGCAGGAAGTGATGGAATCAGCAAGGATAGATGGTGCCGGGGAGTGGACTATTTTATTCCGGATCGGACTGCCGCATGCAAAAGCAGGCATTATTACGGTGATGCTGCTTGGATTTGTGGAATGTTGGGGAATGATAGAGCAGTCCGGAGCTTTTATCGAGGATAAAGGTAAGATGCTGGTTTCCGAGTATCTTCCACATATTGATATATCACAGCCCGGATTTGCACTGGCAGCATCTGCGCTGGCATTGATCCCCTGTGTGCTGCTGGTATTGATATGTTCTGACTATATGGAGAAAGGGTTGGAGATCAGACAATGAAGAAACGAATTTTGAAATGGTTTGCTTATTTTTTATGTTTTATGGCTGTTTTTACCATAGTATCACGTATCCTGTTTGTTGTGTGTACCCCAAGGGTGACTGTGACAGGCACTTTTTCCGGGAAAATAAAAAAATCGGTGGAAGCATCCGGCGTGGTAAAAGGCAGTACGGATATCGCGGTGGTGTCAGAAGCCGATGTGAAGATCAGTGAGGTACGGGTAAAAGCGGGAGAATTTGTAGAAGAGGGGGATATCCTTTATACATACGACACACTTGATATTTCAAAGCAGATAAAAGAATTGAATGAGAATCTGCAGGTGTTAGATCTGCAGATCCAGGAGGCGGGTGAGACACAGACCGTTGTCCGGAAGCAGGAAGATGCCGCATACCAGAATGCCGTATCTAATCTGGAGACGATTGAGGAAAAACAGCAGGCAGCAGTTGATGCGGCTGAAAAAGAACTGAATGCCCGTAAGGGGGAAGCGGACGCGACGGCAGAAGAGATTGCGGAGGTGCAAAAGGCATACGAAGATGCTGTAAGTGAAATGGAAGTGGCTGTATCGGATGCCAGGTCACAGGTAGAAAGTGCATCGATACGGTCTGCCAGCTCCACGACTGCAGAACAGTTGAAAATTACGAGGATGCAGACAGAAGAAAAAAAGAAATCCCTTGAGGGAATGCTTGAACAGGACGGAAAAAAATGTGCGGAATGCAGCGGGTATATAAAAGAAGTAAATATAAGTGTCGGCAATGATACAACGGGAGATGCAGATGTTATTATGACAAGAATGGATGGCGGAATGAGTGTAGAGGTTACAATATCAGATACTGAAAAGCAGTACCTTTCGGCGGGGGAACAGGTGCAGGTATATAAAGAGCAGGATGCAGAAACGGCAGGTGACTGTGAAGTCCTGTCGGTTGAAAAGAATGCAGATACCGGAGCGTGGAATGTTCTGGTAGATGTGTCAGGGCTGGATGTGAAGATCGGTGATAATGTTGGTGTACAGATATTAAATGAATCAGAGTATTATCCGTTTTTGATCCCGCGGGAAGCACTGCATTACAAAAGTGGTGGAAAATATTTCGTGTATATTGCGGAAGAAACAGAGACGGTCATGGGGACGGAAACACGTGCAGCAGCTCAGGAAGTGGAAGTATTAGATATGGATGATGTGAATGTGGCCATAGAGCGTATTTCACTTCAGACTCCTGTAATCATAGATTCGGACAGACAAATATCTGAAGACAGGAGGGTTAACTGTGAAAAAAACGAAACATAAGCTGAATTCTGCTTTTGGGAGTGTTATAATGCTTCTATTCCTGTCATTGTGCTGCATGGTCATTGTGTCGGAATTAAAGGTATTTCATGCTCCGGATGAAACGATCCAGATCCGGCTTCAGGAAATGGAAGCGGCAGGGCAGGCATATGATCTCGTGGAAAAGGGAGAAAATCAGATTTCCGGGCAGCATTTTGTATGGTGGTGTCAGGATGTGATGCAGACAGTACGCGCAAAGGAATTGGAAACAGAATTATCGGATGTGGATGTCCTTGAACTATGTGGAAATTCAGGGATTTTATTTGATAGTGCTATATGGCTGGATTACCGAGACAGCACAAAATGTCTGGTCAGCGACGGACTGGCTTATGAGCTTTTTGGGACAACAGATGCTGCCGGACTGACCGTAATGTGGCAGGAACGGGAATATCAGGTCATTGGGAATATAGAGACTGGGAAAAAGGTAATGGCCTGTGAAACAGCAGCGGACAGTGAAGCAGAATTCGGTTTTGTCACGATTGAAAATACGGAAGGAAAAAGTGTCGGGTATCTTACGGAACAGTTTACCGCGTTATGGGGGAATGGTGTGTTGATTGACTGGCAGTTTATGATCTTTCTGTTAAAGGCATTTGTTTTCGTGGTTCAGTTTGTGATCTTACTGATGTTGGGCAGACGGATTTATAATATTTCATTAAGGTACTGTAGGCGGGGATCGAAGCCATTATTTAAAGATGGCTGGAAGAAATGGATATCTGTGCTATGGAAACAAATCAGAAAGAATGATATGGTTTTTACAGTATTGGTAATTGCTTTTGCAATCATAGTTATTGTGCTGGTAAAGAGTTTTTATCTGCCGGCTGATTATATTTCAGGGATTGCAGACCGCCAATTCTGGGTGGAACTGATCCGGGAAAAACGTGATGCATTTTATTTTTTTATTATTTGTCCGAAAACCTTTTGGGAGTTTGAAAAGATAAGAAGTGCATTTGTACTTTTGATATTTCCTGTAATAGAGCTAATATTGTGTAATTTGAAGATGTTTTATCCACATGGGGAGGAATGTGAATGGAAGAGATAGAAAACTTATCCAGGTATTATAAAATCGTGTTCGGATATGTGTTTTCTCTTTGTGGAAATAAAGAACTGACAGAAGACATTGTTCAGGATACTTTTATCCAGGCAATTCTGCATGAAAAATCATTCCGGGGTGACTGCAAGGTGGAAACCTGGCTCTGTCAGATTGCGAAGAATCTGTACTATTCGCATCTGAGAAAAAAGAACAGGCAGGAACCGCCGGAACAGAGATATACGGAAAATGATTTTGTACATAAACTCGAGGAAAAAGATACTGCAAAAAATGTGTTGAAGGTTCTGCATGAATTGCCGGAACCATATAGGGAAGTATTTTATCTGCATGTGTTTGGAGAGATTGCACTGGTGGAAATTGCTGAATTGTTTGGTAAATCGCCGAGTTGGGCAGGTGTTACTTATTACCGGGCAAAGCAGAAAATCAGTGACAGATTGAAGGAGGATGGATATGAATAGGATGAGCTGTAATGTAATACAGGATTTGATGCCGCTTTATATTGAACATATGTGCAGCGCGGAGAGCCGGGAACTGGTTGAGACGCATATCGCGGAGTGTGAAAAATGCAGAAAGCTTTTTTATGATTATACGGATGATACGATTGTGAAGGAAGTGCGTCAGCCGGAGAAGGAAGAACAGGCCTTTCAACAGATTTTGCACAAAGTCGAGAATAAAATAATGAAACGTGTCACTGTAATCGCGGCGGTAGTTATTTCTTTTGTAATCGCGATAGGGATTATAAGTTTTGCACCTTTGTTTCATGCTAGTTATGAAGATGCTGGATTGAA
>CAKREL010000115.1 GCA_934317205.1 uncultured Eubacterium sp.
GCTCCACTCTAAAATATCATCAATATTCGGTTGAAGAGAGCCTGGCTTTTGAAATCTTTTCTTTCCAGACATGCTTAATTTCCTCCCTTCGCCAGATTGATACGCGGGTCTACCAGTTTGTAGCACAGGTCAACAATCAGGTTCATGATGATAATAAAGGAAGCCAGGAAAATAGTGGTTCCCATAATCAACGGATAATCACGGGTCTGGATTGCCTGGATAAAGTAACGGCCCAGTCCCGGGATGGAAAATACCTGCTCAACAACCATACCGCCGCACAGTGTAAATGCAATCTGCGGTCCCAGGTAAGTAATAACCGGGATCAGTGCATTTCTCAGTGCATGTTTGAAAATAATCTTGTTGTTTTTCAGACCTTTTGCCCGTGCTGTCTTAATATATTCCTGATTGATGGAATCCAGCATCGCTGTTCTGGTCTGTCTTGACAGATAACACATCGGGTAAAATCCCAGTGCCAGACATGGCAGGATATAACTCTTTGGTGTTCCGTCAAATAATGCCGGGAAAACTTTAACTCCCGGAATACCGCCACATAATGTGTGCAGTAACAATGTTGCAACTACGAATCCAGGCATGGAGATACCGATTGTACATACAACTCTAAGGAAGCTGTCTACCCATGTACCTCTCTTGTAAGCTGCCAGACATCCAAGCGGAAGTCCGACTGCAATTGCCCATAAAAGCGCAAACACACCGATTTTAGCAGAAACCGGGAACATGTCTTTGATGATATCCAAAACTGCACGGTTTTTCTGCATTTTGATTGATGTACCGAAATCTCCGTGAAAAAGATTTCCGAGATATTTGCCCAACTGAACAATCAGGGGCTGGTCAAGTCCATATTTAGCATTTAAAGCGTCGATGGTGGCCTGTGTCGGAGTTTTCTCAGATAACCACGGATTTCCCGGGATTGCATTCATCAAGAAAAACGTAACACATGCAACTACCAGCACTGTAACAATCGCCATTAAGACTCTTCGTACTGTGTACTTTGCCATTTTTTACACCTTTCCTCTCTCATTCTCATACGTCACGCTGCCGCCAATTTGTACATTCTCTAATACTTTACTATTGTAAATTGTCGACAATATTCTATATTATACCCGTTTTTTACATAATGGTCAACCAAAATAGCTGTTTTTTGTATTTATTTTTCGGACAGCTGTTTTTTTCAGGCGTACATTTTTCCTCTTTTTGTCCCCATTTTGCAGACTTCTTTCAATAAAACCACAAAAATACGCAAAAAACAGCGGTGAGAAAACCAGGTTTTTTGTATATTTTTACTTTTCTGAAATGGAGGGGGGCTGGCGGAGGACATGCACACGGACACGGACATTTTTCTGCATCCGCTGCGCCGCCTATCTCTGCCTCCTTCCGCGAACTCACACGCAAAACCAGCGTGCTCAGACACACTCCCGGAGGCAGGCTATGCTCGCTCCTGCGACGAAAAATGCCCTACCGTCCTGTGTGCATGTCCTCCTGCCAGCCTCCGCATTTCATTCACTCCAAACTGTGCCATAGCTGACCCTGCCCTTTTTTGTACTAGAATTATTTTCTATTTCGTTATAGAATAATAGAATAACAGAGAAAACTACTTTGCTATAAATGTATGAATCATATAATTCATACAGATTAAGATGCCAGGGTCAAAAGCCTGAAACCACGATGTGCTTGCACAGGAGTGGTTTTATGGCTTAATGACCCGCCCCGATATGAGCATAAAAGTGGAGCGTCAGCTTCACGATATGCGAATATTGGGTAGAATTGTGGGAGTACGAAGTACGGAACAATTCGTAAGGCATCTTTTGCCCCCAACATCAGATCAAAAATATACTATTAAGGAGTTTGATTATGGAAAATTCAACTATCACTTTTATTACAGATCAGCTAAAGCAGCTGACTTCTATTCCAAGTCCGTCAGGATTTACAAAAGAAGTGAGCCACTATCTGATCTCCACATTGGAAGAAATGGGTTATACTCCGGAATGTTCCCGCAAGGGCAATATCCTTGTAACAATCGGTGGGGAAGGAAGCCCATTGATCCTTGCAGCTCATGTGGATACGCTTGGCGCTATGGTGCGTTCTATCAAGAGTAACGGTCGTCTGCGCCCGACTACCATCGGCGGACATCAGTGGTGCACTGCTGACGGTGAAAACTGCACTGTGCATACAAGAGATGGAAAAGTATACACCGGTGTCGTATTAAACAGAGAGCCATCCGCACACGTAGCGGATCAGAAAGTAGAAGCGACAGAGGAAAATATGGAAATCCTGTTGGATGAGAATGTAAGCACAGATGCAGATGTGAAAAAACTTGGTGTGCAAGTTGGTGACATTATTGCTATGGATCCGCGCACAGTCGTAACTCCAAGTGGTTATATCAAAAGCCGTTTCCTGGATGACAAACTTTCTGCTGCTATTCTTCTGGGAGTTGCAAAGGAAGTGGCCGAAGGCACACTTACTTTGAATCGCAAAGTTTCTTTATTATTTACAGTTTATGAAGAAGTCGGACACGGTGGAAGTTCTATTCCGGCTGATACTGAGGAAATGCTTTGTGTAGATATGGGCTGTGTCGGCGATGATCTCGGCTGTACAGAGCGCATGGTTTCCATCTGTGCCAAAGACTCCGGCGGACCTTACACCTATGATCTCGTGACAAAACTGTCTGAGCTTGCAAAAGCAAATGGTCTCGATTATGCTATTGACGTATATCCACACTATGGTTCTGACGTAGAAGCAGCACTGCGAGGCGGTTTTGATATCCGTCACGGACTGATCGGTCCTGGTGTCTATGCATCCCACAACTATGAACGTTCTCATGTAGATGGTGTAAAAAATACACTTGAGCTTTTAAATGCATATTTAAGATTACAGTGTCAAAAGGTCTGAGTCCACCTGTGCTTGCACAAGGGTGGATGAATGACCTTGGGGCACGCCCCGATATGAGCATAAAAGTGGGATTTTTATCCCACGATATGCGAATAGCGGGAAGGATTGTGGGAGTGCAAAGCACGGAACAATCCGTGTAATCAAAATTTTGGGGGTTTGACTCCCAAATCCTATAAAAGAAAGAACCGCAGCTTGACATGCAATGTCAAGCTGCGGTTTCTTTCTTTTTATTCTGTCATTGCTGCAACCGGATCATCTGTCAGTTTAAAGACCACGATTCCGTCAATTATCTCCACTGAATCACTGTCCGGAAAAATCCCCATCTCCTGATATTGCTGTGACTGCGTGATCCGGTCATAGTCCTCATCACTGCAAAAAGTCACATTCCATCCAAAATATTGCCCAAATATCGCTGACCAGCAGGATTTCATTCCATAATAATCCTTCCAGAACATCCCCCACTCCGACATCTGGCCCACAGACATCTGGCGCAACGGGCTGTTCAGCGGATAATTTTCCTCCGACACAGTACCTGAAATCAGCACCGGCATATCACTTTTATAACCATCCAGCTGATCCATTTTTGCCAGCATACGCTCTGCAGTACTCAATGTCTGGTTTCTGCATGTCTTCAGATAGAGATATGTCGCATTGTCAGACAGCACATAGGTCCAGTTCATGACATTTACCATGACAATAGATGCCAGACATAACATAGCTCCCGCCAGACTGCCCACATTCGTCAGACTACGCAGACTGCTCTGCGTCTGATTCTGGCTGTTCCCAGCGACAGCCAGCTCCACAACTTTCAGCATAAATGGAAAAATCAAATACAGCGGAAGCGACATCAGAAGTTCAATATCACGCTCCGGCGTAATAAACCGAATCAGTTCCAGTGCAAATGGAATCAGGCAGATTCCTGCCAGAACAAGGAGCACCCGAACGATATCTTTCCAATACTTTCTACGCAAAATGACCACTGCCAACGCGATCATGCCCAAAATCATGATCACTGCATGGATCTCATTTCTGTGCCAGTATGCATTCTGCAGCAAATACAGATCATTGCCAAACAAAAAATGATAAAAATTCTGATACATCGCATGCAATGAATCTTTCCACACGGAAAGCCCTGATAAAACTGACGCATTTGCCCCTGAATACTCTGCAAACGTCTGTCCTCTTACTTTCAGGAAAACATTCGCAAGTATGTAATATAAGATCAGACCGAAAGCTGCCGTGCATGCAAAGCAGACAAACCGTTTGACCACATCCAATATCTTTTTACCATGCAGCAGATCCAGGATCAGGACAAATAAGGCCAGTCCTGCAACCACACCGATGTAGACCTGATATATTCCAAGTGAAAAGCTAATGCATATAATTCCCAGGATAAATGGAATTACCTTTCCCTTCTTTGCAAACCAGATTGCAAGGCAGGACAGCAGACAGGCAAGCAGGTAAATATCTGCACAATAATAATAAGACAGCGTCTGTGCCATCGCCGGACTGACGATCATCAAAATTGCTACCGTGATTTGAAAACTTTTCTTCTTAATTTCCAGAATATCAAGAATCAGCAATACAGAAATTGCCATATAGATCAATGCAAAAAACGTTGTCACATAAGGCGAGACAAGAAATCCCCGCAATTTTTCTATCAGATAAATCCCCCAGCGGCCGACACGCACTTCCCAGAGCCAGGATACCCGAAAATTCCCTACGGTCAGTCCATCCGGGTTTGTAATCTCATTTGCATACAAAGCAAAATGATTGATGCCCCCTGCGATCATCATCAGCAGAAAAAGCTTCATTTTCCAGGAAACACATATGTCACGTGCCATCTGCTTTATTTTTTGTTGTATATCCATCTATCTTCCTCCAATGGTTTTTCTTTTTTATCTCCCAAAAGCACGCAGATACACTACGCAGACATCTTACACTTCATCCTCCATGCTGACCCTCTCAATATGCATTGCCAGGTAGCCGATCTCCAGTTCTTCTAACTGCTTGTGCAATGCATGGCTCAGATGATCACAGACAGTTGTGGCCAGTTGATAGGATTCCGGAAAATTATGCAGTACATAATCATTCATATTTACTTTCAGTGACTCCCCTTTCAGTACACGGGCCACCATATATTTCACATGATTCATCAGTCGATTGTAACTTAATGACATCACATCGATCCGGATACCGCGCTGATCCTCGATCAGTGACACACAGTCACGCACTGCCCGCGCCATCTGCATGGACACAGATACAGACTCCTTTTCCAGTGCTGAATGGATATGTAATGCCACATACCCTACCTCGTCATCATCAATTTCAATGCCCTTTTCCTCTCTCAGAATCGGGCGGATCCTGGATGCCACTTTGAATTCCGAATGAAACAATGTCTTGATATCTTCTGTCAGCGGATTGGAAATCTGCTCTCCTTTCTGCAAACGCTGCACCGCAAATGCAATATGGTCAGCCATCGGAAATAAAATACTCCGGTCTATTTTCCCAAACTGCCGTTCTGCCTCATTTAAAATCTGGTTTGCCATCTGAAAATATTCCGGCTGGATCGTTTTGATCAGTTCCGAGGCATCTCCCCGCGAAGAAGTCTCCTGCAGTGAATAAACCGTACAATCTGCCGGCTGCTCAAAACGTTCTCCGGGCTTTTTTCCAAATCCAACCCCTTTTCCCAAAAGCACATATTCTTTACTATCATTCATATCCAGAGCAATTACCCCATTATGATTCAAAACTTTACATATGCGATACATCTTTTTCTTCCTTCTCCCACTGAAATATACTTCTTGTTATTACTCACCACTTGCAGAAGTGGGAGTATTCTCGACTGAGATAAAATTATTTTAGCATAGAACACTGTATTTTCAAACCCACAAAACTAAAAATCCCAAAAAGAGCAGCAACACATCCGCTCAGGATCTGCTGCTGCCCTTTTTCTGCTCCGGCTTTTCATTCGTTTTTCATTCGCTTTTATATTTATTTTTCTGTGTATTCACAGATATTTTTACGAACTTTGAGTACCATGGACGGAGCTACCGAAAGTTCATCCACACCCATTTCCATAAATGCATCTGTCAGTTCCAGGTCTGCGCCAAGCTCACCGCAGATACCGGCCCATTT
>CAKREL010000116.1 GCA_934317205.1 uncultured Eubacterium sp.
TGTATGGCGTGATTTCGTATTTAAAGCAGCTGACAAATACTACGAGGAGCATCCGGACGAGAAATAATGGAAGGATACGTGTATGTAGATATGGATCAGAAGCTCCGCAATTTGCTGAATACCATTTTTACCGATGAATTCATGGAGGAAAATACGAATTTTTCTAACTTTGAAGGATTTCAGTATTCCAGTGCAGTTATCACGAACTGGAAAGCCGATAAAATGGTTTATGCTCAGCTTCTGATGGATAACTTCGTGAAAGAAAGTACTAGATTTTCATCCTGGGAAGAAATGGTACAGGTTGCGGCAGAAAAAAGATTTGGTGCTACAGCAATCGCATAATTCATAAATATTACCGAAAGGTGCATTACTTTCTCTATATCAAAATGCCCCGCCAAATAGCGGGGTATTTTTAATGCTGTTATTTAACGTGTAATGGTTACGATTTCATCGGGGGGGGGTAAAATGTTATAAAGTTTTATTTTTCGGGAAACCGTAGACGGGTTCAGGTTTAATTTCTTTGCAGCTTTTCTTAGACTTCCGCATGAGGTAAGTGCTTCTTCAATCAATTGTTTTTCAAATTGTTCTACTGCATTGTAAAAATCTGTATCTGGAATGCTATGCTCTGGAGGGAGACTTAAATTCAATAATCCAGATAATACAGAATCTTCAATTTTTCCTTCTCCGGCACTGCATAATACCACGTACTCAATAATGTTTTCCAATTCACGAATATTCCCGGGCCAGTGATAAGTTTTTAGTAGGTTGAATTGCCGTTCCGTAAAGGCAAAATTACAGTGATATTTTTCGGTATATTTTCGGATAAAGACATTGCATAGTGCTTCCAGATCCTGTAATCGTTCTCGTAGTGGAGGAACATAGATTGGAATAACATTTAAACGATAATACAGATCTTGCCGGAAGGTGCCGTTTGCAATTTTTTCCTTTAGATTCGAGTTCGTTAATGCGATAAAACGAATATCCAATTTGATTGGATGGGAACCGCCAATCCGGGTAATTTCTTGCTGTTGAAGGGCACGGAGCAGTTTGACTTGCAATTCCATCGGCATATCGCCAATCTCATCCAGCATCAATGTACCGTGATTTGCCAGTTCAAATAATCCTTTTTTACCGTTTGGGTTTGCACCGGAAAATGCACCTTTTTCATAGCCGAACAATTCAGATTCCAGAAGATTTGCTGGAATGGAACTACAGTTAATCTTGATGCAGGGGAGGTTATTTCGTGCACTGTTTCGGAATATTTCGTCTGCGATTACTTCTTTGCCAGCACCGGATTCGCCGGTGATCAACACGGTGGCATCTGTTGGTGCAATGTGCTGAATCAGGTTCCAGATGGTTGCCAGAGAGCCGTTTTTACCAACCATGGTATTTTCCAGTAAAGCTATGGAATTGTTATTTTCATCGGGGTTACTTAAATTGGAAGGATCTACTTGCCGAAGTTCCTGAAGAAATGTTTGGAAATCTGATTGCAAATCGCGGAGAGTGATGAGAGAACGGTGACAGGCAACGACCAAATGAAGTTCGCCGTTTTTATTAAATATGGGTGTTCCTGCCAAATATCCACGTAAAGGAGGATTTGTTTTATAAGTGGTGCATAGTCGGAATGCACTTCTGTGTGTTGTTAGTATTTCTGAAATTACACCGCCGGTATAGAGTTTGTCTTCGCCTTGAAGCTCCCGGATGTTGTACCCAAGGATTTCCTCCGGGAGAATGTGAGTGCTTTGGGTAAAGGCATTGTTTGTATACAATACCGTTCCAGTAGCATCACTAATTAGAATGCCATCGGTCAAATGATCGATGGCAGCTTTATAATCAATATTTCGTAACTGAAAAGTATGAAGAGCCTGTAAAATATCCAGAATATTGCGTTGTGCAGACTCATTCTGAGTAGACGCTAAGATGTTGGAAAGCTGTTCACACACATTGGATATAATTGTTTGCTGATTCATCATAATTCTAAAGTATTATTCCTTTTTGTTTGGATAGTCAATATTATACTGTTTAATTTTTCTTGAAATAGTAGAAGCATTAATGTTAAGCTTTTTTCCTGCTTCGCGAAGGTTCCCAGAGGTTTTTAATGTGGTCTCCAGAAGGTTTTTCTCAAACTGGGCAACAGCGCTGCTGAAATCCATGTCAGCGGTAATTGTCGGCTCCTGTTCCTGAGAAATATTTAACAGTCCTGCAATGATGGAATCATCCACCTGTCCGATACCTGAACTACAAAGTACTAAATACTCAATAATATTCTCCAACTCACGGATATTGCCCGGCCAAGAATACTGTTTCAGATAGGTTAACTGCTGTTCAGTCAGAGAGAACGGGCGATTATATTTTGCAGAAAAGACTTCGATAAAGCGGTTGCATAATGCTTCGATATCTGCAACACGTTCCCGCAGAGGCGGAACATAAATCGGAATTACGTTTAACCGGTAATAGAGATCCTGTCGGAACGTTCCGTTTGCGATTTTTTCTTTTAAGTTGGAGTTGGTCAGTGCAAGGAAACGGATATCCAGTTTGATCGGGCGGGAACCGCCGATTCTGGTGATTTCCTGCTGTTGGATTGCGCGCAGTAATTTGACCTGCAAATCCATTGGCATATCACCAATTTCATCCAACATCAGAGTTCCGTGGTTTGCCAGCTCAAAAAGTCCCTGTTTTCCTTTTGTGTTTGCGCCAGAAAAAGCGCCTTTTTCATAACCGAATAATTCGGATTCCAGAAGATGTGCAGGGATAGCAGCACAGTTAATCTTCACAAAGGGCTTATCATTTCGTTTACTGTTTCGGTAAATTTCATCTGCAATTACCTCTTTACCTGCACCGGATTCACCAGTGATTAAGACGGTGGCATCAGATGGGGCCACATGACTGATTAACGTCCAGATATTGGCAAGGGTGCCGTCTTTACCGATCATTTCGTCATTTAAGGATTTTTCTGATTCTGCACAGGAATTTTGCGGATTCATCTCTTGAATCTCTTTAATGAAGGTGTTGAAATCTTCCTTCAAGGACTGCAGGGACACAATGGGTCGACTACTGGCAATGACCTGCTTGAGTGTTCCGTCAGAGTCAAAAATTGGTGTACCTGAAGCGTATCCAGTCAGAGGTTTTCCATTGGCATAGGTCGTGGAGAGACGGAATGCCGGTTTTCCAGTACTTAAAACATCCGGGATCGCACCACCGCTGTACAGTTTGTCTTTCTCAATCAGATCATAAATGTTATGATTAATTACCCGTTCCGGTTCAATACCAGTGTTACGTGTGTAGGCAGGATTTACATACAGTACGTTTCCGTTATTGTCTGTGATAAAGATACTGTCATCAAGTCCGTCCACCACCTGCTTAAAGTCAATACCTTTATCTAAAAAATAGTTTAACTGATAATCAATTTTTTTCAGTTTATCGGTAAGTTTGGCGTCATTTGTTTCTGAAATCAGACTTTGCAGCATCTGTCGAATCTCATAAATTGCTAAGTATTGATTCATATAATCCCTCCCCTGGGGTTTTTGCTATTTTGCTATTATAGCAATTTTTGACAATTTTGTAAACTGCTGTTGCACATCTGTTCGAATAATGCAACAAAAGGAAAAAGAAAGGTGTTTGAATGTTGCAACAAAAATGATATTCTTTTGAAAAAATGGAACAGTAATTGCTGTAAATTGCCTAATTTTCTGCTAAAATGAAGAAAAAATGGAAAAAACAAAACTGGCATCGAATTTGCATAGTATATTATAATGAAAATAACCAAGATATGTCTGGAAGTCGGAGGTTAAATAATGGACGTAACATATTTATCAGATATATTAAAAAAAGTTTCGGACAACAGCATGGATGTGGATACTGCATTAGAATCTTTAAAGCATTTGCCATATGAAGACATTGGATATGCCAATATTGATCAGCATAGGAATCTGCGGACCGGTGAAGCAGAAGTTATTTTTGGGCAGGGTAAGACACCGGAGCAGATTGCAGGTATCGTTACACATATGATGCATGAGAATGCAAGGATCCTTGTGACCCGGGCATCAGAGGCGGCTTATGAAGCGGTAAAAGAAGTTGCGCCGAAAGCCGTATATGAAAAACTTTCCAAAATCATTATGGTCGGAAAGATACCGGTGCCAAAAGAAGAAAAAGGGACGATCGCAGTTGTGACAGCTGGAACTTCAGATATTCCGGTGGCAGAGGAAGCTGCATTGACAGCTGAGTTTTTCGGGGATAAAGTAGATCGTGTATATGATGTGGGTGTTGCAGGAATTCATCGCCTGTTTGGTAAGATCGATCGGATCCAGAGTGCAGATGTGATCATTGTAATTGCTGGTATGGAAGGTGCTCTGGCAAGTGTTGTTGGAGGTCTGGTGGAAGTTCCGGTGATTGCGGTGCCGACCAGTGTTGGTTATGGTGCAAGTTTTGGCGGACTGGCGGCATTACTTTCCATGCTGAACAGTTGTGCAAACGGAATCGGCGTAGTGAATATTGATAATGGATATGGCGCAGCATGTCTGGCAAACAAAATTATGAAGAGGTAGGAACATGGCAAAGGCAAAAAAGTCAATGGTGGAAAAACAGCAGAGTGCCGATGCGGCAGAACAGGCACACAGACTGGCACATGAATTGGGGCTGGCACATGGACATTCACATACAGAGGAAAATGATCATGCACAAATTTTGGAAAACGGGGGCATGCATGACCACGCAGAGGGTCATGGACATCACCATCCGAATTCCAAAGCAGTTTCTAATCGTCTGGCAAGAGCTATTGGCCATCTCGAAGCAGTAAAGCGGATGGTAGACAGGGAAGAAGACTGTGCAGAAATTCTGATACAGCTGGCAGCGGTTCGTTCTGCTATTAATAACGCAGGAAAAGTGATTTTGATGGATCATCTGAATCACTGTATCGTAGAAGCAGTTGAGGACGATGATTTAGAAAAGATCAAAGAGTTCGGAGATGCAATACAGAAGTTTGTAAAGTAAATCATTATCTCAGTGGAAGTACAAGCTCTGACTGAGATAAAATAAGAAAGGAATTTAAAATGAAGAAAATATTATATCTGGAATGTAAGACAGGAGCTGCCGGAGATATGCTGATGGGCGCATTATACAGTCTACTTACAGAAGAACAGAAAGTATTATTTCTGGAAAAATTAAATGCAATCAGCGAAGATGTGCGTGTGTGTCCACAGGAAATATGCAAACAGGGAATCGGCGGCATTCATATGAAGGTTGAAATTAACGGGGAAGAAGAAGGCATCGCACATACCCATGAGAACCATCATGATCACGAGGAGATGCATGAGCATAGTCATTGTGCAGAACATAGCCATGAGGAAGCCCATGAGCATAGTCACTGTGCAGAACATAGCCATGAGGACGTTCATATGCATACCCATGAGGACGATCATGATCATCATCACCATGAAGATGGACATGCACATGTGCATCATCACGGACATCATGCACATACAAGCGTAGCAAGTATTTTAGAAAAAATCAGTGTACTGGATATGAGCGATACTGTAAAGAAAGATGCTGAGGGAATTTACCGTGAAATTGCAGCAGCAGAGAGTAAAGTTCATCAAACTGATATGGAGCAGATCCATTTTCATGAAGTGGGTTCCGTGGATGCTCTGATCGACGTGGTTGGAAGCTGCCTTGCCCTTGAACTGCTTGGCGTAGATGAAGTGCAGGCTTCCCCAGTCTGTGTCGGAAATGGCACTGTTCGCTGTGCACATGGCATCCTTCCGGTTCCGGCTCCGGCCACAGCCGAGATCATTAAGGGGATGCCGGTATACTGCAGCAGTTTTGACGGAGAATTACTGACACCGACGGGTGCAGCTATCCTGAAATATTTTGTAGAGATTTATACAAAAGAAATGTATATGGAAATTGAAGAGATCGGTTACGGATTCGGAACAAAAGATTTTGCTCAGTTAAGCTGTGTAAGAGCATTTCTTGGATATCAGAAATAATTGTTTTTACCCGA
>CAKREL010000117.1 GCA_934317205.1 uncultured Eubacterium sp.
GTCAACGGTGAAAACAAATACCATTCTGCCCGGAACAGATTTTCAATATCACCGAAATAGTCCTTACCCTCTTTTTGTAAAGCTGCGCACAACTGTTCCCAATTTGCCTCTATTACATGATCATGATTCGTCAACCGCATTAATTGATTCTGACTGCTAATATAAGTGTAAGACTGAACCGGTTTGCCAAGTGCGGACAGATAATATCGATTTTGAATTAATTGTTTTTGTATCGCTTCCTCAGAAACTGCTCCACTTTTCAGCTCAATGTTGATGATCTGATTTTCTCTGATCTGCAACAAATCAAATTCTTTGCCAAGACGTGGAATCTGAAAAGAATAAAACAGTCGAAGTGCTGATACATCCTGCATATAAAGTTCAAGCTGATCGACCAGTGCCCGCATACTTTCCAGTTCCCACTCTTTCATTTTCAGCATGTGTTCTCTGCCGGATAACTGTTGCTCCAGTTTCTGTAAATGTTCCATATTCTGTTTTCTGGTCAATGCATAAATAGATATTGATTTCATAAATTACCCTTTATTTATTGTACAAAGATTTGCTGCATTGTATCATTTTATGATTTCATTTCACTGTTACAATAATTTTATTAAAGTAGCACCAAACACCATCACGCAAACACCAACGATTTTCTGTACATTCATCGTTTTTTTCGGAGATTCAAATAACCCGAAATGATCTACCAGTATGCCGCCGGTTGTCAGACCGATCAGAATAATGATAACTGCCAGTCCCGTTCCAAAAATTTCTACCAACTCTACGTTTGCAAGTACATAAATGCCACCGAACACGCCTCCGATCCACATCCACCATGGATTTTTCTTATTCATATGTTCCCGTGTCTGCACCACCGCACATTTCCCCTGCTTCAATCGTAAAACAATGCAAATAACGCATAAACAGCTTAATCCAACTGTAAATGAAATAGCAGACGCTTTGATCGGAGAATCGACAACTTTTCCCAGATGTCCGTTAATGGCAGTCTGCACACCACTTAATGCACCGGACAATACACCAAATATTCTCCATAGCCAGATATCCGCATGTGCATTTTCTTTCGGATTATTTTTGCCGGCTTCTCTTTTTGCCAGAGATACAATTACTACGCCAGCTACAACCAAAACCGCTCCAAAGATCCGAAATACGGAAATCGGTGTTTTCAATGAATAAAAGAATCCAAAATGATCAATTACCAGCCCCACCAGAATCTGCCCCAGAACCGGCAGTATAACCGCAAGCGTTCCGCCCAATTTTGCAAACAGTAAAATATTTCCAGTAACATATATAAAACTACAGATTCCACCAAACCAAATCCAGACTGGCTCCTGCAACATTTTATCAAATGGAATATGTACACCCTGTCCTAAAATCAATAATAACAATACTAAAAATATCAATGAAACTGCAAAAGATACAAGCGATGCCCGATACGGGGAACCTACTTTTTTCCGTAATCTTGCATTGATGCTTGTTTGAATCGGGACACCAATACCTGCCAGTATTCCAAAAATAATAGACATTTTCCAACCTCTCCTCTACTTCCTATTTTCTATCATACACCAAAAAAGACTATAAACCAAACTGTTATGTTCAGAAACAGTAAAATTTATAGTCTTCTTTTATGTTGAGACAAACTTATATTAAAACAAATCCAGCATACTATCCAGATAAATTACTTCTCTGACCTGTAGTTGATACTCTGGTTTGGTCATGTAATATAATAAAAATTCTAATACAATAGCACTGCCCAATCCCCGACCTTCAATCTTAAAATTTGAAAATCCCATTGGCAGATACACATTCTGAATATCGTCAATACTGATAAATGCAGGATTATTCATCGCCTCTGAAAAACGATAGCCATACGCAGCATTCGGTGCTGTACAACGATGATCCGGACAGTTCTCCCCCAGGTTTTGGCGACTGACCGTCTCATAACATCTCTTTCTATCAGTGCAGCCAATCCAGCAACACTCATTGCACAAAAATTCTGCTTTGTCTTTTTCTGATTGCGTCAATGTATTTAACTGTTCAAATGCCTTATTCAATCTGAAATCAGGTACAACATACTGAAACTCTTCTCGTTTTACTTCTTTTGCAAATTCATGAAAATCAGTCAGAACTTTTGTTGTGGAAGATACTAAATATAGATTCGGATAATTTTGTTTTAAATAATCCACCAGCAATTCAGAATGGACGATAACACCGTTTTTTACACCACTGTTTTTTGAATTACCATTTTCACTGGATTGCTCAAATAAGGCACATAATTTATTGCATTTTCTATCTGCTAAATGTTCCTTTCTAAGCATAGAATTACTGAATGTCAACCGGGCAGATATTCCATAATCCTTCATCAAATCTAAAACATCCTGTGGATTTTCATCTCCACATCCGATTCTTCCACCGCCCCAGAGGCAGTCTGATGGTGCACCGTAAATAGAACTGATCTCGCACCAGTCATAAAAATATTCTCTGTGCTTTTGATACAATGGCAAAAATATTCGATACAGTTCGTAAAATTCAAACAATCCCGGTAAATGGTAATATGCTTTTTTATTAACAGTTTTCATCTTTTTCATCACTTTTTAATAATAAGAGTTTTTCGAACGTATATCGTGGCTTTCCTTCGCTTTTCTTTCCATATTCGATTGCCTCTGCCGGGCAATAACAAATACATGCCATACAGTGCGTACAATTTGATTCCCATATAGGTTTTCCATTTTTCAACTGAACATTATTTAACGGACAAACTAGTACGCATTTGCCACAATTCACACAAGCATCCGTAGCCAAAAACTTATCTGCTTTCACAAACATCGGGTAAAACAAAGGATTAACCACACAACTCATGATTTTGTCATACGCATTATTTCTCGGCTTTGAAAATTCCTGTTCTTCCTGAATATCTTTTATCACGTTATCAATCAACGGTTCTGCTTTTGCAATAATCGCCTTTGCTTCTGCTTTATCTGGAACGCCAAACATTGCAATATAGTTTTCCGGCATTGCAATCTGTGCGGTTCCCATATAGGAAAGATGCAATTGTCGACTCAATGTTTGGTTATACTTCGCCGCGTTCCCAATTTCACTTCCACAATCCATTACAAACCAGATTTGTTTTGTCTCTGGGAATTTTGTCTGCTGTAACCAGTTCAAAACAACACGCGGGATTCTCCATGCATAAGTCGGAACAACAATCACCATATTTTTACCAGTCATTACATCTTTCGTATTTCCTGCTTTTATCCGGTCATTCATGCTCAATATGTCATCCTTTAACGCCGTCGCAATTCGTTCAGCGATATATTTACTGTTTCCAGTTCCTGTAAAATATAAAACCATAATCAGTTCTCCTGTTTTCAATCATAAAACAATCCTTTATTTCAAATACATTCCAAGCATGTCTTTCACACAAATTTTTATCTCACTTATAATATCCATACAAAGTTCTTTTTTCATTCCAGCCGTAGTTCCGACTGTAAGAAGCTCTTTTTCCCCAGGATTACGACCATTTCCATCTACCGTAGTCGTATGTTCTCCATAATATGTGTCACTGTACGTGAGATCATATGCCGGACTTAATCGCCAGCTATCTGTAGATTCATCATATAAATAGGTGAAATTTTTAGAGTGATCATCTCTGTTATGTGCAAAAACATTGAAGCACATCCGTATGTATGTCACAAATTTATTATCAGTATAACATACACTAGTAAATAAATTCTTTAAGATTTACAAAAAATCAGCCAAGGTCATTTGACCATTGATCCAGCTTTTCTGCTCTGCCTTATGTACCTTATCATCCGGCATCCGATTTCCGATTAAAAACGGCGATGTCGGATCATGTCTGTTATAATTTGCTTTTACCGTATCCGCATCATAATTTGCATAACAATACCGGCACAGATGCAGGCAGGTATTATAAGCTCCGATGTCAGCGCCCAACAGACAGGCACATTCCTTTCGAAGCTGGTTCCTCTTTGGAAAATCCATACTTGTATGTACTGCCTGTTCATAAATCTGTTCTGTCATGCAGCCGCTGCAGTCTGCACCATATACTGACAGTTCATCGCCTTCTCCACATGGACGAACCGTCATGCCATGTTCTGCAGCAATCTCAATCATTGCCTTACCAAGATACAGACGATCTTCTTTTTCCACAGATCGTACTTCTGGAAAATTCTTTCTTACTTTTTGATACAGATCAATAAAACTGATGACACAGTTTTGGGTATATCCCTCCAACACAGAAGCCATATGGCTAAATTGCTGAACATGATAATCTACCGTGTAGGTATCATCCAGAAAAATCGGATCATACCGCCAGCCAATCGAATCAATTCCTACAATTTCAGATAATTGCTGAAATGCCAAAAGCACACGTTCTTTATCTGGAACCATCGGTTCGATATCTTTTCCATATGGTGTAATCGTCACATACCAATACATGCCATAGGGTTGCAATAAATCCATATATTTTAACATTGGTTCTGGATTCTTTGTACAAAATCCAACCAGATCAACAACAGAAGGATCTAAACTATACTCCGTCACCTGAATTGGATTATAGGGATTCCGCACACAGATAAATCCTTCCTGTATTCTGTTTGCAAACCAGTCTGCATAAAATGCCGGAATATCCGTACGCATTCCTGTATGAATAATCATATGCACCCTTCCTTACAACTGCTCCAACAGTCCCTGCAGTCCATCTGTTTCGTAAATCTTCTTATAATAAGCAACTTCATCCTGAATCAGCTGATCGATCACACGCATACCAAGCAGCTCCACCGGTGCTTTATCATCCGTCATAATATAATCTCCACTGCTGTAAGCCACTGCATTTGCGGAAACCTTTGCCATCAGATTTCGTAAATCTGAATCTGTCACCTGTGCTGTATTTTTCTGCAATACGTTCATCATATCCACATCATCCGAAGCAAACAATTCCCGGTTTGTGGAACCGTCCACATCTACAGTATAAACGTTCCCAAACACAGAAGAAATGGTATCAGACAAATACTGATTAATATTGCCCTCTTCGCTGCCGCGCATATTCATATTTACCACCATAACGCCATCATCCGTCAGATGCTCTTTTACCATACGGAAAAATTCTTCGGAAGACATCTGAAAGGGGATTGTAATGTCCTGATACGCATCCACCATGATCACATCATATTTTTTATCTTCTGCCTGTAAATAAGCACGTCCATCATAAGTTGTCACTTTTACATCATCCGGCAGGGAAAAATATTTTCTTGAAAGATCGGTGATTTTTTTATCAATCTCTACACCTTCCATCTGCATATCACCAAAATATTTTTTGCACTGTGTCGCATAAGTGCCGGTTCCCATACCAAGGATCAGCATGTTCATATCTTTGGTTGCTTTCTCTGGCACCATCAATGGTGCTGCCATGGCATAATCGTAATACATTCCGGTCAGACCATCTTCCTTCATATAGACGGACTGCACACCAAACAATACGTTGGTAGAAAGAACCACCTGCCACTCATTTTCAGACACCTGCAGATAATTGTAAATAGACTCTCCTTCGTAAGTCAGATCTTTCTGCCAGAATGCGAAAGAATCAGAATAGCCCAATGCACAGCAAAGTCCGAAGATCACACA
>CAKREL010000118.1 GCA_934317205.1 uncultured Eubacterium sp.
AATGAAGTGAGTTACTTTGAACAAATGGATTATTTTGAGCAACAACAGCAATTGATTAAGTCACCTATTAAATATAGTGAATTATATAGAACAATAATTTCTTCACGTGATGTATTGGCTCAGGTAGAAAATATTTATGGATACTATAATATACCCAAGAAAATAAAAGAGGATATTTTCTATAATATGCGAAATAAAACAAGGGTATTTCAACAAAAGGCGAATGCGTTGTATACGAATATGCTGTTGGAAAAAAGAGTTAATTCAAAATGGTCAAATGAATATAGGTTATTTGAGCTTATACATAGTTATAATAAATGTGCTGAATATCAATATCATTGTGAGTGGTTAGGTTCACAGAGCTTAGATATTTATATTGATACTGAAAAAGTAGGAATAGAATACCAAGGAGAACAGCATTATAAACCAATTAAAGTTTGGGGTGGAGAAGATTCTCTTAAGAAAATTCAAAAACGAGACTTAAGAAAAAAGAAATTGTGTGCAGAAAATAGAATACGATTGTTGGAATGGGAATATACTAACCCAGTTAACAGTATTACTGTTTTGCAATTTATGAAGGAACATAGTATTTCAATTTGCAAAAATAGCGAAGAAAATATATAGATAAATATTTCCATCTATAGCAAGTACAGCAAAGTTAACGAGAACCTCTCTACACCATATCGAAGATGAATTAGAAAAAGAAAATTCGAAACAATGGAAAGATTTGTAAGATAGAGAATAGTGTTTGTGACATGAACAAAAAAGTGTTATGATTGAAAGCAACTATCATTTTAATGGTTATTCAGTCTAATAAGAAAGAGCAGGAAATTTTTTTCGATAAGAGAAAGTATCCTGCTCTTTTTGTGGTTTGCTTATTGGTGCAGAGGATAGTGTGCAGGATAACAGGGGTTAATTTTTCCTGCGCAGCATCTGCAGCACCCGGTCGATCCGCTGCTGTTCCGCGGGATTTAATCCCTGCCGCAGATGTTGAATAATAAAATCAGTTTCGTCTGCGGTAAATGAGAGATTTTGATTTCTTGCTTTTGTGACAAAACTCATAAGAAAGGCCATCATATCTCTGGAAGAGTTTGGTTTTTCCTGATTCATGAAATTCATGAGGAAAGCAAGTTTTTCCGGGGATATATTTTGAAAAGCCGGATTTTGTGAAAAAAAGTTCTGATCCATAAATAAGTCCTCCTGATAGTATCATTTTCAATATGAAATAAATCACATATGTGAGAATTATAGTTATGTGATTATTGCAAAATGATAAGGTTATTTTTATATATTCAGAATACCAGTCGCTGAAGTAATATCGAGAATATTTAAAATCATATCAATCTGGTCTTTTTCCTGTGGGGTACAGTATTCCCGCAACACATTTAAAATCTGATGGGTGCGTTCCGAGGGAGATTCGTTGGAACAGATTCGCAACTCCTGAGCCTGCATTTCCGGAGCGGAATCAAACAGCTGCATAGTGCGCTGCAGTTCGATCATTCGGACCATCATGGAAACCATGCGCTGCTGTGGCTCATAGAGGTAGGGTACAATGGCTTTCAGCATTTGAATCGGTCTGTTTTGAATTAATGTATCCAGTACAGGTGGGGTATGTTCGGTTTCATGTTCATTCATAGAAGATATCACGTCCATATCTGATGTTTTTTATAATGTATGAAAAAAGTATGCGATTATGAGTAGAAAGTTCATATAATAATAGGGAATCCATGATGAAATAATGAGGACAGAGCATATGGGAAAATTAGTTTATGATGGTAAAAGTGTATATGAAATAGATGAAGACTGCCTGCGGAAAAAGGAAGAACGGGAGCGGCAGAAGGAGATGGAGTGGCAGAGAAAAGAATCTGAGAAGAATAAGAACCGGAGGCGATGACGCCTCCGGTTCTTGCCATACATAAGTTTTTTACTGGATTAGAAGCAGCCACAGCCGTTTCCACTGTTGTTTCCACCGCATCCGCCACAGCAGCACAGAAGCAAGATGATCCAAATTGCTTCACTGCAGCCATTTCCGCCTAGGAAGGATCCGTTGCCATTTCCGCATCCGCCGCAGCAGCACAGAAGTAAGATGATCCAAATGATGTTGTTACATCCGCATCCGTTGTCGTTAGAGCATCCACAATTTGTAGCAGCTAAATCACTCATGTTGATAGCCTCCAGATTTTTATTTACAATTCATAGTATGTATGCGGCTTGTCAGTGTTTCCAAAAAATTAAAAAAATTTGCACTTTAGCTTGACATAGTGGGGACAAAAATGTATGATTGTATGCAATGAGGTTGATTGCATACAATCTATCGGATTGTATACGAGTATGTATATAAGGTGAGGAGCGAATAAGATGCGTAAAGTAGTAATGAATAAGCATAACAATCTGTTGCAGTTGGAAGAGCATTTTTATCAGCTGGTGGACGTAGATGAACCAAATACGTTTAGAAATCTGTTTCCATATGAAGAGATTCCGAAAATTGCATTCAATGACCGAATCGTACCGCATAATATGCCGGACGATATCTGGATCACAGATACCACATTCCGTGACGGACAGCAGTCAAGAGCTCCGTACACTACGGATCAGATTGTAACGATTTACGATTATTTGCACAAACTGGGCGGCCCGAAAGGAATCATCCGCCAGAGTGAATTCTTCCTGTATAGCAAAAAAGATCGTGATGCAGTGTACAAATGTATGGAACGTGGATATGAGTTCCCGGAGGTTACAAGCTGGATCCGCGCAAGTAAACAGGATTTCGAATTAGTAAAAGACATCGGACTGCGTGAGACTGGTATTCTGGTAAGTTGTTCCGATTATCATATTTTCTATAAAATGAAAATGACCAGACGTGAGGCCATGAACCACTACTTAAGTGTCATTCGTGAGTGTCTGGAGACTGGTATCAGTCCACGTTGCCATTTAGAGGATATCACAAGATCTGATATTTACGGATTTGTGATTCCGTTCTGCGTGGAATTGATGAAACTGATGGATGAGTACAAGATTCCGATTAAAGTGCGTGCCTGCGATACCATGGGATATGGTGTAAACTTCCCGGGTGCCGTTATTCCACGAAGCGTACCGGGTATTATATATGGTCTGACAACTCATGCCGGTGTACCGTCTGAATTGATTGAGTGGCATGGTCACAATGATTTTTATAAGGCAGTTACAAATTCTACTACAGCCTGGCTGTATGGAGCTTGCGGCGTCAATTGTTCTCTGTTTGGTATCGGAGAGCGTACCGGCAATACACCACTGGAAGCTATGGTATTTGAGTATGCACAGCTGAAGGGAACACTGGATGGCATGGATACGACAGTGATCACAGATCTGGTTGATTATTTTGAAAAAGATCTGGATTACACACTTCCGAGCAGAACGCCGTTTGCCGGTAAAAACTTTAATGTAACCAGAGCAGGAATTCATGCGGATGGTCTGCTGAAAAATGAAGAGATTTATAATATTTTTGATACAGAAAAATTCTTAAAGAGACCGGCACTGGTATCTATTTCCAATACTTCTGGTCTGGCTGGAATTGCACACTGGATCAACAGCTACTACAGACTGCCGCAGGAGCGCCATCTGGACAAAAACTCAGAACTGGTTCACAAACTGAAAGACTGGGTAGACGAGCAGTATGATGAAGGACGTGTAACTGTTCTGACAGATAATGAATTAGTTGTAAAGATTACAGAGTGTTGTCAGGAGCTGGGAATTATTTTATAACAAGGGGGCAAAACAGGATGGGAGATAACCATTCGCTCAGTGAGAAAGTATTTCATAAATTGCAGGAGGATATTTTGTCCGGAAAATATGCAGTGGATGAGGAACTGAAGGAAAAAACGATAGGTGATGAGTTGGGGGTAAGCCGGACGCCGGTACGTGAAGCTCTGCGTCAGCTGGAACTACAGGGACTTGTTACCATTACACCGAACAAGGGTGCGCATGTGACCGGATTTTCCAAGGAAGATCTGAATGATATCTATGAGATACGATCTGTGATGGAAGGTTTATGTGCCAAATGGGCAGCAAAAAAAGCAACTCCTGAGCAGATCGAGGAACTGGAAGAAATTGTATATCTGACAGAGTTTCATGTGTCGAAGGGACATAGCAGTCAGGTATTTGAATTGGATAATAAGTTTCATGAGACATTGTATCAGGCATCCGGAAGCAAGGTGTTGGCAGGAGTTCTGACAGATTTTCATAATTATGTGCAGCGGGTACGTAAGATGACTTTGAAATCAAAAGAGCGTTCCGAGAAATCAAATGATGAGCACCGAATGATTGCACAGGCAATTCATGATCATGATCCGGAGAAAGCGCAGATGCTTGCAAATCAGCATATCATGAGAACCATTGAAAATATTGACCATTGCGGTTGGGATAATCTGCTGCAGGAATCTCGAAAAGAAAACGAGAACAGCGGGAATTAAGAATTGGAGGATAATTACCATGGAAAAAATCAAAATGACTACACCTTTAGTTGAAATGGACGGAGATGAAATGACCAGAATTCTCTGGCAGTATATCAAAGACGAGTTATTACTTCCGTTTGTAGATTTGAAAACAGAGTATTATGATCTGGGACTGGAATATAGAAATGAGACAGACGACAAGGTAACATTCGATTCTGCTTATGCCACACAGAAATACGGCGTAGCTGTAAAATGCGCAACTATCACACCAAATGCAGCTCGCGTAAAAGAGTATAATTTAAAAGAAATGTGGAAGAGTCCGAATGGAACCATCCGTGCCATTCTGGACGGAACAGTATTCCGTACACCGATCAAGGTAAAAGGCATTGAGCCATGCGTAAAGAATTGGAAAAAACCGATCACCATTGCCCGTCATGCTTACGGCGATGTATACAAAGCTTCTGAAATGAAGATTCCGGGACCGGGAAAAGTTGAACTGGTTTATACCGCTGAGGACGGAACAGAAGTAAGAGAACTTGTACATAACTTTACAGGTGCAGGTGTTGTTCAGGGACAGCACAATATTTGCAAATCCATAGAGAGTTTTGCAAGAAGCTGCTTTAACTACGCACTGGATCTTAAACAGGATCTCTGGTTTGCAACAAAAGATACGATTTCCAAAAAATATGACCATACATTCAAAGATATTTTCCAGGATATTTATGATGCAGAGTACAAAGAAAAATTCGAGGCAGCAGGAATTGAGTACTTCTATACACTGATCGATGATGCAGTGGCTCGCGTCATGAAAGCAGAAGGCGGATTCATCTGGGCATGCAAAAACTATGACGGTGACGTTATGAGTGATATGATCTCCTCTGCATGCGGATCTCTGGCTATGATGACTTCTGTACTGGTTTCTCCAAGTGGCGTATACGAGTATGAAGCAGCTCATGGAACTGTTATGAGACATTATTACAAACATTTGGCTGGTGAGGAGACATCCACAAACTCCGTGGCAACGATTTTTGCATGGACGGGAGCATTACGCAAACGTGGCGAGCTTGACAATCTGCCTGAATTAGTAAAATTTGCAGATAATCTGGAAAAAGCTTGTATTGATACAATAGAATCTGGTAAAATGACAAAAGACTT
>CAKREL010000119.1 GCA_934317205.1 uncultured Eubacterium sp.
GCAGAATAGGAAAATAGCAGAAGGGAGAATTGCATGAAATATTATCTTGCAGTGGATATCGGGGCTTCCAGCGGAAGACTGATCCTAGGACACCGGGATGCAGGCAAAATGATTCTGGAAGAAGTACACCGTTTCGGAAACGGAATGGAAATGCGAAATGGGCATCTTACCTGGAATATCGAGCAGCTGTTTGCTGAGATCATTACCGGAATGAAAAAATGTGCGGAAATTGGAAAAATTCCGGAGAGTATCGGCGTAGACACCTGGGCGGTAGATTTTGTGCTTCTGGATGCAAAGGAGCAGCGTCTTGGTGATGCGGTTGGATACCGTGATTACAGAACACAGGGCATGGATCAGAAAGTTTATGAGGTGATCAGTAAGGACGATCTTTATCTGCGCACTGGTATTCAGAAGCAGCCATTTAATACAATTTATCAGCTGATGGCTGTAAAGGAGCAAACACCGGAACAGATGGAACAGGCGGAAACGCTTCTGATGATACCGGATTATCTGCATTTCCTGCTGAGTGGACAGAAAGTGACGGAATACACCAACGCTTCCACCACACAGCTTTTGGATCCGCAGACAAAGGACTGGGATTGGGATCTCATCGATCGGTTGGGCTATAAGAGAGAACTGTTCCAGAAAATTTGTCTTCCAGGTACAAATCTTGGAAGTCTGACACCGGAGATTGCCGCAGAGGTTGGATTTACCTGTGAGGTAGTCGTTCCGGCAACACATGACACGGGAGCAGCAGTTATGGCTGTCCCGGCAGCAGAGGATCAGGTACTTTATATCAGTTCCGGCACATGGTCTCTGCTGGGAACAGAAGTGAAAGAGGCTATCTGTACTGTTGAGAGCCAGCAGTTCAATTTTACTAATGAGGGCGGATATGATTACCGGTTCCGTTATCTGAAAAATATTATGGGAATGTGGATGATCAATTCCGCACGGAAAGAGCTGGCACCGGATATGAGCTTTTCTGACATTTGCGAAGGTGCGGCAAAGCAGAGCATTTCTTCCATCGTAGATGCAAATTCTGATCGGTTTCTTGCACCGGAGAGCATGGCGAAGGAAGTACAGAACGCCTGCGCTGAGAGTGGTCAACAGGTTCCGAAGGGCATCTGGGAAACAGCAGCAGTGATTTACAACAGTCTGGCAGAGTGTTATGCACAGACAGCTCATGAAGTCGAAAAAATGACAGGTGTATCTTATGACTGCATTTATATCATTGGCGGTGGAGCAAATGCGGATTATTTGAACCGGCTGACTGCAAAAGCATGTCAGAAAAAAGTCTGTGCGGGACCGGTTGAGGCAACTGCGATTGGAAATATTTCCGCACAGATGATAGCTGCCGGTGAACTGGAAAATTTAAAAACTGCGAGAGAATGTATTTATCATTCTTTTGACATCGCGGAATATGGAGCATAGAGCAGATATCAATCTGTTTTTATAGAAGAAAAATAAGAAATATGTAAACAGTAATTAGAATACAAAAGTATGGAGAGGAGTCATATGTTAGTAGAAACAAAGGCAAAAATTGGTGTTTTTTCTATCGCACTGGGTGCATATCTGCCACAGTTTCCGTCCCTGGTGCCGGAATTTGAGCAGCAGTATGAAGCATTTAAAAAAACAATTCCGGATACCGTAGAAATTGTGGATGGAGGAATTGTTACAACAAAAGAGTTATCTATGGAAGCAGGTGATAAATTCCGTGCGGCAGATGTAGATCTGGTTATTTTACAGTTGCTTACTTACGCAACAAGTTATAACATGCTTCCGGCAATTCGGGATCTGGATGTACCGGTAGTTCTGGTAAATGTACAGAAGAAAAAAACACCGGATTATGAACATACAGATACAGCCACCTGGCTGGGCGAATTATATGCATGTGGCGCAGTTGGTGAGATGGTAGCAGATCTGGAGCGCGCGGGCAAGAGACATGCTGTTATTACAGGCGTGGTAGAAGGCGGCGATGCATATGTAGCACAGGAGATTGATGAGTGGTGTCGTGCAGCGCAGGTAAGAAGAAGATTCCGTTATACCAATATTGCACAGATCGGCAGACCGTATCCGGGCATGATGGATCTCTACATTGATGAGACAAACCTTTACAACCGTATGGGATTGTATACCAAGCAGTTTGACTGGGAGAAAATGTGGGCCATTGCAGATCATATCACTGATGAGGCAGCCATCCGTGCAAAAGCAGAAGATATTCTGGATACTTTCGAAATCGAAGGCGGAGCTACTGTTGAGACTGTCTGGGATATGGCAAGATACGTGGTTGCTTTCGAAGAATGGGTAAAAGCAGAAGATATTGCACTTGTAGCATCCCATTATGATGGATTTGCACAGGGTGTTGCAGGAAAATTGGATAGTATGTTGATCCCGGCATTTTCCATGCTGATCAAACAGGGTACCGCATGTGCCGTAGAAGGAGATATGAAAGTAGCTATGGCCATGAGCATCCTGAAAACAATTTCTGGAACCGGTCAGCTTTCAGAGATGTACTCCATTGATTTTGAAAAAGACATCTGTATTATCGGACATTCCGGATCCGGCGATGCGGATATTTCACAGGCACGCAAACCGTCGATGAAGATTGTTGATGTCTTTCATGGAAAAACGGGCGGTGGTTATCTGACACAGTTCTATCCGCCGATAGGAGATGTTACTTACCTCGGAATCACGCAGGACAAAGACGGACATTTCAAATTTGTTGTGGCAGAAGGCGTAAACGAGGACGGACCGATCTTTACCTTCGGTGATACCAATATGAGAACCAGATTTTCCATCGGTGCAAGAGAATTCTGCAACAGATGGAGTGAGGCAGGTCCGACTCATCATATGGCAGCAGCAGTGGGAAGACATATTGATACGATTCTGAAAGTTGCAAAAATATTGAATGTACCTGTTGACATTATTTGCAGATAATCAGGTTGTGAAAGAATTGTTAATAGAAAAGTAAGTAAACGTAAGTAGCTGTGACAACATGGCAAAATTAAGTAGCTGTGATAACATGGCAGATTGGAGAAATTATGAGATTTTTAGACGCAGATTTTGTAAAAGGATTTATCAGAATGGCAGATGACGGCTGGAATCAGGGCTGGCATGAGAGAAACGGCGGAAACCTTTCCTACCGTGTAAAACCGGAGGAAGTAGAGAGTGTAAAAGAAAACTTTGAAGCAAAAGACTGGCAGCCGATCGGCACAAGCGTACCAAACCTCGCAGGCGAGTATTTTCTTGTAACCGGCAGTGGCAAATATTTCCGCAACGTCAGCATCAAACCGGAAGACAGCATCTGCATGATCGAACTGGATGAAAAAGGTGAGAATTACCGCATCGTCTGGGGACTTGTAAATGGCGGCAGACCGACTTCTGAGCTTCCAAGCCACCTAATGAACCTGGAAGTAAAAAAACTGCAGGATGAGAGATATCGTGTCGTATATCATGCACATACAACAAACATCATTGCTCTGACATTCGTGCTTCCGTTAGAGGATCGTGTATTTACAAGAGAATTATGGGAGATGGCTACAGAGTGTCCGGTTGTATTCCCAGATGGTATCGGTGTGGTTCCGTGGATGGTTCCGGGCGGAAGAGAGATCGCCGTTGCCACAAGTGAATTAATGAAAAAATATGATCTGGCTATCTGGGCACATCATGGAATGTTCGCAGCAGGATTTGATTTTGACCTGACATTCGGCCTGATGCACACAGCGGAAAAATCGGCAGAAATCCTGGTAAAAATGTTATCCATGAGACCGGATAAACTTCAGACAATCACACCGGATGATTTCCGCCATCTTGCAAAAGACTTCAATGTGACACTTCCGGAAGAATTCTTATACGAAAAATAAGAAGAATATACAAATATTTGATTTAGATAAATGTAATTGTGGGAAAAATGCTCATAAAAGCAGGGCATTAATTTTATAAAGAGAAAGGATGAAAAATATTATGGCAAACAGAATCAACTTGAACCAGACATCTTATCATGGAGCAGGAGCAATCGAAGAGATTGCAAATGAAGCAAAAGCACATGGATTTAAAAAGGCATTTGTCTGCTCAGATCCGGATCTTATTAAATTTCATGTGACAAGCAAAGTTACTGATATTCTTGATAAAAATGGTCTGGAATATGAGGTATACTCAGATATCAAACCAAATCCGACCATCGAAAATGTACAGCACGGTGTTCAGGCGTTTAAAAATTCCGGCGCAGATTACCTGATCGCGATCGGAGGAGGTTCTTCTATGGATACTTCCAAAGCGATCGGCATTATTATTGCAAATCCGGAATTTGAAGATGTGAGAAGTCTCGAAGGTGTGGCACCGACAAAGAACCCTTGTGTACCGATTATCGCAGTTCCGACGACAGCAGGTACAGCAGCAGAGGTTACTATCAATTACGTTATCACAGATGTAGAGAGAAAACGTAAATTTGTATGCGTAGATCCGCATGATATGCCAATCATCGCAATTATCGATCCGGAAATGATGTCTTCCATGCCAAAAGGACTGACTGCTTCTACCGGTATGGATGCACTGACCCATGCGATTGAGGGATATACGACAAAAGCTGCATGGGAAATGACAGATATGTTCCATCTGAAAGCTATTGAACTGATCTCCAAATCTCTTCGCGGAGCAGTTGATAATACAAAAGAGGGACGTGAAGGAATGGCTCTCGGTCAGTATATTGCCGGTATGGGATTTTCCAATGTAGGACTTGGCATCGCACATTCCATGGCTCATACACTCGGTGCTGTTTATGACACACCGCACGGTGTAGCATGTGCAATGATGCTTCCAATCGTTATGGAGTATAACCAGGAGTGCACCGGTGAAAAATATCGTGAAATTGCAAGAGCAATGGGCGTACAGGGTGTAGATACTATGTCTCAGGAAGAGTACAGAAAAGCAGCTATCGAAGCTGTTAAGAAACTTTCTGCTGATGTTGGAATCCCGACAAAACTGGATGCGATCAAAGAAGAAAATCTTCAGTTTCTGGCTGAATCTGCTCATGCAGATGCATGTGCACCGGGCAATCCGAAAGATGCAAGTGTAGAAGATCTGAAAGAACTGTTCCGCAAGATCATGTAATATAAAAGATGCACCACATGAAAGAGCCCCGATTTGGTTAGGATCGGGGCTCTTTCTTTGCTTTGTATATTGTAAAATAGAGGGAAAATGTTAAAAAAAGTCTAGATGTGCAGTGATTCTGAGATGAATATGTCAGCTTACGCTGACCAGAATCACGCACCAAGTCTCACATTCGTTCGATTTGAACGAATAATCAATCAAAAAACAAGATAAAATAATTATTTTTTGATGATACGTGTTCCTGTTGCACCGTTGACACCGTCTTTTGCTTTCTGCAAGAGGGTGATGAGGGCGGTACGTCCCTCGCCTGATTCGGCAAATTCTACAGCTGCCTGTACTTTCGGAAGCATGGAACCTGGAGCGAAATGTCCTTCTTCCATGTACTGTTTTGCCTCTTTGACAGAGATGTCATCGAGCCATGTCTCTTCCGGAGTACCGAA
>CAKREL010000120.1 GCA_934317205.1 uncultured Eubacterium sp.
AGTTGCGAAGCCATCATTCCGATTAAAGTGGATGATGTTACAATTAATAAAAAGTTCTCATTTGCAGTGGCAAAGACAGGTGCCACAGGAGCTACGGGTGCAACTGGACCACAGGGACCAACCGGTGCGAAAGGCGAAAAGGGAGATAAAGGTAACACTGGTGCAACTGGTCCTCAGGGTGCAACTGGACCAAAAGGCGATACCGGACCGCAGGGAAAACCCGGAATAGATTTTTCACAGGGTAAAATGCTGTATACAGATCCAATGTTTAACAACGGAACGAATGGAGTATCTGTGTATAATAATTCGAATAATGGGAAGGTCACGATTTCCAGAACAACGAAAACGAACGATAATCCTATTTCTGAGGCATCATACAACTTGGTTATTGCAAATACTGGAGCGGCAAATCCTGCGTTAGGTGGCTTTTATTTCGGTACTTTATCCAGATGCAATGCTATATTTATATATCGTTTTATCGCATGGATCCCCAACGGTTATACTTTGTGTTTTGCATCTAACTCTGCGGGTGGCGTGTACAATGGAGAATGGCTAACGCCCAATGTGGGGGATGGAAATTATAGAGAATACGTTTACCGCATTCAGTGCGGAAGAAACGGATCATATTCATCAACAGGCTTTTTCTATCTGGATGGAACTCCTGGCACGCCTAGTAATCCGGTTAAATGGTGGCTCGCTTACGCAACCTGCTATGATATGACCGCTCAGTCAGATGTAATTAGCTTAAATGCCAGTCTTAAAGTGGAAAAAGGTAATATCACCGCATTAGCATCCAGAACATCATTAGTTGAGGGGAGAATGTCTACTGCAGAATCATCTATAAAACAAAATGCAGAAGCAATCACACTGAAAGTATCAAAGAATGATGTCTTAAAACAACTCAACTCCGAACTTAAAATCACCGGAAACAGCATAGACCTCACCACTGGTCATTTTACTGTCAATTCAACAAATCTGCAGATTACATCAGACGGCACGTTGACAGCAAAAAATGGTGTGTTTAGTGGAAAGTTGGAAGCAGCAACGGGTACGTTTGCGGGAAGCGTAATAAGTGATAACATTTATGTAGGGAACGCAGCATCTAATGCCGCTTTTCGCCATTATTTATCTGGAAGTAATGGAACAATAGAATTATCTGGTAGTTCCGGTGGTTATGGCTCGTCAGTTAGTTTAAACAGTGGTCGAGCATTATTAGAAAATGTAAGTGCTAGCGGAACAGCTCAAATTATTTGTAGATCTGGTGAAATTGAGATGACCGCACCATGCGGAGCTACAATAAACGGTGTAAATATAGAAAGTACATTGTCGTCTCATTCGTCATCAATTTCAACACTTAAATCATCAATAGCCAAACAATCAGATTCTGGTTATCTACACAAAGATGGTTATGTGTGTCATTTGCATTGCTGGACAGTTCCAGCAACTACATTGATTACAACAGTGCCAGAACGGTATCGCCCTAAAAATCATTCCGTAACTTTATCAGGCTGGTGCAGAAATACAGGTTCAAATACTTACTATCCGTGTATAGCAATGCTTAATACGAGTGGTCAGTGGCAGGTTTATGCGATGACTTCGTTTGGTGGTGCACCTTATGTTATTTATGAGGGAAGCATTGATAGGAGGTCGGCATTTTACATGCTTTTAACTGGTTCATGGGTAACTTCATCTAACGGATAATCAGAAAGGGAAAAAACAATGATACATACACAGGATTTAGAAATGTTATACAATACATTGAAAGACGTTGAAACGAAAGGGGAGAGCACAAAGGTGATGGCAGACTGTCTCAGATTTATCGAACGGAAGATCCGGGAATCACAGCAGGAGCCAGTAACACCACCTGTTCCACCAATGCCGGAACCGACACCAACTCCAGTTCCGGAGCCAATGCCAAAGCCAAGAAAGAAACGTAGACACGGGGACACTGAGGCTGAGGTAGTGGTAGATACACCAGATTCAGATCTGGCAGCAGAAGATTGTTAATCAGAGTCGACACTTCGGTGCCGGCTCTTTTTATAAATTTATGGAAAGGAAGTGGTTAAAAAACGTGAACAATTTATTATTGCAGACATACCTTATAGCACTGCCAATCATTTTGACAGCTCTGATGGGCTATATCGTGTGGCTCCTGCAGGAACAGAGGAAGCAAAAGAAAGCTGATGTTATCGAGCGGAACGAGCGCATTGAGGCAGAACAGAAGCAGCGCGAAGCTAACAGTCATGGTACTATGCTGCTCCTACGTGTTCAGCTGATTGAATATCATGATAAATACATGCGGCTGGGAGAAATACCATCCTATGCCTATGAGAACTTCAATGAGATGTATGATGCATATCATAAATTAGGCGGGAATGGCATGGTAACGAAGATGAAACAGGAAATCGAAGAATTGCATTTAAAAAAGAAAGGACAGTAAAAATGACAGATTTAGGATTTTTAGCAGACTTTATGATTCCGGTGATTGTAGGAATCTGTCTGTGCGTAGGTTATGTGATCAAAAAATGGGTGAAAGATATGGACAACAAATACATTCCGACCGTGTGTGCACTGCTTGGTGTGGTGCTGGCTGTCTGGATTAATGCCTGGAACATTTCACCATCCATTATCTTAAGCGGACTATTCAGTGGTCTGGCATCCACTGGTTTGCATCAGTTATTCAAACAATATATCGAAAAGAAAGAAGGTTGCAAATAAATGGCAGCAATTAGTATTCATGCCGGACACAACCCGGCAGGAAAGGTAGCCTGCGGAGCAGTGGGCTTACTTGATGAGTCAAAAGAAAACCGTTTAATCGTAGCGGAGATGATCAGCATCATGCGAAGCTGCGGCTGGACCGTCTACAATGACACCGTAGACAATGGCAGCAGCCAGAATGATGTCCTAAATAAAATTGTGGCAAAATGTAACTCGCACAGTGTATCGTTTGTATTTTCGATTCATCTGAATTCCGGCCGGAATGATTATCCGGGAGACAGCCGCATCGGAGGTTTTGAAGTGTGGGTAAATGCCATGAACAAAGGAAAGCCACAAATGGCAGAGCGGATCCGCGCGAACATGAGCAAGTTTGGATTTACAGACCGCGGTACTAAAATTTCCAAAAAACTCAAGGTACTGAACAAAACCAATGCACCGGCACTCCTGCTGGAGATCTGCTTTGTGGATGACCGGGACGATCACAACCTGTACCAGAAAGCTGGCTACAAGGCAATCGCCAAGGCAGTGGCTTATGCCATTATGAATAAGTCCCTGGAAGAAATTCCGGCAAATCTCAACGGCCGTGTCGCTGACGAGAGAGCAGCAGATGGAAACTGGTACTATTATGAGAATGGCCAGATTGCATCAAACGTCACCACTGTAGCACAGAATAAAAACGGTTGGTGGTATGTCCGCAACGGCAAGGTAGATTTTGGCTACACAGGCATTGCACAGAACCAGAATGGGTGGTGGCGCATCGTCAACGGTAAAGTCGATTTTACCTGCAATAGCGTAGAAAATAACGAATACGGCTGGTGGAAACTGAAAGACGGAACGGTAGATTTCAGCTACAACGGTCTGGCGGCCAATAAAAATGGCGTGTGGTACGTCCGCAATGGAAAAGTAGATTTCGATTATTCCGGAAACATTACTGCCAGAGTTGAAAAAGGCAGAGTAATAGTGTAATATAATCATATACAAGTTTCTCAAACCTTCTTATTTATATGTAATAGTCACTTCCATCTTCTTTGAGCAAATTCTTCAGTTCCAATATCTGTTAACAATCCAGCAACTTCCCGGTAAGGCATTGCATATCTTTGAGACAGGTATCTCATAGATGCTGAGAGTTCTCCGTCTGGTCCGCCAAACTGAGAGATAATAATCTTTGCGATAGCCGGGTTGGATTTTTTAATACAAACTGGATATTGTAATCTTTTTTCATAACTCCACATTTAGTAAAACCCCCTTTCCCATGGCCACGGTGATACTGCCCATTGCCAATAATTCTGTCTTTGCTCTCCAGTTTGAGTGAGGGGACCATATTTTATTTCATATTCTGTCAAAAGGTGGTTGTATTTTTGTTTCATATGCTGAAAATAATCCAGTGCATCCGGATCCTTCGGATGAGTATCCAGAAAGAGGGTAATATCGCTGATGGCAAAGCCGCACTGGTAAATGGCATTCATCAGCCGTTGTTTTTCTACATTACATGCAGCGTTCACGGCACATTCCTCCTTTTCCGGTAAATGGTTTATCTAATTCGGCAAAAATAGTACCGGTTTTAAGAGCGCAATCAAGATCATACAGGTTCCGGAACTGTTGCCAAGGAACATAAGCCATAGTGATAGCTTTGTCTTCACAGTTAGGACGTTTAAAATCCGTCATATACGGACAATCAGAGTTCGCAGAATTGCAATTACAGTTCACAATTATGATATCCTTATTTTTTTATTTATTTTAACATATGAAAAAGGAAGGATAGTGTGCAAATGGTAACTTATTGTTTTTTGTTAAGTACCCAAGGTGTTTTCTATTGACCGTTCAGAGGGGAGGATTTAAACTAATGGCAGGGATAGGAGAGATCATAGGAAAGGGTGATTAGTTTATGAGAGGATTACACACACAGGTTTCGGATTTGAGAAAAGATGTTTTTGTTGAGGTTGCGCGTATTGCGTATGAATCTGACAATATCAATGATGATTTGGAGGCAATTCCATATAAGTTGTCGCCAGATGAAAATCCACGTTTCAGAGACAGTGTTTACAGAGAACGAGCAGTAAGTTCTGAACGTACCAGACTGGCACTTGGACTATCTCTTCGACCACAGAATAAACCAGTTCATATTACAAGCGGATTGGATGAAGCAACTGTGGATGAGATGTATTATGAACCGCCTTTGATGCAGGTAATTCCGTCTGCATGTAACGCATGTGAAGATAATGTATATGAGGTAAGTAATCTTTGCCGTGGATGTCTGGCACATTCATGCATGGAGGTCTGTCCGCGTGATGCAATCACACATGTGGATGGACAGGCACATATTGATAAGTCAAAATGTATTAAATGTGGAAAATGTAAAAGTGCATGTCCATATGATGCAATCGGTAAAAAAGTACGTCCTTGCTCTATTGCCTGTGGTATCAAAGCGATTGAATCGGATGAATATGGAAGAGCTATTATCAATCAGGAAAAATGTTTATCCTGCGGTATGTGTATGGTGAGCTGCCCATTTGGAGCCATTGCAGATAAATCTCAGATTTTCCAGCTGATCCGTTGTATGAAAAATGGTGGTGAGGTCGTTGCTGAAATTGCACCGGCTTATGCTGGACAGTTTGGTAAAGAAGCAACACCGGATAAGATTTATGCAGCACTGTTAAGATTAGGATTTTCACAGGTTTATGAGGTGGCTCTTGGTGCGGATATCGGAGCAGTGACAGAAGCGCATGATTATGTTTATCATGTAAAAACAGGAGAGAAACCATTTCTTCTGACGTCTTGCTGTCCGGCTTGGTCAATGCTGGCAAAAAAACAGTT
>CAKREL010000121.1 GCA_934317205.1 uncultured Eubacterium sp.
ATCGCAACAAGAGACAGTTACGGCAATACATTAGTAGAGCTCGGAAAAGAGCATGAGAATCTGGTAGTTCTGGATGCTGACCTTGCAGGTGCAACAAAGACAGCTGTTTTCAAAAAAGCATTTCCGGAGCGTCACATTGACTGTGGTATCGCTGAGGGCAACATGGCAGGTATTGCAGCAGGTCTTGCTACCTGTGGAAAAGTCCCGTTTATGAGTTCTTTTGCAATGTTTGCAGCAGGACGTGCATTTGAGCAGGTTCGTAATTCCATCGGATATCCGCACTTAAATGTAAAAATCGGCGCAACTCACGCAGGTATTTCCGTAGGTGAGGATGGTGCAACTCATCAGTGTAATGAGGATATTGCCCTGATGCGTACTATTCCGGGCATGGTAGTGATCAATCCATGTGATGATGTAGAAGCAAAAGCAGCAGTTCGTGCTGCTTATGAGTATGAGGGACCGGTTTACTTAAGATTCGGCCGTCTGGCTGTTCCGGTAATCAACGACGAAGCAACTTACAAATTCGAACTTGGCAAAGGCGTTGTATTAAAAGAGGGCAAAGATGTGACAATCATCGCAACTGGTTTGTGTGTAAATGAGGCAGTAGAGGCAGCAAAACTGCTGGCAGCAGATGGTATCGATGCAGAAGTGATCAACATCCATACAATCAAACCACTGGATGAGGAACTGGTTATTGCATCCGCACAGAAAACAGGCAAAGTCGTAACAGTAGAAGAGCATTCTGTAATTGGTGGTCTTGGAAGTGCTGTATGCGACACATTGAGCGAGAAAGCTCCGACAAAAGTAATGAAGATCGGTGTGTATGATCGTTTTGGTGAATCTGGTCCTGGTGCAGAGCTGATCAAGAAATATGAACTTGATAGCGAGAGTATTTATAAAAAAGTAAAAGGCTTCATGGCTTAAACTCTTGTTTGGCTGTGTTTTTGGCTAAAAATTTAATATAATTAAGAAAACGAAGAATCCTGTCAGAAAGCTAGACGTTCGCTACCTTCTTTTCACTGCGGTTTCATCGCACTCACTCCCACCTCCTATAAAAGCTGGTCGGTTCCCGTTCGCGCAAAACCTTGTGAAAATCAGTCGCTCACTGAATCGCTTTTCCTGACAGGATTCTTCGTTTTCTCTATTTACGTTACCAAAATTAGTAGATGCACACGACGGCATTGCGTGCCACACATGCATATAAGCTGATAGCATAATCTCTGTTGTGTTGCATGTGCAGATCTACAATTAAGTATGTTATAAAGTATAAAGTACAACAGTGTCATTCTTTACTCTATGTAAATCTGCGCATGCGACATAACGAATATTATTTTATCAGCTTATGTGCATGCGTGGTACGCAGTGCCGTCATGTAAACGGAACAAAGATGGGAAAACTCCAAGGCGAGGCGGTAGACTGATTTCTGTTATCGGAGCGAGCATAGCCCGACCGCGTGAGTGTGTCTGAGCCAACAGCTGTTTTGCTGTTGGTGAGTTCGCGGGAGCGGTCGGAGATAAGCGGCGCAGCGAAGATAGGAAATCCGTCGTGCCTGCATTGGAGTTTTCCCATCTTGTTCCTTACACTGACAAACAAGAAGTTGTTTTCAGAAATCGGCAAAGTTTTACAAGGCTCCCATGATAAAATTCCCCGAGAAAATTAAAACACTGTAATTATATAAACGATAGAAAGAGGGAATCAAACATGGGAAATCAGAAGGAGAGACAGTTTCAGTTGCCGAAAAATATCCGTCAGATGGGAAAACTTGGAGATACCTGTCAGATTTATGTAGAGGATTTTGTTTACACATATGTCCATCGGACACTGCACACGGAAATGAAGGAAAATGAGATTCCGGCAGCAGTACTTCTGGGAAAAACATATCGTCGCGGAAACCAGGAGTACATATTTATCAGTGGTGCACAGCTGGTGGATTTTTCTTTTGCCGGAGAATCTACAGTATATGCTGAACCATTTACGGCGGAATCAGAGTATGGTGCCGATTTGACACGGGATGAGATGCTGCACCAGGTGGATACAACGATCGTTTCAGACATCGATATTGTGGAACAGCCATCGTCAGCAGTGGCATCCCAGGAGCGTCAGCAATTGTTTTGGGAGAAAGTTTATCAGGGAATTAAGGAATTCTTTTCAGATTATGAACTTCTGGGCTGGTATTTTTCGCTGGAAGGAAGTAATCTGGAGGTGACAACTTCAATACAGCAGTTTTTTAATGCAACGCAGGAACATGGTTCCCGTTTTTTGTATTATGAGGACAAGTTGAACCGGATGGATGCGTTTTTTGTACAGGCGCAGGGCTGTCTGCAGCGTCTGGAGGGCTATGCTGTTTATTATGAAAAAAATCCGGCTATGCAGGAATTTCTGGTAGCGCAGAACAGGCATACAGAACCGTTACGGACAGATACAGAACAACAGAAACAAGAATCTCTGGATGTAGCACAGAACTATCGTGCCATTTTGAACAAACTGAATGAGCATCCGACAAGGAAAAAACATCAGCCATTTGTGTATGTAGCTGGTGTTGCTGTTTTGGCTGTGGTGGCAGCAACCGGTATTTCACAGATTGGAAATTATCAGAATATGAAAGTGTTGGAGCATACGTTACAGACAGTTTCAGGAAATGTGCAGAATGCAGAACCAAAAAATGTACCGGGTAAGCAGGCGAAAAATACCAAGGACGAGAGTAAGAAAGACACTGTGCAGGAACAGAATGAGGGCGTACAGGGGGCTGAGGAACAAAAAGCAGGTGATCAAAGTGGGACATCCGAGAATCAGACCGGAGATCAGAATGCAGATCAGACATCTCAGAGTCAGCCAGCGCAGGATGTGGGCGTTCAAAACCAGTCAGACCAGAATCAGGATAACGCGGCTCTGATGCAGTCAGAACAAAAGGATGTCCGTTATTATACGGTGAAAAAAGGTGATAGCCTGATGTCCATCAGCAAAGCAGTTTATCACACCACGCAGAAAGTGCAGGATATCTGCAATGCGAACCAGATTGAAAATATGGATATGATCTATGAAGGACAGCAATTGTTGTTGCCGTAATCCTTCTGGACTTTCCTCCCAAAATGCTTTATGATATACAACAAATGAAAACATTCTGAAGTGGAGGAAAGTATGAATAACGCAGGAAAAAGTAATCTGCAAATGGTTCAGGCAAACTGGGAAGAAATCGAACGTAAAGTGCGTGAACATCATAAAAAGCAGTTAAAGATACTGGCTATTATTGTAGGTATCTGTGTGGTTCTCGCAGTTACATATTATATATGTGTGCAGCATAAATTCTATGATGATTTTCGAATTATCAGTACAGTAGAACGGACGGATACAAATGCTACTCAATATGCGGAATTTAATGGAAATCTGTTAAAATATAGTAATGACGGAGCGGCCTGTGTCACAACGGACAATCAGATTGTCTGGAATCAGAGTTTTGAAATGTCAGATCCGATGTTTGCAGTATGTAAACAGTATGTAGCATTTGCGGATAAAGATGGAAAACAGATTTATGTCATGAACAGTAGCGGTACACAAGGAAAATTCAGTGTTACTATGCCGATACAGAGAATCGATGTATCAGCCAACGGTACAGTTGCCGTTATGATGGAAGAAGATGGAACCGGGTATCTGGCACTTTACAGCAGGAATGGCGAACAATTGGCAGAAGGTGCGATTCATGTGGAAAAAGGTGGTACGCCGTTGGATGTTGCGATTTCGCGGGACGGGGAAAAACTGGCCGTATCCAGTTTGGATATCCATGATGGAAGTGCAAAAAGCACCGTAACTTTTTATAATTTTGGAACAGTAGGAGAGGAAAAAGTTGATCATATTGTGGCTTCCTATTCCTATGATGCAGTGATCCCAGAACTGACGTATGTTGGGGCAGATCAGCTGATTGCATTTTCAGATCAGGGCGTTTATACTTTTACAGGAGGAAATGCACCAAAAGAAGGAGCAAAGAAGCAGGTTGAAGAGGAAATAAAATCAGTATTTTGCGATGACAGCTATTTTGCCCTTGTGTTTGCAGAAGGAAAAGATGAAGCAAAACGAAAAGTGGTTGTGTACAATATGAAATGTAATGAACAGACACAGTTTGTGACAGATTTTCCATTTGAAAAAATGCGCTTCCTGGATAATCATGAAATCTGTCTTTACAGCAATAATGTATGTGCTATTTATACATTGGGTGGACGGGAAAAATTTCATTATGAATTCGAAAATACGTTTCGTGAGGCTCTGCATATTAGCGGATACCGCAGATATGCTTTTGTGATAGAGGATGAGACACAGCAGATTCGTCTCCGACTGTTTGGAAGCGGGAAAGCGGGCGAAAAATAATGAATTGGTTATTAGTGGTAGTAGGTGCGATTATTTTGTTCTGTGCGATTCGGGGATGGAACAGAGGATTGCTTCGAATTTTATATTCATTGATTTCCGTAGTGTTGCTAATTGGTCTGGTTTCCTATGCAACGCCGTATGTCAGCAATTACATTAAGGATAATACTGGTATTTATAGGGTATTGGAACAGCGTTGCACACAGGCGATTCGGGATAATGGAAAGGCAAAGCTTTCAGACAATGTTAATGGCGGTAGTACTGTAGCTGGGGTATCCCTTCCAGAGCAGGTTACTTCCTATATAACAGATTCAGGAAATAATCTGTTGGATCAGGCAGGGGTGTATGAGATCCTTGGTAAAAAAATGGCAGACTGGATATTGGCAGGGATTTCTTATTTTGTTACCCTGCTGATTGCAGGTATTATCGTATCTATGATAGGACGTTCTCTGCGCATCATCAATCGAATTCCGGTAATCAAAGGAATTAACCGGACACTTGGGATTTTTGCGGGAGCGTTTCAAGGGCTGATTCTTGTGTGGCTACTGTTTATGCTTTTGTCACTGTTTGCTGGAACAGAAGAAGGGAAAATGATAATTGAGCAGATTGATCAGAGCAGTATTTTGAGATATCTATATTATAATAACGTTCCATCCAGAATCTTGACAGGGTTTTTGTTTGGAAAATAGAGTCAGAAAGAATAGATGTTGTGGTAAAAGAAAGAAAAACCACAACATCTATTCTTTTGTTTGACGGGATTAAAAAAATGTAAAAAAATATGTAAAAAAGTGTTGACAATGTAAAGCCTCAATGGTATTATCTAATAGCTGTCGCGGGGAACGACGCAAGAAAGAAACAACTTTTGAAAAAATAAAAAAAGTTGTTGACAAGCGCAAAACCTTGTGATAACATATAAAAGTCGCTGAACGACAGCGGCAAAAAAGAACTTTGATAACTGAACAGTGAAATAACCTTGAAAGATTCATTGAGAACAGCGAAGTAATTCGCGATTTAAAT
>CAKREL010000122.1 GCA_934317205.1 uncultured Eubacterium sp.
CGTCCACCGTTGGCACCTTTAGTTCCGACGGAAAAGGGAGTTTCACTTCTGATCGACTGTGGAGCGAATGTGGATGCGCGTCCGTCACATCTGGTGCAATTTGCCCAGATTGGATCTATTTATATGGAAAACATTGTCGGAATCAAGAATCCGAGAGTGGCGATCCTGAATATCGGAGCAGAAGAGGAAAAAGGAAATCAGCTGGTAAAGGAGACTTTTCCATTGCTGAAAGAATGTCCTGGTATTAATTTTATCGGAAGTATTGAAGCACGCGAGATTCCGCACGGTGGTGCAGACGTTATTGTCTGCGAAGCATTTGCAGGAAATATCGTACTGAAACTGTACGAAGGTGTAGCTGCAACTTTACTTTCTAAGGTAAAAGAAGGACTGATGTCATCTCTCCGGTCTAAAATTGGAGCACTTTTGATTAAACCTGCATTAAAACAGACATTGAAGTCCTTTGATGCCTCCCAGTATGGTGGAGCTCCTCTGCTTGGACTGAATGGTTTGGTGGTCAAGACACATGGCAGTGCGAAAGCAATTGATGTGAAGAATTCTATTCTTCAGTGTGTGACATTCAAGCAGCAGGATATTAATGGTAAAATCAAAGAGCATATTATTGTAGAAAAATAACAGGGAGGGAGGATTTGCGTCATGGAGTTTGATAAAATTAAAAGTATCATCAGTGAAGTATTAAGCATTGATGCTGATGGTATTACAGAAGAGACTACTTTTGTAGATGATCTTGGAGCAGATTCCTTGGATATTTTCCAGATTATTATGGCAATCGAGGAAGAGTTTGAGATCGAGATTCCGACAGAAGAAGCAGAAAAAATCACAACTGTTGGCGATGCTGTAGAACAGATTAAAAAAGCATTGTAAGAATCAGTATAACAAGAAAATGGATGCTGTTGCAGTGAGTATTTTTGCAGCAGCATCCATTTGTGGATTAAACAGGAGGGAAAAATGGAACAGATCAAAGAATTTCAGGAAAAAATCGGTTATCAGTTTCATCAGGAAGGCTTGCTACGCCAGGCTCTGACACACAGCTCTTATGCCAATGAGCATCGGATGAAGAAATTATCTGACAATGAGCGTCTGGAATTTCTGGGTGATGCAGTACTGGAAATTGTAACAAGTGACTTTTTATATCATGAGCATACAGATGTGCCGGAGGGAGAACTGACCCGTGTACGTGCAAGTATTGTATGTGAGCAGACGCTGGCTTTTTGTACCAGAGCACTGAATCTGGGAGATTATCTTTTCCTTGGAAAAGGTGAGGATCAGACCGGAGGAAGAAAGAGAAAATCAATTTTGTCAGATGCATTTGAGGCGATTATCGGAGCTATTTATCTGGATGGTGGTTTTGCTAATGCAAAAGAGTTTATTCATCGTTTTGTGCTGAATAACGTGGAGCATATGCAGCTCTTTTATGATAGCAAGACTATCCTGCAGGAGATCGTGCAGGGAGATGAGCATAGCGGAAAGCTGGAATATGTGCTGGTAGATGAGAGTGGACCGGATCACAACAAAAACTATACTGTGGAAGCACGTATTGCAAATAAGTGTTACGGCTGTGGTGAGGGACATACAAAGAAGGCAGCAGAACAGGAAGCTGCCTACCAGGCTATTTTGGCATTAAGAAAGAAGGGACAATAGGGAGATGCCTCAAAATCTGTTGTAAAGAGATTTTGAGAGTATGTGATAGAGTAAACGGAGGAATGTATGTATCTTAAATCTATCGAGGTACACGGTTTTAAGTCCTTTGCCAATAAAATTGTATTTGAGTTTCATAACGGGATCACAGGTATTGTAGGTCCGAACGGAAGCGGAAAAAGTAATGTCGCGGATGCGGTACGCTGGGTACTTGGTGAGCAGAAAGTAAAGCAATTGCGAAGTGCCAGCATGCAGGATGTCATTTTTGCCGGAACGGAAAATCGAAAGCCTGTTAGTTTTGCTTATGTGGCGATTACGTTGGACAACTCAGATCATAAGCTTCCGCTGGATTATAATGAAGTGACAGTAGCACGACGGGTGTATCGTTCCGGTGAGAGCGAGTATCTGATCAACGGTACACAGTGCCGTCTGAAGGATGTCAATGAGCTTTTTTATGATACCGGTATTGGTAAAGAAGGCTATTCTATTATTGGTCAGGGACAGATTGATAAGATTCTGAGTGGCAAACCGGAGGAACGCCGGGAATTGTTTGATGAGGCGGCTGGAATTGTTAAGTTCAAGCGCAGAAAAGCAACTGCGTTGAAAAAATTAGAAGATGAGCAGCAGAATCTGGTGCGTGTCAACGATATTTTATCAGAGTTGGAACGTCAGGTTGGACCGCTGGAGCGTCAGGCAGAACATGCCAAAATTTATCTGAAGAAAAAAGAAGAATTGAAAGATTGTGACAGAAATCTGTATTTGCTTGAAATGGATCGTATGAACACAGAACTTCAGGAAGTGGAAGAAAAATGTGGCATTGCAGAGCATCAGCAGAAGGAAACGTCGCAGAATTTTGAAAAAGCGAAAGCCAGATACGAAGAACTGGAAGAAAATATTGCTAAGGCAGATGAGCGCATCAGTGTACTGCAGCAACGTATGAATGAGACTGGTGTTTCCAGAGAAAAACTGGAAGGTCAGATCAATGTACTGCGGGAGCAGATCAATACGGCACAGCAGAATGAGGAACATGTGAAAAGCCGTATAGAGGCACTGGAAGCAGACATGGAGCGTCAGCGCAAATCCGGTGAAGAGTATCGTGAACAGATGGAAACGTTGAAGCAGGGTATTCATGAGACAGAATTGCGAAAAGACACTCTGACAGAACAGCTGGAAACATTGCGAAAAGATACTGCTGCAATGGAACAGCAGATTGAGGATGGAAATGCAGAAATAATGCGTTTGCTAAATGCCCGTGCATCAATGAAAGCAGAGCAGCAGCGCCTGAAAACTATGCAGGAGCAGGCTTCTATCCGACGGGCGCAATTAAACAAAGAACTGTTGGAACAGAAAAGCGGTGAAAATGATGTCAGTGGTTTACTGCAAAAGCAGGAAAAAGAACTGGCAGAATTGAAGGAAAAGATTGCATCCCTGGAAGAGGAAAAAACTTCTATTGAGCAAAAACGAAACAACTGGCGGCAGCAGTTTGAAGAACTGCGAGGAAAAATGGATCAGTGCAAGGAGCAGTTTCATAAGGACAGCTCCAGGCTGGAATCCCTGCGCAATATTGCAGAGCGTTATGACGGTTATGGCAACAGCATTCGCCGCATCATGGAGCGCAAGGCAGACACACCGGGGATTCATGGTGTTATCGCAGATCTGATCAAGGTAGATAAGCGGTATGAGACTGCTATTGAGACAGCTCTTGGCGGAAGTATTCAAAATATCGTAACTGATAACGAGGATACTGCCCGACAGATGATCGAATATCTGAAGAAAAACCGTTACGGCCGTGCCACATTTTTACCATTGACCAGTGTATCTGCACCGGAGCATGTGCCGGCAGAAAAGGCACTTGGCGAAGCAGGTGTCATCGGAATCGCAAGCAGTCTGGTGCATACGCAGCCTCAGTACGAAAATGTAGCTGGCCATCTGCTTGGACGAGTCCTGGTAATGGATACGATCGAGCATGCAGTTGCAGTGGCACGAAAATTCCGCTATTCTCTGCGTATCGTTACGCTGGAAGGTGAGTCTTTGCAGCCTGGCGGTTCTATGACAGGTGGTGCTTTTCGAAATAACAGTAATCTGCTGGGGCGAAATCGTGAGATTGAAGTGCTGGAAAAACAGATTGCAGAGTATAAGCAACAGGCGCAGGAAATCCGCAGTCGTATGGAAGATGTGAAGACAGCAAATGCGCTGTTAAAAGATGATTACGAGGAATTACAGGTTAATTTGCAACAGGCCTATTTGGATAAAAATACGCTGGAGATGGAGACGGGACACATCCGTGAGCAGCAGGAAAAACAGGAAGCGACTTACGCCGGTATTCATGAGGAAATTGCAAAAATTGACAAAGACAAAAAGTCATGGACTGCAGAGCAGGAACAGATGGCAGAGCAGATGCAACTGTCGGCTGACCGGGAAAAAGACATTACAGAACAGAATAAATTCCTGACGCAGCAGGTGGAAAATAAAAATCTTGAAATTGAAAGTGCTTCGCAGGATCTGAATGAACTTTTGCTGGAGATTGCGCAGAAGCAGCAGCAGAAATCTTTTCAGGAGCAGAATGTTGGGCGGATTACAGAAGAAATCTACCGTTTGACGCGGGAAAAAGAGCAGATTTTACATGACAGTGCGAACAGTGAAACTGTGATTAAGGAACTGGAAGATGAGATTAAACGTTTGCAGGAGGCATCCGGTGAAACAATTCAGCAGAAAAAGGATTTGGATGAAAAGCTGACTGGTATTCGCGGCGAGAAAGAAGCAATGCTTGCAGAACAGAAAAAATTCTTTACTCAGCGAGAGGATCTTTCACGGATTATGAGCGAGCTGGATAAAGAGTTGTTCCGATTAAATCAGCAGAAGGAAAAGACAGAAAATGCACAGGAATCTTTGAGCAACTACATGTGGGAAGAGTATGAAATCACCTATCATGCGGCAAAAGAGCAGGAAGTTTTGACCAATGTAAATGTATCAGATTTGAAAAAACAAATTGCAGAGATACGAAATGAAATCCGTAAACTTGGAAATGTTAATGTCAATGCTATTGAGGAGTATAAGAGCGTTTCGGAGCGTTATGAATTTTTACATGCACAGCATGCGGATCTCGAAGAAGCAAAAGCCAGTTTGGAGAAGATTATTTCGGAACTGGATGAGGGGATGCGCAAGCAGTTTGCAGAGAAGTTTGCTGATATTCAGGCCGAGTTTGACAAGACGTTCAAGGAATTGTTTGGCGGTGGAAAAGGTTCTCTGGAACTGACCGGAGATGATGAAACCAAAGATATTCTGGAATGCGGTATCAAGATCATTGCACAACCGCCTGGAAAAAAATTACAGAACATGATGCAGCTTTCAGGTGGAGAGAAAGCACTGACAGCGATTGCATTACTTTTTGCTATTCAGAACTTAAAACCTTCTCCATTCTGTCTGTTGGATGAAATCGAGGCGGCGCTGGATGATTCTAATGTGGATCGTTTTGCAAATTATTTGCATAAGCTGACAAAAAATACGCAGTTTATTGTCATTACCCACCGACGTGGAACTATGACAGCTGCAGACCGTCTGTATGGTATCACTATGCAGGAGAAAGGTGTATCTGCACTGGTTTCTGTCAATCTGATTGAAAAAGAATTGGATGCGTAGTAGGAAAGGAAGAATAGTATGGCTGAAGAAAAAAAAGGTTTTTTTAAGCG
>CAKREL010000123.1 GCA_934317205.1 uncultured Eubacterium sp.
AATGAAAAAAGCGGCATTACACAGCCTTGGATGTAAAGTGAATTCATATGAGACAGAAGCAATGCAGCAGATGTTGGAACATGCGGGATATGAGATTGTGCCGTTTCATGACAGGGCAGATGTGTATATTATCAATACTTGTTCTGTGACGAATATTGCAGATCGTAAATCCAGACAAATGATTCATAAAGCAAAGAAGATGAATCCGGATGCAATCGTGGTGGCTGCAGGCTGTTACGTACAGACATCCACAGAGCAGGCAAAAGCAGATGCGGCCATTGATATTATTATCGGAAATAATAAAAAACAGGATCTTCTTGCAATGCTTGAAGCCTATGAAGCTGATCACAATGTGGAGCAGGATGGTGTTCTGGATATTAATCATACAAAGCAGGAATATGAAGAATTGACGGTGATTCATCCGTCAGAGCATACCCGTGCGTTTTTAAAAGTACAGGACGGCTGTAATCAATTTTGCAGCTATTGCATTATTCCATATGCAAGAGGCAGAGTCAGAAGCCGAAGACTGGAGGATGTTGCACTGGAAGCACACAGACTTGCAGAAAATGGATTTCAAGAACTTGTGCTGACGGGTATCCATCTGAGTTCCTATGGCATCGACTGCGACAGCAGTCTTCTGGAATTAATCAAGACATTACATGGAATCAATGGTATCGAACGTATCAGACTTGGTTCCCTGGAGCCCGGAATTATTACAGAGACATTTGTACGGGAGCTGGTGAAACTTCCGAAAGTATGTCCGCATTTTCATCTTTCTTTACAGAGTGGAAGTGGAACAGTTTTAAAACGAATGAATCGCAGATACACACCGGAAGAATATCTGGAAAAATGTAATTTGCTGCGCCAGTATTATGAACATCCAGCTATTACGACAGATATTATTGTTGGATTTCCGGGAGAAACATTGGAAGAGTTTGAGGAAACTTGTGATTTTGTGAAAAAAATAGATTTTTATGAAGTCCATGTTTTTAAATATTCCATGCGAAACGGAACAGTTGCAGCATCTATGCCGGATCAGATTCAGGAATCTGTAAAAGCAGAGCGTAGCGGAATTTTAATGGAACTTGCAGAAAAACAGAAAAAAGATTTTATTAAGTATTATGAGGGAAAAGAAGTATCCGTATTATTCGAAGAACCAGTGGAAGTAGATGGTGTACGATATTTTGAAGGACTGACCCCGGAATATGTCAAAGTATGGGTGCCGACAGAGGAAAACCTGGCGAACCGGATAATGACAGTTGAATTTTTCCCTTATTTATATTAAAATAAATGTTGATATATTTTAACGACAGAGGTACAAGTTATGCAAGACTTAAGCAGTACACAATATTTTAAAGTAGAAAAAGCACCGGAATTAAAAATTGGTGATGTTCTGGAAATCGTATACAAAGCGATGGCAGAGAAAGGATACAATCCAATCAATCAGATTGTGGGATACATTATGTCCGGAGACCCGACATATATTACAAGCTACAAAAATGCCCGCAGTCTGATCATGAAAGTAGAACGTGATGAACTGGTAGAAGAAGTTTTGAAAGATTACGTTGCAAAACATGGCTGGGATTAGGAAAAACGTATGAGAATCATGGGACTTGATTTTGGCTCAAAAACGGTTGGGGTTGCAATCAGTGACCCCTTGTTTTTGACTGCCCAGGGAATTGAAATCGTGCGGCGGAAGGCACCGGGAAAGCTGCGCCAGACACTGGCACGAATCAATGAACTGAAAGAAGAGTATGAAGTAGGAAAAATCGTACTTGGTTTTCCGAAAAATATGAACAACACAGAGGGAGAACGATGCGAGAAGACACTTGAGTTTAAGGAAATGCTAGAGAAGCGTACCGGACTCGAGGTAGTGCTCTGGGATGAACGACTGACCACCGTAGAAGCAGACCGAACTATGATGCAGGTCGGAATCCGCAGAGAGAACAGAAAAGAGTATGTGGATGAACTGGCTGCCATTTTTATTTTACAGGGATACCTGGATTATCAGAGCAGACAGCACACGGAAGGGTAGAAAGTGCAATGGATAAAATTATTTTTACAGATCCGGAGAATCAGGAAAATCTTGAATTATACCTTTTAGAGCAGACATGTATCAATGGAACGACTTATCTTCTTGCGGTTGAGGAAGAAGAAGAGGATTCTGTTGCATATATTTTAAAGGAAGTACAGGCACAGGACGAAGATGTTATCTATGCAATGGTGGAAGATGATGTGGAATTAAACGCAATTTCTAAAGTTTTTGCAGAGATGCTGGACGATGTGGACATCGAAGTGTAAGAAATGAAAGTAAGAACGGAAATAATATAGGAGGTGCAATTTTTGGCAAATACAAAAAAATCAAAATTAAAGATTATTCCCCTTGGCGGACTGGAAGCCATCGGAATGAACATTACTGCCTTTGAATATGAAGACAGTATTATTGTGGTGGATTGCGGTCTGGCATTCCCGGAAGATGATATGTATGGTATTGATTTATGTATACCGGATATCACATATTTAAAAGACAATATTGATCGTGTAAAGGGATTTTTTATCACTCACGGTCATGAGGATCATATCGGAGCACTTCCTTATGTGTTACGTGAGATTAACGTGCCAATCTATGCGACAAAGTTGACGATTGGTATTATTGACCATAAACTTAGTGAGCACAATTTGCTCAATAAAGTAAAACGTAAAGTGGTCAAATACGGACAGCATATTAATCTTGGCTGCTTCCGTGTCGAATTTATCAAGACAAACCACAGTATCCAGGACGCGGCCGCACTGGCTATTTATTCTCCGGCAGGAACCGTAGTGCACACAGGTGACTTTAAAGTGGACTATACACCAGTTTACGGTGATGCCATTGATCTGCAGCGTTTTGGCGAGATTGGTAAAAAAGGTGTGCTTGCTCTGATGTGTGATAGTACCAATGCAGAGCGTCCGGGATTTACTATGACAGAACGGAAGGTCGGCAAAACATTCGAAAGTATTTTTAGTGATCATACACACCAGAGAATTATAGTTGCAACTTTTGCATCTAATGTGGATCGTGTGCAGCAGATTATCAATACCGCATATAAATTTGGACGTAAGGTAGTGGTAGAAGGCAGGAGTATGGTCAATATTATTTCCATTGCATCTGAGCTTGGCTATCTGAATATTCCGGACAATACACTGATCGAAGTAGATCAGCTGAAAAATTATCCTGACGAGAAGACAGTTCTGATCACCACAGGAAGTCAGGGCGAACCGCTGGCCGCACTGTCCCGTATGGCAAATGGTATACACCGCAAAGTGAAAATTCAGCCAAACGATCTGATCGTATTTAGTTCCAATCCAATTCCGGGAAATGAGAAAGCAGTTTCTAAAATCATCAATGATTTGTATCGTCAGAGTGCGGATGTTATTTTTCAGGATACTCATGTATCCGGACATGCATGTCAGGAAGAAATCAAACTGATTTATTCTCTGCTTCACCCGAAATATGCAATTCCGGTGCATGGTGAGTTCAAACATCGTAAAGCGCAGGCTGGAGTGGCAGCAGAACTTGGTATGGACAAAGAGCATATTCTGATGCTTTCTTCCGGTGATGTACTGGAGATCGATGAAAATGGTGCAGAAGTTGTTGGAAAAGTACCTGCAGGATCTGTATTTGTTGATGGACTTGGTGTTGGAGATGTCGGAAATATCGTTATGCGTGATCGTCAGCATCTGGCAGAAGATGGCATCATTATCGTTGTTTTAACACTTCAGGGTGGTTCTGGACAACTTTTGGCTGGACCGGATATCGTATCACGTGGATTTGTCTATGTACGTGGGTCAGAGAGTCTGATGGATGAAGCACAGCATCTTTTGAATGAGCATGTGACAGGTCTGACTGACCGTGGTATTACAGACTGGGGTAAGATCAAGACAGAAATCAAAGATTCACTGGGTGAGTTTGTCTGGAAAAAGACAAAACGTCGTCCAATGATTATTCCGATTATCATGGAAGTGTAAGAAAAATGGATTTAAATACAAGCATCGAGGAATTGAAGCTTGCGCTACAGAATAGTGATGCTTTCTGCCGGTATCAGAAGATCCGGGAGGAAGTGCATCATTATCCAGAAAAAGAGCATAGGCTACATGAATTTCGAAGAAAGAATTATTTTTTACAGAACAGCAAAGAGCAGATTGATCTTTTTACCGAGGCAGATCGCCTGGAACAGGAATATGCAGATGTATACAAAGATCCGCTTCTGGGAGAATATCTGGCAGCAGAAGTTGCAGTCTGCCGTATCATTCAGCAGATTAATCAAGAACTGCTCGGATGCTTAAATTTTGAAGATATTCTGTATGAAAAGTAAAAATAGTACAGGTTAGACTATGATTGTTGATGAAAGATTTGTGACATATATCAATTCTTTAAATACGGGGAATACACCGTTTCTGGAAGAATTGGAAAAAAATGCAAAAGCAGATTATGTACCGATCATCCGTCGAGAGATGCAGAGTCTGTTAAAATTATTACTGGCGATGAAACGCCCGGTTCGGATACTGGAAGTGGGTACGGCAGTAGGGTTTTCTGCATTATTGATGGCAGAGTACAATCCGGCGAATTGTGAGATCACTACGATAGAAAATTATGAAAAGCGTATTCCGATAGCAAGAGACAACTTTGTGAAAGCAGGAAAGGATCAGATGATCAAGTTGCTGGAAGGAGATGCAGCAGAAGTATTAAAGACACTGCATGGGCCATATGATTTCATTTTCATGGACGCGGCCAAGGGGCAGTATATCCATTTCTTTGATGATATCTTGCGTTTGCTGGCAGAGGGTGGTATCCTTGTGTCAGATAATGTACTGCAGGATGGCGATATTATAGAGTCCCATTATGCAGTAACCAGAAGAAACCGTACAATTCACAAGAGGATGCGGGAGTATCTGTATGAACTGACACATAATGAAAATCTGACCACGGCAGTATTGCCTGTGGGAGACGGTGTGACAGTCAGTGTGAAGAAAAAACAACAGGAAAAATAGTAAGGAGCATTTCATGAAACACCCAGAATTATTGATTCCGGCAAGCAGCCTGGAAGTATTAAAAACAGCGGTTATGTTTGGTGCAGATGCAGTATATATCGGTGGAGAAGCCTTTGGACTGAGAGCCAAAGCAAAGAATTTTTCCATGGAGGAGATTCAGGAAGGAATCGCGTTTGCACATGCTCATGATGTAAAAGTATATATCACAGCAAATATTCTGGCTCATAACG
>CAKREL010000124.1 GCA_934317205.1 uncultured Eubacterium sp.
CGGATTGTCAGCGGTTTATCAATCGCTGTGATCGCCGCCTCAATCTGTTCTTTGCTAAAATTAATCTCACCGGAATTTTTCAGTCCGTTGACCAGCGTCTTTCTGCGCTGATTGAAAGATGCGCGAATGATACGAAACATCAGTTTCTCATCTTTGACATCAACCACAGGTGTCTCATGTCGCGTCAGGCGGATCACTGCAGAACCGACATTCGGACGCGGCATAAAACAGTTCGGCGGAACATTTGCTACAATCTCCGGATTGGCATAATACTGTACCGCCAGAGATAAAGCTCCATATTCTTTGGAACCAGGACCGGTTTTCATACGGTCTGCAACTTCCTTCTGTACCATGATCGTGATACTCTCGATAGGTACATGACTCTCGAAAAGGCCCATGATGATCGGTGTCGTAATGTAATATGGCAGATTGGCCACTACCTTGATCGGACGGCCACCGTTTTTCTCTTCCACCAGTTTATTGATATCTACTTTTAAAATATCTTCATTGATGACAGTTACGTTATCAAATGCTTTCAGCGTGTCACCTTCCAGAATCGGGATCAGCACTTTGTCAATCTCCACTGCCACAACCTCACGGGCTGCGCAGGCCAGATACTGGGTCATAGTTCCAATACCCGGTCCGATCTCCAGAACAAAATCATCCGGTGTGATACCTGCCTCATCAATGATGCGCTCCAACACATGGGTATCAATCAGAAAGTTCTGACCAAACTTTTTCTGAAATGCAAATTTATAACGATTTAATACCGCAATGGTCTCCTGCGGATTTCCAAGATACGGTTTTGGTCTGTTTTCACTCATATGATTCTCCTATATTTCAACGATTCAGAGCCATCTGGTAAAGCGGACATTCGCAATTCGCTTTCGCTACTTGCTCATGAACGCAGTCGCTTTGCGACCTGTCAGTGGGAGCTTTTAACTCCCACTGACATAAGCATCCCCCTGCCCACCGCTTAGTGCTCTACGCACTTGAAGCGGGGGAATGCTTATTCTGCGATCAAATAACTTCTTTGCATTTTCTTCTGTAACAGCGATCACTTCTTCTTTGGAAATTCCTTTCAGATCTGCAATTTCCTGCGCCACATAATCGATATACGCAGAATTGTTGCGTTTTCCACGAAACGGTGTCGGTGCCATATACGGACAGTCAGTTTCCAGCAAAATACGCTCCAACGGAATCTGTCTGGCCGTTTCTTTTGCCTTTTTTGCATTTTTAAATGTAACGACACCGCCGAGTCCGATATGGTATCCGAGTTTCACATATTCCTGCGCCATCTCAGGTGAATAAGAATAACAATGGATCACACCACGCTGATGCTTCCCACGGGCTGCGATCAGATCAAAGGTATCCTTTGCCGCATCTCTGCTGTGTACCGCAATCGGCAGATCCAATTCATCTGCCAGTTCCATCTGACGAACAAACCAGTGCTGCTGCACTTCATGCGGCTGAACATCCCAGTGATAATCCAGACCGATCTCACCGATAGCGACTACTTTTTCTTCCGTGCGGGCAGTTTCCCGCAGACGGGCAAAAGACTCCTCATTTAAATCTCCCACCTCATCCGGATGAACGCCTACAGCTGCATAGATAAATGGATACTGATGTGACAGCTCCACACTGCGCCGGCAGCCTTCCAAAGATGCGCCGACATTTATGATCGTGCCGACATTCTGCTCTGCCATTCCGCACAGCAGAGCATCTCTGTCTGTATCAAACTGTTCATCATCATAATGTGCATGTGTGTCAAAAATCATTAGCAGATCTCCGCTCCGGATGGCATTGCTTTCTCCGGTGTCATCAGAGACAGATTACCCTCTGCATCCTCTGCACATAACAGCATACCTTCTGAAAGTACGCCTGCCAGTTTTGCCGGTTTCAGATTTACAAGTACCATCACTTTCTTACCAACCATCTCTTCCGGTGTGTAATGTTTCTGAATTCCGGAAACAATCTGTTTTACCTGGCTTCCGATTTTTACCTGAGAGCAAAGCAGTTTTTTGGATTTTTTCACCTTTTCGCAGGCAATGATCTCACCAACCTGGAACTGCATTTTTCCAAAATCCTCAAAAGAAATTTCTTCTTTTGGCTCAATGTCGATCACTTCCTCATCTGCCTCTGCTTCCTTGGCCGGTGCTTCTTCTGCAACCTGTGGATGAAGTTCTTCTACTTTCTTCATAACTTCTGCAAGATCCAGACGTGCAAACAGGATTTCCGGTGCATCTGTCACTTTCAGACCATTCTCACGCAGGCCAAAGGTTGCCAGATCGTCAAAATCACGCTCTGCGCCGTTGATCTGAGCAAGGATTTTTGCAGATGTCTCCGGCAGATAGCTCTTTAACAGCTCTGCCCCGATATTGATACTCTCTACCAGGTTGTAGAGAACCTCTGCCAGACGATCCTGTTTTGCCTCATCTTTTGCAAGTGCCCAAGGCATAGTCTCGTCGATATATTTATTACATCTCTTGAATAAGGTAAATACTTCTGAAATTGCATCTGCCACACGTAACTGATCCATTTTTGCAGCTACTTTGTCGCGGGTTCCTGTCACAACGGCCTTGAGGTCAGCATCTACATCCTCTTCCACGCCCGTTTTGTTTACCACGCCGCCGAAATATTTGTTGCTCATAGAAATCGTACGGTTTACAAGGTTTCCAAGGGTATTTGCAAGGTCAGAGTTTACACGTTCTACCATCAGCTCCCAGGAAATGGTTCCGTCATTTTCAAACGGCATCTCATGAAGTACAAAGTAACGAACCGCATCTACGCCGAAGAAATCTACCAGCTCATCTGCGTACAGTACGTTTCCTTTGGATTTACTCATTTTTCCATCGCCCTGAAGCAGCCACGGATGACCAAATACCTGTTTCGGTAACGGAAGATCCAGTGCCATCAGGAAGATTGGCCAGTAAATGGTATGGAAACGGATGATATCTTTACCAATCAGATGAAGATCTGCCGGCCAGTTTTTCTTGAACAGGTCAGAAGAATTGCCATCTGCATCGTAACCGATTTTTGTAATATAGTTTGTAAGCGCATCCAGCCATACATAAACAACGTGCTTCGGATCAAAATCTACCGGAATACCCCAGCTGAAGGATGTTCTGGATACACACAGATCCTGCAGTCCCGGAAGCAGGAAATTGTTCATCATCTCATTTTTTCTGGAAACCGGCTGGATAAATTCCGGATGTGTATTGATATAGTCGATCAGACGGTCAGCGTATTTGCTCATTTTGAAGAAATATGCTTCCTCCTGCGCCGGCTGAACCTCACGGCCGCAGTCCGGGCATTTACCATCTACCAGCTGAGACTCTGTGAAGAAAGACTCACACGGCGTGCAGTACATCCCTTCATAATATCCTTTGTAAATATCTCCCTGATCGTACAGTCTTTTGAAGATTTTCTGTACCTGTTTCTCATGATCCTCATCTGTTGTACGGATAAAGTTGTCATAAGAAGCATTCATCAGATCCCAGATGCGTTTTACTTCTCCGGCAGTCTTGTCGACATACTCCTTCGGTGTCACACCGGCTGCCTCTGCCTTTAACTCGATCTTCTGACCATGCTCGTCTGTTCCGGTCTGGAAATATACGTCATAACCTTCCTGACGTTTGTAACGGGCGATGCTGTCTGCCAGTACGATCTCATAAGTATTTCCAATGTGCGGTTTACCTGATGTGTAGGCAATCGCTGTTGTCATATAATATTTTCCTTTGCAGGTTTTACACATAATCAAATCACTCCTTTTTGGTTTTATATGGACGAACTGTTCTTTTTTTCCTAGTAGTTAAGCGTATCACAGGCACTTTGAAAAGTCAATGAAGCAGACAGGCATAAAACTAGTTTTCTGCAAAGAGCTATGCAAAATAAGGTTCTTTTTCATTAGAAAAACACTTTCCGATTGTCGTTCTGTAGGATATAATATACCTATAGACAGATAATAGGAAGAGAGGTGATTGCACATGATGTATCCTTACATGACATTGGCAGATGAAACAGAAATTGTACATTCACAGATTATAGAAAAAGATGGTATACAAAAAGTTATCGTTAATTTTGAACGTCCAACAGAGGATGGATTTGACTCCGCAAGATGTGAATTACCAGACTATAAATGGACTGAAAAAGCAGGATATTCTGACGAAGAAATAGCAACATTTGAGAAGCTTTTACAAAGCAATGCTCATTTACTCTACAAATATGCCGCAAACGGAGGTGTTCAGATTGCCTAAACTATTTACCGTAAGCGGATATACTGTATATTTCTGGTCGAATGAAAACGAGGAGCCTATTCATGTTCATGTAGCAAAGGGGAAACCTACTCCAAATGCAACAAAAATCTGGCTTACAAAATCAGGTGGTTGTATCTTGGCCAGCAATGGAAGCCGAATTCCAAACAAGGAGCTTAATGAATTGATGGATTTCATCTCAGCCCAGTTTTTTCTCATCTGTTCTAAATGGAAACAGGCATTTGTAACTGACGAAATCAAATTTTATTGTTAATTCAAGAGCTACCACAAAGAGCCGGACGATTGTCCGGCTCTTCTTTTCTGCATCTTTTCACATTTCTATATTGATTCTTATAAATAAGAAGCGTTATAATAGAAGCAGTGAAAAAAATTCTATAAAGTTTCAGAAAAAATGCAATACATACTTATATGCATAATACATGAGTATTTTTTCTGGAACTTTATTTTGCGTGAAACATTCTTTTATACAATTTGCAACAGAAGGGAGTCTATCAAATATGGGGATTGCATTACACAAGAAAAAGACATCACATTCTACCCTGATGACAGAAGGAAGTATCTGGAAACATATTTTATTTTTTTCTATTCCGCTAATTCTCGGGAATATGCTTCAACAGCTATATAATACGGTCGACTCAATCGTGGTTGGAAATTTCCTTGGAAGTGAAGCACTGGCTGCTGTCGGTTCGAGTTCCTCCCTGATCATGCTACTGATTTCTTTCAGCATGGGAGCAGCTGCCGGTGCCGGTGTCATTGTCTCCCAGTTTATCGGTGCTCAAAACAAAAAAGGAATCCACGAATCCGTACATACTGCACTGGCAATTGCATTGATCCTTGGCATTGTCCTGACAGCTGTCGGTCTCATTCTGTCTCCGCAGATCCTTCGCTGGATGGGCACACCGGAAGAAGTCATGCCTCAGTCCATCACTTATCTGCGGCTTTATTTTGCAGGCGTGAT
>CAKREL010000125.1 GCA_934317205.1 uncultured Eubacterium sp.
AGCAGCATATATGCTGTAAAATATACGTTAATGCCACGGATAGCCTCTTCGTCTACCGTCTTTCCATCCATCTTGATTTTCTTGATACTCTTTGGGAAGAGGTAAGAATTCAATTCCCGCAGGGCTGATTTCACTGATAACACGAATCGGCTGACTTTCATACCACCACCGGTACTTCCGGCACAGGCGCCGATCATCATCAGAAACAGCATGACATATCTTGACAGGGAGGGCCACTGGTCAAAATCTACCGTCATAAATCCGGTAGTTGTAATGATCGATCCAACCTGAAAAGATGTATTTCTGAGATTTTCCAGCACATTTCCGACCCATCCATACGTATTTGTCATAATGATCAGAATTGCAGCCACAATGACACCAAAATAAGCCCAGACTTCTTCCATGTGGAAAAGCTGTTTCCATTTTCGCAGTAACAAAAAATAAAAGGCATTGAAGTTAACGCCAAATAAAATCATAAAGATTGTTACAACCCACTGAATATAGGGCGAGCAGCTAGCCAGACTGTCATTTCGTATGCCAAAGCCTCCGGTTCCTGCCGTAGAAAATGCTGTGGTCAGCGATTCAAATACCGACATTTTCCCGCACAACAGTAATAGAAAAAGTATCACTGTCATTCCGAGATAGATCACATATAAAATTCTCGCTGTATGCATCATTCTTGGCACCAGTTTTCCGACCGCCGGTCCCGGACTTTCTGCACGCAGCAGATTCATGTTGGAACCACCTGTCATCTGAATCACTGCAAGTAAAAATACAAGTACACCCATTCCACCGATCCAGTGCGTAAAACTACGCCAAAAGAGCATACAATAGGATAATGCTTCCACATCCCCCAGGATTGTAGATCCCGTTGTTGTGAAGCCTGAAACAGTCTCAAACAATGCGTCTGTAAAAGACGGAATCTCCCCACTCAGAAAGAATGGCAGGCAGCCGATCACACTCATGATAAACCAGCTCATTGCCGTGGCGATACAACCCTCTCTCATATAAAATACATTGCTTTCCGGTTTTTTATGCGTAACAAATGCTCCGAATGCCAGCGCACAGGCTGCCACGATGGCGAACCACATGCCATTGCGTTCCTGATAGATCAGTGCCACCAGAACCGGAATCAGCATAAAAAGCCCTTCCAATTTTATAATCCAGCCCAATATGTAGGCGATCATTGACTTATTCATCTAATATGCCCCTCCACCTACTGTAAAATATCTTCTATATCGTGAAATCCAGTATTTGTTGTTACAATAATTACCGTGTCTCCTCCCTGGATCTTGTCATTTCCACCCGGGATAATAATTTTTCCATCGCGATTGATACATGCTACAAGCAGATTTTTTTTCAGTTTCAACTGTGCCAGCGGTACATTTACGATTGGAGACTGATCCCCCACAACAAATTCAATGGCTTCCACTCGTTCATCAAACAGATGGATCATCGTTTCGATATTATTATTCATTGTCGCTGTCTTGGAACGTACAAAAGCAATGATTGCCTCAGATGTAATATATTTTGGATATACCACACTGCCCAGATCCAGCTGATCGATCACACCGGTATAGGTGATACGATTGATCTTGGTAACAACTTTTGCATTGGATACTTCCTTTGCATACAAAGTCAGCATGATATTTTCCTCGTCGATTCCAGTCAACGGGACAAGAGACTCTGTCGTTGTAATTCCAATTTCATTGAGCAGTTCCTCACTGGTACCGTCACCATTTACTACAACTGCCTGCGGAAGCAGCACACTGAGTTCTTCGCAGCGTTCTTTTTTATTTTCAACAATCTGCACAGAAATTCCAAGTTCTATCAGACGTTTTGCCAGATAATATGCTGCACGACCGCCACCTACGATGATACAGCTTTTTGCCTGATGTGTCTGAAATCCGTTTTTCTTTAAAAACTTACGTCCATCCCGCACCGGAGCAATGAAACTGATGACGTCTCCGGCTGCCAGTTCAAAATTTCCTCCCGGGATATATACTTCTCCGCTTCGTTCAACCGCACAGATCAGCACTGCTCCGGAAAGTTCTTTCACCAGATCTGCAATTTTCTTTCCCGTCAGAATGTTTCCCTTCGGCAATTTGATACGGACCATTTCCGCATGACCTCTGGCAAAAGGAGCCACCTCCAATGCAGTCGGCATATATAAAATACGTGAAATTGCATTTGCAGCTTCCTGCTCCGGATTGATCATCATTGCAAGTCCGAGTTTTTCTTTCAGATATGCTTTTTCCTCACTGTAATCCGGTGTACGCACTCTGGCAATTACTTCACAATGTCCGGAACGTTTTGCAACCAGACAGCAAAGCAGATTCAGCTCATCTGAATCTGTCACTGAGATCAGGATATCTGTATTTTCAATTCCTGCTTCCTTTAATACGGTAAAACTGGCTCCATTGCCAACTACTCCGTATACATCGTACAAATTGGTCACACTCTGCAGACGGGCTGCATTTTTGTCAACAACAGAAATGTCATGCCCTTCTTTACTGAGGCGATCTACCAGCGTCATACCGACTTTTCCACACCCAACAATCATAATGTTCAATCCTCCGCTATGAGGATTCTTTTTTCCCTTTTGAAACATAATACTCCCTCTTCATCTTATCGTGAATTACGAATTATTTTTTCCCATGCTCAGACAGTTATACTATATCTATACTGAAAAAGCAAGGAAAAGACCACATTTACAAAAAAAAGAACAGCCAGTCGATCAGCTGTTCTTTCAAGAGAAGGTATTTTTTACTATGGGGGTAGCAAAAAACTATATAATGTATTGGGGGTTTTTACAGTTATTATAATAGCAAAACTTTCCATGCAAGTGTGCACAAACTTGTTTTTTATATTTCTTCTTTTTTGTTCAATCCTCACATTACTTTTTTGTAACTAGCTCTTTGCCAGTATAAAAACTGTCGCAATAATGAATCCAAACCCGATAATATCCATCGGAAGGAATACGATATCCAAAAAAACAGCTGAGCATACTGTTGCCATCAACGGCTCTACACAACCAAGCATATTTCCGCGTGCCGGTCCAACCAGACTGGTTCCCTTCAGAAACAGAGTAAATGCCAGTACCGTACCAACCAGCACGATCAGTACCGTGATCAGTACTGTCGCCAGATCAAACTTCACAGATATTTTCCATACCCGCATGATAAAGAAAAATGCGATTCCGCCGATCAACATGCCGATTCCTGTTGGAATGATGCTTCCCCAGTCTGCCAGGAGCTGCTGTGGAATCAAAATATAGAGTGTTGCCGCTACTGCAGCCAGAAATCCCCAGAATAATCCTTCTTTCGAGATATATAATGAGGTAAAACTTCCATGCGTCGCTACCAGAAATGTACCTACCAGGCACGAAATGATAGCGATATTTTCCCGCAAAACAGGTAATTTTCTTTTTCGCAGACAGACGATCAGCAATACAAAGATTGCCGACAGATACTGGAGCACTGTTGCTGTTCCTGCATTTGTTTTCGCAATAGCAGTCAAATAGGCGTACTGCGTAAACATCAGACCACCGATTCCAAATACGATACAGTGTAATACCGCATTTGGCGTCTTCAAAAACAACTTCACATTCGGCCGATATCGTAAAAACATGAACAGACACATAACCAGACCTGCCCCAAGCAGTCTGATATCTGTCAAAAGTCTGGTATCCATTCCTTTGAATGTGCACAGATACTCTCCACATGTTCCGGAAATTCCCCAACATGCGCCACCAATAATTGTATAAATGACTCCTTTTTTATACTGATTCATAAGATTGCTTTCTCCTAAAGTAATTTATTTCTCCTGTTCATTTCCCAAATGAACCACAATATAATCATGATGCACGGCATTCAAATATGTAGTAAATACATCCCTTGTCCTTAATTTCAGACTGGATGTATTGATACACGGATGGCATCCCAGGTACTCTCCCTCCAGCACATCCGCATCCACTAGAAGTTGTACCTGGTTTTCTGTATCATTCATCAGGCCCATAACGCTAACCGATCCCGGTGTGATATCCAGGAATTTTTCCATATATTCTTCCGGTGCAAAAGACAGGCGTGCGCTCTGAATCTGTGCAGACAATTCTTTTGTCTTAAACGCTTTGTCTCCCGGCATCATCAGAAGATAAAATTTTGTTTTCTGACGATTACATAAAAACAGATTTTTGCAGATAACAGCATCAAGCATTCGGTCTACATCTTCACAGTCCTCCATGGTCTGTGCAGCCTCATGATCTATCCTCCAATATTCCATGCCAAGTTCATCCAGCAGATCATATAGCCGAACTTCTTTTTCCAGGCGTCCTTCTGTATGCAAGGGTCTTCCTTTTACTAATTCCATTCAAAACTCCTTCTTTCCTGTCTATTATATCTGTGTTTATTTTTTCTTTATACTTTTAACATGATTCTTTTAGAATTGATTCTGTTTCTTTTAGAATTTTGACATATTTTGCTCACATTTATTGGGTATTATAATACTTGTCAAAAGGAAAACTACTTTATTTTTGATAAACATTTTCATAACTCAATCTCCCTATGTGAAAACAGCAGTCGCGTGGCTGCTGTTTTTCTTTGTCTACTTCTTTACCATGCTAAAACATTTTTTTATATACCAAAAAGGATGTTCCTTACCAGGAACACCCATTTTTAATATATTTATTTATATACCTTCAAAACTTCATACAGTTGAGATTTCTTCAATCAACTTCATTTACTTCGAAAAATGGTCATTCGGAATCCCGAATCTCCACTTTCCGTCACTATTCAATTTCTCACTTTTGATTCAAGGAAGTCCGATTCACTAAATTCGACCTTCGCCTTCCGGCTCGCTCTCATTAAGTTCCTTCGGACGACCATCTCACTAAGTTCAAACTTCGTCTACGACTCGTTTTCACTAAGTGTTCTTGGTCAAGCCCTCAAACGATTAGTAACAGTCAGCTCCATGTGTTACCACACTTCCACCT
>CAKREL010000126.1 GCA_934317205.1 uncultured Eubacterium sp.
TCGTAAGTCAGATCTTTCTGCCAGAATGCGAAAGAATCAGAATAGCCCAATGCACAGCAAAGTCCGAAGATCACACAGGAAGTAATCACTTTCTTTTTTCCGGTATGTGTCGTAAGAAAATAAATCAGACTCAGTATGATCAGGATTCCGGAAAAAATAAGAAATGTGATGGACGTTCCCACCGCCGGAATTGTTACAAAAGTCGGTACAAAGGTTCCGATAATACTTCCAATTGTATTAAATGCGCCCAGTGTACCTACTGTCTTTCCACTGTCCTCCAGACTGTCTACGGAGTATTTTGCCAGAGATGGCGTAACCGTTCCAAGTAAAAACAATGGAAATACAAAGATTACCATACACGCTACAAAAGCTGCTATGATCAGAAAATTGTTATTGACCGTAAAAATCAGCAATGCCGATATTCCAAGTACAATATATTTTCCAACTACCGGAATCAATGCGATCCAGATTGCTGCGATCAGGATCCGTCCATATAATTTTCCAGGATCCGGTGACTTATCCGCACTCTTTCCGCCGTAAATATTTCCAAGTGCCATGGCGATCATAATGGTTCCGATGATGATCGTCCATACAATCTGTGATGAACTGAAATATGGCGCCAGCAGACGGCTTGCACCAAGTTCCACTGCCATGACGGACATTCCGGCGAAAAATTCCGTCAGATACAAAAATAATTTGTTTTTCAAAATGTTCATGTGCCTAATACCTTTTCCTTTTATCTTTCTTTATTATTTAATGCTAATTGGATTTTATATTTTTCAGCTTTATACTATAGCTTTACGACATACTTTTCTGTGTCTTTTCATCAAACAATTCTTCGCGTGTAATATTTTTCGCCCAGGTGCCTTTGCGATAGTGATGGAACACCCAGGGCCACTTCACAAATTCATCCGTACAAAGCAGAAAATATACCCACAGAACCGGAAGCTTCAACACAAATGCCGCAATAAATCCAAGCGGTACCGCATACCCCCACATATCAATGGTATCGCAGATCAGGCCAAACTTCGTATCGCCACCGGCCCGGAACACACCTGCGATCAGTGCCGTATTGACTGCCGATCCCATAATATAATAAATGTTGATATATAGCATATATTTCAGATAATGCATTGCCGTATTGCTCAACGCTGCAAACTGCATTACAAACGGTGTAATGGCAAACACGATCACACCACCGATTGCTCCTGCAAGCACCGTCAGTTTTAACATCCGGGAAGCATAGCTTTTTGCCTTTTCCAGTTCTCCCCTTCCCATAATATTTCCAAGGAGAATCGTTCCTACACTGGCAATGGCAAAACAGAATACCGAACCGATATTTCGTACAACTGTCACCAGAGAATTTGCTGCCACTGCATCGGTACCAAGATGTCCAAGTATTACCGAATACATGGAAAAAGCCACGCTCCATGCAACGTCATTTCCAAGTGCCGGTAACGATAAGCGCATAAAATCTTTCAGTAGCACCTTACCATGTACAAACATAAATTTCAGATTCAGTTTCACATTTTTACTCAAAACCGAAACAAGGAAACATGCGATCAGCTCAATAACCCTGGAAGATGCGGTTGCAATGGCAACGCCCACTGCTCCAAGCCGCGGTGCCCCAAACCATCCAAAAATAAACGTTGCATTCAACAGAATATTTAACCCGAATGCCAACACGTTCATTGCCATACTGACGGTTACTCTGCCGACACTTCGCAAAATGGCCAGATATACTTCCGTCACGCCCCAGCACAGATATGTAACTCCCATAATTCTCAAATAAGAAGAACCAATGGAAATCAACTCCTGATCCGATGTAAAAATTAACATCATGCGCTGCGGCATCGTAAAGGCAATCAGTGCAATTATTCCGGAGATTGCAACAGAAAAACGCAATGCGATTCCTTCTATTGCATGGATTGCCTGAATATTATTTTTCCCAAAATATTGGGCACACAACAGCGAAGCGCCTGTGCCAAGTCCATAATAAACCATATATAAAATATTAGAATAATTTGCCGCCAGCGATACGGCAGAAATTGCCGACTGACCGACATAATTCAACATAATAACATCTGCTGAGTTGACCGCCGCACTGAGCAGGTTCTGAATAATGATCGGTATTGTCAGCCGAAACATCTGACGATAAAAATCATCCTTATTAATCGAAATGCTATTTTTCATCTTCGTTCCCTATCTTCTCTCATTTGATTCGTCAAAAATCTAACAATAGTATACCATAGATTTTGAAACTTTTTTATTTTTTTGTATATCTTAATCTTATATTACCTCTTATTCGTCTTCTGTTCATTTTCCATGTCCTGTTTTTATCGAAAAACCATATTATAGATTTGTGCTTAAGGCCATGAAATTACTGTACTTTTAGCGGATTTAGTGCTATTATGCTTAAGTGACATTTTTTGTCATTACATATATCTTAAATTTATGAGGTGAATGAGCTTATGAAACAAAAGAGTGGTTTTAGTGGACAGCTGGGATTCGTATTCGCAGCTGCCGGCAGTGCCGTCGGTGTCGGTAACTTATGGAGATTTCCATATCTTGCAGCAAAAGACGGCGGCGGTCTGTTTCTGATCATATACCTGATACTTGTTTTTACGTTTGGCTTTACACTGCTGACTACAGATATTGCAATTGGTCGAAAAACCGGTAAAAGTGCAATTTATGCGTATCAGGAAATGAAAAAGAAATGGAAATTTTTAGGTATTTTAACCTTCTTTGTACCTGTACTGATCATGACTTATTATGCAGTTATCGGTGGATGGATTTTGAAATACATCACTATTTATCTGACCGGTTCCGGAAAAGAAGCGGTGGAAAGTAATTGCTTTACAAACTTTATTTCCTCTCCGTCTTCTGTATGGTTCGGTCTGATCTTTATGTTTTTGACTGCACTGATTGTATACAACGGAGTTGAAAAAGGTATTGAGCGTGTATCCAAATTTATCATGCCGATACTTTTACTGATGGTCATTGGTATCGCGATTTTCTCACTGACATTAAAACATCCGGTAGAGGACGGAACTGTCAGAACCGGTCTGCAGGGTCTAAAAGTATATCTGACACCTGATGTAAAAGGACTTACGGTAACAAGATTTTTACAGATTTCTCTGGATGCAATGAGCCAGTTATTCTTCTCCTTAAGCGTATCCATGGGAATCATGATTACATACGGCTCTTATGTAAAGAAAGATGTAAATTTAAATAAATCTATCTCCCAGATTGAGCTGATGGATACCGGTGTTGCTCTGCTTGCAGGTGTTATGATCATTCCGGCAGTTTATGTATTCTCCGGATTAGAAGGTATGTCTGCGGGACCTGGTCTGATGTTTATATCCCTGCCGAACGTATTTTATTCCATGGGACTGGCAGGACGAATCATTGGTCTTCTGTTCTTTGTTCTGACTGCATTTGCGGCACTGACTTCCTGTATTTCTGTACTGGAGTCCATCACCGCAAACTGTATGGAATTATTCCATGCAGAAAGGAAAAAAGTTACAAGCATTTTAACGGTTATTTATCTGGCAGCAACTGCAATCATTGCACTTGGTTACAGCACATTTTATGTGGAAGTACAGCTGCCAAACGGAACTACCGGACAGTTACTTGACATTATGGATTATATCAGCAACAGTTTCCTGATGCCGTTTATCGCACTGCTCTCCTCCATCCTGATCGGCTGGATCGTAAAGCCATCATGGATTGCTGAGGAGATGGAGCTAAATGGAAATATATTCAAACGGAAAAAATTGTATAACGCAATGATTCGCTATATCATGCCAGTTATTATGTTTATTCTGTTCCTGCAGTCAACTGGATTGCTGAATAAGATTGCTGAATAAATACGATATCTAATATCAAGCTAAAAATAAAAGGATTGATTGTTTGTACACAATTAGATGTACCTACATATCAATCCTTTTTATTATCTTTGTTTTTATTTTGAACAGGCAAGCCTATTCTTCCCCCTCTGCATACTGTTCCAGATATTTATGTACAGAACGTGACATTTCTTTTGAAAAATCAGAATTGTATTTACGCTTACAAAATGCCATCATCCAATCTTCAAAAGATCTGTTATCGCAGCGTCCCGCAAACATATCTCTCAATTCGTTTCCATCCATGCTTCGATAAGTATTCTCATGTACAATATACTTCTGATCTACACGCTGTGGTTTCGGTCGCTGCATCTGTTGTTCGGTTGGCCATCCAAACACAAGCATTGCCGCCGGAAACACATATTCCGGAAGCTGTAGTAATCTGCGCTGCTCCTCATAATTTTCGATAATATCTCCGATATAGCAGGAACCAATTCCAAAACTTTCTGCCGCCACAACAGCATTCTGCGCTGCGATCACAGCATCTGATACCGCCAGCATCAGATCACCCACATCCGGTTTGCGCGGTTCACTTCCAGCTTCCCTAAATGCGTCATACCATTTTTTACAATCCGCACAAAATATCAAAACCAGCGGTGCTTTTGCAATAAAAGGCTGATGATCGCAGGTATCCACCAGTGCTTCTTTCACCTTCTGATCTGTAATATCCAGTATGGTATACAACTGCTGACAACCTGCGGTCGGAGCCTGCGCTGCCGCTTCCAGAATTACCTGTTTCATTTCTTCCGGAATCGGTCTGTCCTCATAGACACGCATAGATTTTCTTTCATATAAACTTTTTATTATCTCATTCATGTTATCCAATTCCTCCTAACGCAATTCCAAGAATCAACACAATAAAGCAAACTGCCACATACAAATATTT
>CAKREL010000127.1 GCA_934317205.1 uncultured Eubacterium sp.
CAAACAATCCCGGCAAATGGTAATATGCTTTTTTCTTAACGACATTCATTTTCCATCACTCATCCAAAATATCTTTTATCTTCTTTGCAGGAACTCCGGCATAAACGGTATTCTCCGGTACATCTTTTGTCACCACAGAACCAGCGCCTATTACAGCGCCATTTCCAATTGACACTCCTGCTAAAATAGTTGCATTTGATCCGATCCAGACATTTTTTCCTATATGAACTGGTTCAGCAATCATTGATGCACGCTTTGTCGGATTCAGATCATGATTTAATGTCGCAATTACTACATTATGACCAATCAGGGCACCGTCCTCAATAAAAATACCTCCCTGATCCTGAAACTTGCAGCCACTGTTAATAAACACATGTTTGCCGATGTGGATATTAATTCCACAGTCTGTATGAAATGGTGGAAAAATTCCAAATGTTTCATCAATTTCTGACTGAGTCAATTCACTCATCAAACCTCGCAACTCTTCCGGTGTATGATAATTGTAATTCATCTCACATGTTAGTTTCATTGCACGTTGGGAAAATGCATGGAATTCCAGATGCAACGGACTTCCGCCACCAATATAAGATTCGTTTTTTATTATATTTCTAAATTCTTCAGCTGTCATTTTCGTTACTCCATAAAATTCATATTTTATTCAAAATAGATAATATTCTATCTATACAAATTATATTTTTCTACAAACCTACTTATTGTCAAAAGTAATATTTCTCACCATGTTACGGTTAATAAGCTGTGTGCCTTTTTTTGTCTCGACTTTCAGCCACTGTGCATCACCGTCCATTAATTTCCCTTTGATTGCTCCGACTTCATTAAACAGACTTACCACACATTCTTTTCCCATATACTGCTCTAACAATGTACTCATTTCTTCATATTCCTTTCCGTCATTTACTACAAATATTGTATTTACTTCCAATTGAAGTGCCATCATTAGATTCATTGTATTTATACTATTGATGGCAGCCATTGTTGATACATTCATATTGCACCTCGCTTTACATAAAATCAGCCAATGTCATCTGACCATTGATCCAGCTTTTCTGCTCCGCCTTATGCACCCTATCATCCGGCATCCGATTTCCAATCAAAAACGGTGAGGTCGGATCATGTCTGGCATAATTTGCATTTACCGTATCCGCATCATAATTTGCATAACAATACCGACACAGATGCAGACAAGTATTATAGGCTCCGATATCTGCTCCCAACAAACAGGCACATTCTTTCCGAAGCTGATTTCTCTTTGGAAAATCCATGCGTGTATGCAATGCCTGTTCATAAATCTGTTCTGTCATGCATCCGCTGCAGTCTGCTCCATATACTGCCAGTTCGTCACCTTCTCCACATGGGCGGACCGTCATACCATGTTCTGCTGCAATCTCAATCATTGCCTTACCAAGATACAGACGTTCTTCTTTTTCCACTGCCCGCACTTCCGGGAAATTCTTTCGCACTTTCTGATACAGATCAATAAAGCTGATCACACAGTTTTTGGTATATCCTTCCAGTACAGATGCCATATGCGTGAATTGCCGGATATGATAATCTGCCGTATAAGTGTCATCCCCAAAAATGGGATCATATCTCCAGCCAATTGAATCAATTCCTACGATCTCAGATAATTTCTGAAATGACAAAAGCACACGCTCTTTATCCGGAACCATCGGTTCAATTTCTTTCCCATAAGGTGTAATTGTTACATACCAATACATGCCATATGGCTGCAATAAATCCATATATTTTAGCATTGGTTCCGGATTCTTTGTACAAAATCCGATCAGATCTACAACGGAAGGATCTAAACTGTATTCCGTCACTTGAATTGGATTATAGGGATTTCGCACACAGACAAATCCTTCCCGTATTCTGTTCGCAAACCAGTCTGCATAAAATGCTGGAATGTCAGTACGCATCCCTGTATGAATAATCATAATTTCTGTCCTTTGCTAAATATAGTATAAAGACAGTATAGCATAAAATTTTCTGTTTTGTTGTAACTACTTTGATTTTATCGGTGTCTTCCCCGGTCGCACTTGCCTGTGTTTTTTTGTTTTCATTATTGGAATTACTATTTGAATTTTTCTGACCACATGCAGAAACAGCCACTGCCAGCATGACAGCGCTCAAAAGAACAGATATGATTTTCTTCTTCTGCTATATAAAAAAGAGAAGCAATTGCCACAAAAAGAACTACAATACAAATGACAATCCCAAGCTGCTTTTTCTTCTTTCTGTTCATTGTCTTCTCCTTTCTATCATCTATCTGTTATATAAAGTGCAGTGATTCTGAGACGAATATCTCAGCTTACACTGACTAGAATCACGCAATAAATCTCACATGTGTTCAATTTGAACCTGTTAGTGCTTTTTATTTGAAAAATGTTTTCCACTACCTCATTATATTTCTGATTTTTGGCAGTCACTGCATATTCCATAGAAAACGGTACGTAACGGATTTAATTTGAATCCATGATGCTCCTTGATGTGTTGCGTCAAGTTTTCCACTTCGCTGCACTGCAAATGAATCAGTTTCCCGCATTTTTCGCATTTACAATGATACGTCTGATCTTTACATTCCTGTCTGCTACCACCAGTGTATTCAAAACACGCACTGCTGCTTCCGTCAATCACATATTTAGCAACCAGCCCTTCACTGACCATTTTGTCTAACTGACGATAGACCGTTGTCATACCGACTGCAATTCCTTTTTTCTTAAAATAATCACAGATATCAGCTACTGTAACATGTGTTCCTTCCATTTGTTGAAGAAAATTCAAAATTTCACTCATCTGCTTTGTTTTATATTGTGCTTTTCCCATTGTTATCCCTCTCTCATTTGAAAATCGTTTTCATTTTATCATCTTTTTTTAAAATATCAATATAATTTGAAAATGTTTTTCATTTTCTCTTGAAATTACTGTACTTTGTAGAGATTTAGTGCTATTATATTTTGGTGACGAATTTTTCGTTTCCACAATCCAAGAATGCTCTGGTATTCTTGATAAGAAATGCGTGTCATACAAAGCATGATTTATTCTTTTATGCATTTCTGTAATTTAAAAATTTATGAGGTGAATGAGCTTATGAAACAAAAAAATGGATTTAGTGGCCAGCTCGGATTTGTATTCGCTGCTGCCGGAAGTGCCGTGGGAGTCGGAAATCTATGGAGATTCCCATACCTTGCAGCAAAAGACGGCGGTGGCCTGTTTCTGATCATATACCTGATACTTGTTTTTACGGTCGGCTTCACACTGCTTACTACCGATATTGCCGTTGGCCGAAAAACCGGTAAAAGTGCAATTTACGCATATCAGGAAATGAAAAAGAAATGGAAATTTTTAGGTATTCTGACCTTTTTTGTACCCGTACTGATCATGACTTATTATGCTGTCATTGGTGGATGGATCCTGAAATATATTACCATCTATCTGACCGGTTCCGGAAAAGAAGCAGTAGAAAGTAACTGCTTTACAAACTTTATCTCCTCTCCTTCTTCCGTATGGTTTGGTCTGGTCTTTATGTTTTTAACAGCATTGATCGTATATAACGGAGTGGAAAAAGGCATTGAGCGTGTATCCAAATTTATTATGCCCATCCTTTTACTGATGGTAATCGGAATCGCGATCTTCTCTCTGACATTAAAACATCCGCTGGAAGATGGAACGGTCAGAACCGGTCTGCAGGGATTAAAAGTATACTTGACACCAGATGTCAAAGGACTTACTGTTACACGATTTTTGCAGATTTCCCTGGATGCTATGAGTCAGCTTTTCTTCTCATTGAGCGTATCTATGGGAATTATGATCACATATGGTTCTTATGTAAAAAAAGATGTAAACTTAAGCAAATCAATCTCTCAGATCGAGCTGATGGATACCGGTGTTGCACTGCTTGCAGGTGTTATGATCATTCCGGCCGTTTATGTATTTTCCGGATTGGACGGTATGTCCGCGGGACCCGGTCTGATGTTTATCTCCCTGCCGAATGTATTTTATTCCATGGGACTGGCAGGACGAATCATTGGCCTTCTGTTCTTTGTTCTGACTGCATTTGCGGCACTGACTTCCTGTATCTCCGTATTGGAATCTATTACTGCAAACTGCATGGAACTATTCCATGCTGAACGTAAAAAAGTTACGAGCATTTTAACAGTCATTTATCTGGCTGCAACCGCAATCATTGCAATGGGTTACAGCACATTTTATGTGGAAGTGCAGCTGCCAAGCGGAAGCACCGGACAGTTATTGGACATCATGGACTATATCAGTAACAGTTTCCTGATGCCGTTTATCGCACTGCTCTCATCCATTTTGATCGGATGGATCGTAAAGCCATCCTGGATCGCTGCGGAGATGGAGTTAAATGGCGAAAAATTCCGCCGGAAAAAACTTTATAATGTGATGATACGTTATATTATGCCGGTTATTATGTTTATTCTGTTCCTTCAGTCCACCGGTTTACTGAATAAAATTGCAGGATAAATACAATCCTTGATATTGTAGTGAAAATCATTTATCTCAGTCGAGAAGACTCCCACTTCTGCAAGTGGTGAGTAATAACAAGTCTTTCTCAGTGGGAGTACAATCT
>CAKREL010000128.1 GCA_934317205.1 uncultured Eubacterium sp.
GGGTGTGTAGCTCAGTTGGTAGAGCACTTGACTTTTAATCAAGTTGTCCCGGGTTCGAACCCCGGCACGCTCACTCTAAAAGAACACGAAGGTGTTCTTTTTTTTGTGCCGTTATTTGATGCAGAATAAGCATTCCATGCTTTACGCAAGGTTTCATGTTTTACAATTCTTGCAATTAATGATAAAATAAGTAGAAAATTCACATTCGAGTTGAAGCAGGAAGCCCATTGGCTTTAGACAATGGGGAGTTCACTGCTGAGGAAAAAAGAAAACTATGAGTACAGAATTATGCTTGGAGGCTGAAACCGTGGAAAAAAGTGAAGTGTTGAAAAAGTGGAAGATACATTTGGCGGAAGCCCAAAAACATCCTGAAATTTTATCTACAGAATTACTTTGGAAGGTTTTGGATGAAGTGCAGCAGAATTTTTTTTGTACAGTAAAGGGCATATCATTTACTTATATTATCCGGGGACATGAAATGTTTGTGAACCGGAAGGAAAAGTCAATCACACAGGCCACCGTAAGTTTAGCTGCGCGGCGTGTTCTGGAAATGCAGGCGCAGGGAATTACCATTACGGGACCGAAAAAGATCGGGACTTTCGGGGCAAGTTATCTGTATCCGATTTTTCTGGAGATCGGGTTGATTTTGACAGTATAATGTGGCAGTAGTTTACTTTTGAAAATTATTTTTGTCCTTCATATCATTGTATGAAATAGGGTTAGAAATTTGGAGGAAATAGATATGAAAAAAATAGAACCACAGTTCTGGAAGTCGGACATGCCGGATTTCAGGGAAAAAACAAAAGCATTTTATAATGGCGAGATGAGCAAAGGTGATTATAAAGGTTATTCCGGCCGTTACGGAAGTTACGCACAGAAAGATGGAAAAGCGAGCATGTTGCGTCTGCGTATGACCGCAGGCCGTGTGACAAAGGAAAAACTTGCATTTATTGCAGGCTCCATTCGAAAATATGAAGTAAAAAAAGCGCATTTTACAACCTGCGAGACGATTCAGCTGCATGATCTGCATCAGGAAGCATTGTGCCAGATCATGGAAGATGCGCTGGATGTTGGAATTGTCACCATGGGTGGCGGTGGAGATTTTCCACGAAATGTCATGTGCTCTCCGTTGTCTGGTGTAGAAGCAGACGAGTATTTTGATGTGCGCCCATGGGCGGAAGCAGCAGGGGAATATCTGATGACCTTTATCAATGCGGAGAAAATGCCACGTAAGTTAAAAGTATGTTTTTCAAATTCACCGAAGAATATTCCACATGCTACGTACCGTGATCTTGGATTTGTGGCAACAAAAGAAGGAAAATTTGATGTATACAGTGCAGGTGGGCTTGGCAATCATGCCAGATTTGGCGTAAAAGTTGCGGAAGCAGTAGAGCCGGAGATGATCTTATATTATATCAAGGCGATGTGGCTGACATTTCGTGCATATGGAAATTATGAGAACCGTGGAAAGGCAAGAACACGTTATATGCAGGAAATTTGTGGCAGTGCAGAAAATTATGCGAAGGCATATCAGGAAAAATTGGCAGAAGTGCTGGCTTCAGGAGAAGATTTAAAAGTTTCTGTAGAGCCACAGCCGGTGAATAAAAAAGATAACGGTGTACGTATTTCAGGAGTGCGTATTTTACCGCAGAAACAAAATGGATTGTATACTGTGATCTGGCATCCAATCGGTGGACAGCCGAAAGTTGAGGAATTGTGTGCACTTTCAGATGCAATTCAGGATATGGAAGAGGTGGAAATCCGCCTTGCACCGGATGAAACGGCATATATTATTAATCTGAACGGTTCAGAAGTGGAAAAAGTGCTGGAGGCAACACCGAGCAGCGCAAATACTGTATTTGAGACAAGTGTCAGTTGTATTGGCGCATCCATTTGTCAGGTGGGGCTGCGTGATTCCCAGGCGTTATTGCAGACTTGTGTGGACGCGGTTCGTAAAGCAGATATTCCAAATGGTGCTCTACCGCAGATGCATATTTCCGGTTGTCCGTCATCCTGTGGAACGCATCAGACCGGAATTATCGGATTCCGTGGTGCGGTAAAACGCGTGGATGATCAAATGAAAAATGCATTTGTGTTGTTTGCAAATGGTGAGGAACGCCAGGGTGAAGAGCGTATGGGGCATGAAATCGGAACGATAGAAGAAGCCATGATACCACAGTTTCTTGTGGAACTTGGACAGACTGTGGCTGCTTCTGGTATGGATTACCTGAGTTGGGCTCAGAAAAATCCGGAAGGAATTGATAAAATAGCTGAGAAGTATTTATAATAAATCATATTTTGCAGAAAAACAGGTATTGGTGAGAAAAGCAGACTATGATAGAACTGTTTTGATGTGGATGTGTTATAGATGTTAAGGAGGAACGCGCGATGGAGCGTCGGGATAAAATTAATTATTATCTGGATCTGGCTGAAATTGTAGGTCAGCGCGGAACCTGTCTGCGCAGACATTATGGTGCTGTTATTGTAAAAAATGATGAAGTTATATCGACCGGTTACGTGGGAGCACCAAGGGGCAGAAGAAACTGCTCTGATTTAGGGGTCTGCATCCGACAAAAAATGAATGTGCCGAGAGGTGAGCGCTATGAGCTCTGCCGTAGTGTGCATGCGGAAGCAAATGCCATTATCAGTGCATCCAGAGGAAAAATGCTCGGAAGTACATTGTATCTGGTTGGAAAAGAAGTGGACACCGGGGAATATGTGAAAAATTCAAATAGTTGTTCTATGTGCAAGCGGATGATTATTAATGCAGGAATTGACAGGGTGTACATTAGGGATTCGAAGGACGCGTATCGCATGATTCCTGTACAGCAGTGGATAGATGACGATGAATCTCTGCTAGGAACTTTTGGGTATTAAGATTAAAACAAGGCAGGTAAAAGAGGCATATGATACAGGATATTGCACCATTTCATTTTTATAATGAGTGGCACAAGTTACAACCAGAGAATAAAGACTGGATTATTTGTATGCAGGAGCGGAAGATATTGCTGCGGGGAACAAAAGAAGATATTTCTTTTCCACGTTATCATGAATTAAAGGAAGAGGTGCAGAACCAAGATCGTTTTGTTTATTTGTTTGCCGTCGGTGAGGAGCGATTTTTCCTGTATCAGCAGCATCAGTACAAAGAACGGGAAGAACTGAATCTGGTGCATTTGCAACAATTTCACTATGAAACAACCCGTTACCTGCGAGGCGCCGCTCCGCAGCATCTGTGCTATGCAGGATTGGTTGGTGCACAGTTAGCAGGCTGGTATGCGGCGCATCGGTTTTGTGGCGGATGTGGAACCCGCATGATTCCGGATGAACGGGAACGGATGATGCGCTGTCCGGTCTGTGGACAGATGGAATATCCGAAAATCTGTCCCTGCGTGATAGTTGGTGTGATGCATAAAGGGAAAATCCTGGTCAGCTGGTACAAAAATGGCTTTCGGGATCATTATGCACTGATCGCCGGTTTTGCAGAGGTGGGAGAGACCATTGAAGAAACCGTTGCAAGGGAAGTGTACGAGGAGACACATTTGCATGTGAAAAATCTGCATTATTATAAAAGTCAGCCGTGGCCATATTCAGAAAGTCTGCTGTTTGGTTTTTTCTGTGAGCTGGATGGAGAAGATCATATTATTATTCAGGAGGATGAACTTGCTATGGCAAAATGGGTGACACCGGAAGAAATTTTTGAATCATCGGATAATTTTTCCCTGACCAATGAGATGATCTGTAAATTTAAAAAAGATATGACGGAGCACAAACATCTTTGCATATAAGTTAAAATTTTGCCCGTAAACAATGATAAGCGGATGAAGATTTTTTATCTTGCGCATGTGTAAAGAGAACAATGTGTGATAGAATCGGTAGGAGCATAGAAAATAATATGATAAAACAGGAAAATCTGGCAATTGTTACATTGAAAAAAGGTGAAGGACGTACCATTAAAGCGGGTGGTGCATGGGTCTTCCATAATGAGATTGAGACCATTACCGGTCGTTTTCATAATGGAGATATCGTGTTGGTGCACGATTTCGATGGGTATCCGATGGGAAAGGGCTATATTAATCAAAATTCAAAAATTCGTGTACGTCTGTTGACGCGACATGTGGAGCAGGAGATTGATGAGGCATTTTTTGAAATGCGTCTGCAGAACGCATGGAATTACCGCAAAGATACGGTGGACACATCTTCCTGCCGCCTGGTATTTGGCGAGGCAGATTTCCTGCCGGGAATCGTCATTGATAAATATGAAGATGTGCTGGTAATGGAGTGCCTGACCCTTGGCATGGAGCGGTATAAGGAACTTCTGGCTGATCTGATGAAGCAGATCCTTGCAAAAGATGGCATTGAAATTCGTGGCGTTTATGAGCGAAGTGATGCAAAAGAGCGGGAAAAAGAAGGCTTAAGCAGGATAAAAGGTTTTATTGGAAAAGAATTTGATACAAACGTGGAAATTGTGGAAAACGGTGTGCACTATATGGTAGATGTGGTGAACGGTCAAAAAACTGGATTTTTCCTGGATCAGAAATACAA
>CAKREL010000129.1 GCA_934317205.1 uncultured Eubacterium sp.
GATGCAGTGGAAGATGCATGTATTGATATGGAAGAAGCAAATGAAGGCGAGCAGGAATGACCTGTTCGCCTTCTACTGTTTACGGTTCGGTTGAAAATGTAATCTTTTCCGGATAGGAAGTACTGTCAATATCTGTGTCGGAGGCGAACAGAATATTTGTAGCATTTTCTGAATCAGTGCTGTTAAATGTCCAGTTATTCTGGGTTTCGTAAGTAATATATTGTTTCAAAAAAGAATTATACCAACGGAACTTTATGATATAATCGTCGGCATTGCTGTTTTTTGGAACTTTAAAGTTGTATGGAAAATAGCTTTCCAAATATGCTTGTGACAACGATTCCAGATCATCGTGTTGCAGACTATGTGTATACAATATCGTATCGTTATACACAACCTGAAATTCAGCATCTCTGATATTGGAAACAAATGCAGGCTGTTGACAGCTTATATTCAGGTCACCGGAATTAGTTCGTGAAAGGGTGTCGAAGCTATTTCCTATAATTTCAACGGTGGGTTGCCAGTCTGTCAATCCAAGGACGGACAACGTCTCGTATTCACTCAGATTTACGGTCTGTTTGGAACCATCCGTATCAATGCAGGCAGTTGTTGTATAGGTGTCAGCACTGATCGGTAAGTCAGCAAAACCGGTATAAGTACCATTTTCGCAGGTGAACGTAACGGGAATATTACTTTGATCCGAATTATTTTGAAGCTGCATTGTCAGAATCGTGTTATCCTGATAGTTTTTTAAGACAGCCGTAAATTTGACATGCAGTTTTTTACCATCTTCGGAAACAGAATCTGCAATTGTGTGATAACTTTGAAAATAAGTATCCTGTTCCGTGGTGTAATCAGAATCATTGTTTACATAAACAGGAGCTGGCTGTTGTGCAATCTGAGAAGAAAGCGTGCTTAATTTGCTGGAAAAAATTACTGCGACTATGATCAAAGCAACTGTCAGTGCCAGACATGCGGTGCCAAATCCGACGATTGTCCGTTTCCAGGTTTTGTGATTCTTATCCAGAATCTCAGAGGTGATCCGATCGATGGTTTCCGGGGAAACACTGTATGACGAATGATTGCCAGTGTTGCCGGTACCGGGATTTCCGTTATCATCTGTAAAGGCGGAATCTGTGGCTGACCTTTGTCCCGCAGACTCGTTTTTATCTGAGGCAGTGTCTGTATTTTCATTCAAAGCAGAAATTGTTTTATCGGAAAAAATATTCACATCTTCAGTCAATAATTTATCTAATGATACCTGATAAAATTCTGCCAGAAATTTTAATTTTTCAAGATCCGGGCGTGTGGCATCGGATTCCCATTTTGATATAGACTGGCGGGAAACATGGAGCTTTTCGGCGAGTTGTTCCTGCGTCATATTTTGTTTTGTTCGTAATGTATATAATTTTTCACCTAATGTCATAGTGTACCTCCGTCTGGAAAAGGGTGATTCTGTAAGGAAATATTCATTACAGAATAAATTTGATGCTGTGCGACTTTCCGAAAATTAAAAATACATAGCGTGTTATGCATCTTTTCTGTTTTCAGTATAGAAAATCAGCGGAAAATGTCTACCAATCGGTGTGAGCGATTGCGCAACTTCTGGTTGCAAACCAGTATTTATGCGATTTTGCACCTGCATAGAAGTATAAAACGGGCATAATCATCCCCCTTACTCACTGCTTAGTGCTCTACGCACTCGAAGCGGGGGAATGCTTATTCTGCGTTCAAATTCAGTATACTATAGAAAAGAAATATGGGACAGGAATTTTGTGGATTTTGGTAGTATATCGGAAAAAGATAGTGTAAGATAAAAAAATGCAAGAAATTGAAGAAATAAAGAATGGTAACTATGGTTATTTTAGTATGTATATAAAATGCTGAGAGAAATATAGAGGATACAAGAAGCGTGGAACAGATAAAGACAGAAGAACAAAATATTTATCCATTTGAAATGCTGGAAGAACTGCTCTGGCAGGATCAATTTGAATTGATTTTTGATGAAAGTGATTCAGATTATAAAGAAGGATATGTATCAAAAAAAGCAGACTTATTGAGAAAAGACGCAAATGTACAGCAGGAACTCCGTCTGGTCTATCTGATGAATGACGCAGTAGAAAGTTTTCTGGTATTTGTCAATGCGAAGATGACCGGGCAGTATCATCCGGATTATGAGGGCGAACTGGAAGCAGAATTAAGCCGGGAGGACACGGAGGAAGGTACTACTTATGTGCTGGTGGTTCATCAGGGTGACAGTGTCGTGACGATATTTTTTGAAGATTTAAAAGTTGAAACGCATTTGTACCGATATGGAGATCTTGGGCATTTCTGGGTGAAAGGCTATGAATACTTGCGTCAATTGGAATATCGCATTGCCATTTTACATACAAAATGTGAATATCTAGGGAAAGATGCTGCCAGTGAAGAAGAACGAAAGTTGGCGGAACTAGTGCATTTTCCACCATTGAATTATGCCTGCTATCCAGCTGTTTCACAAAAATATATTGTGCCAATGGATGGGGTATGGGAGCCAACAGAACGGGCAATCTCTATTATGGAGGAACTGGCAGCAGAGGCTAATGATCACAGTCTGCTTTGGTGGTTGTCATTTTATCGGAAGCATCATGGAAAAGGAATGAGCAGGCTGCTTGCATGGATGATGCATCGCATTAGGCATGGAGCTGTGGTAGATTTGCTGACAGAAAAACTGATGCATGCAAGCGAAGGATATCCGGTGCGTACTTATAAAACAGAAAGTGATAGAATGAATTTGTCCCGAACAGAAAATGACGTATTAGAGCCAGATGATTTGAAACTAACTGAAACAGGAAATGCAATTGGATGGAAAGAAACTTCCGTGCAGTATTATGAGAAAATTTTAATGCATGCAATGGAGCGTAAAGCAGAATTGGAATTTCGGGGAATGCAGGTCACATTGGTGCGAGAAGAACCTTTTACAACAGCGCAGGATTCCGTGGAATATAACGTATATCTGATGATCTGGAAGAAAAAGTGGGGAAATCGGGTGGTAGAAGTGGAACATATTTTATGACAGACATTAAAAATCCAATCTAAAAAATATATAATGTTTTAGATGTGTGTTTTCACAAATCGTTCACAATATCAACAAAATTTTACTACAATCTTCAGATATGATATACTCATCAAAGATGAGGAGGCAGAATAAAATGCTTGAGAATGAAGAAAACAAAATAAACACAGAAAGTAATGAATCAGAAGTAAAAAATGAGAGTAATATAGAGAATGTAGAAAATATGACAGAGGAGAACGCTGAGAACAAGGCCACAGAAGAGATGTTTGAGGAATCCGATTTTGTGACACCGCCGCAGGAAAGCGAGTCGGAGCAGAACGTGGAAGCAGCATCTGAATCTGGAGCTGAGCAGCCGAAAGCTGTAAACGCAGGAACAGCAGAATCAGCTTCCGACAATCATATTAAAGGGACAGAATCAGCTTCCCAGTATCGCTATTCTTATATCAAGAACCATCAGTCACAGGAGCAGGCTGGCAGTGCCCATCGGAATAACTATCAGGAGACACCGCAGCAGAAGAAAAAACACAAACGCAGCATGAATGTATATGCAAAAGTAATTTGTTGTGCAATTCTGTTTGGTGCAATTTCCGGTGGTATGGTACTGGGATCTTTCATGATTGGAAAAAATGCAGTAAAGACAACAGCAACTACGAATCTGGAGACAAATGCTGCAAAACTGAGTACAAGCACTGACAGCAAGAAATCCGATTCATCCAGTTCAACTGACGGAGCTTATACCGTAGCAGAGATTGCGACACAGTGTAAATCTTCTGTCGTAGCGATTACAAATCAGAGTGTACAGGAAGTTCAGACTATGTTTGGTACCATGCAGCAGCAAAGTACAGGAAGTGGTTCTGGTGTTATTATTGGAAAAAATGATACAGAGCTTCTGATCGCGACAAACAATCATGTTGTATCTGGCGCAGAATCTTTGACAGTTTGCTTTAATGATGATAAAGATGCTGTATTTGATGCAAAAATTAAAGGAACAGATGCAGATAATGATCTGGCAGTCATTGCGATCAAACTTTCTGATATCAGTGAGGACGTATTAAACAGTATTTCCATTGCCACACTTGGTGATTCCACACAGATGGAAGTCGGTGATCAGGTTGTTGCCATCGGTAACGCGCTTGGTTTTGGACAGTCAGTTACAACCGGCATCATCAGTGCAGTAGACCGTGAGGTTACAATCGATGATACCACTGCTACTCTGATGCAGACTGATGCAGCAATCAACCCTGGTAACAGTGGTGGTGCTCTGTTTAACATGAAAGGTGAGGTCATCGGTATCAACAGTGCAAAATATGCCAGCGATGAAGTAGAAGGCATGGGATTTGCAATCCCGATGGCGAAAGCACAGAGTATCATTGAAAACCTGATGAATCAGGAGACCAGAGATAAACTGACCAGTGATTATGGATTTTTAAATATTACCGGACAGGATGTTACCTC
>CAKREL010000130.1 GCA_934317205.1 uncultured Eubacterium sp.
AATCTCAATACATTTCTAACTCCCCATATATACTGGGGAATACATATCACAATTTGCGTAAACTACAACCAGCACACGGCGGTTTTGACAATGGAGCTTCCTACATGGGACGCCCGGAAAAAGATGATGTACTCCGTCTGACACTGGCCGTTGGTACCAAATTGAAGGAAGCCGGATACAATGTCTATTACACACGAACAACGGATATTTATAACTCACCGGCAGAGAAAGCCGCACTGGCCAACGGCTCCGGCGGCAAATACTTTATCTCCTTCCACCGCAACTCTGCCATGGAAGATAATCTGTACAATGGCGTACAGACCCTTGTCTACCAGCATAATCCAACGGTAGACACCCTCGCTGAAAACATAAACCGCCAGTTAGAACAGGTTGGTTTTAAAAATCTCGGTGTAGAAGAAGTTCCCGGACTGATCGTTCTGCGCAAAACTGAAATGCCCGCCATACTCGTAGAAGTCGGATTCTTAAACAGTGATCATGACAATGAGATTTTTGATGAGAAATTTGATGATATCGTAGATGCAATCGCAGCCGGAATCGAGGAGAGTATCCCACTCTCCGCCCAGGAAATTTCGGAACAATACTATGTCCAGACCGGACTGTTCAAATATGATGTCAATGCTGCCTATCAATTAGAACGCCTGCAGATTCTTGGTTTTGACGGCACCATCCACTATAATGAACCTTATTATGGTGTCTGGATCGGCAAACCTAAAAACTTAGACGAAGCTGTCATGCTGCAGGACGAACTCCGCCAAAAGGGCTATAGTACGCTCATCGTTTCCGCATAAATAGCCACGCTAAACCAAGACACATATTTTCAGTCTTTACATTTTTGACACGCAAATATATAATGAAAAGGTCTTTATCTTTTACATTCAATCATGAAAGAATCTTACATTATCGCATTCTGGTGTCCCATACAGTCTTCACATCCGCAATTTTGTCTGGACTACTTCATCCCATTTTTGCAGAAATATGGTGATATCCAATGCCTGGATTTTCAGTCCCGCAATGACCCACGCACCATGCATTTACTAAAACAGGCAGACCTTGTTGTCATCGGTCTGCCTGCTGATTCTGCGTATTTTCACTCTTTTTTCTGCGAAGGTCATATGCCCTTCTCAAATGTCTGTTATGCTGTTTTAGACTACTTTCCCTGTCTGGAACCAGAAACCCACAAACTCTGCAAGCAGTACCGTATTCCGGAACAGCTGACCTTACACATTCCCTATAATGTTCAGTTTCTGGAAGCTCTGCGTCATGGACATGTGCAACGCTATCTCTTCTCCGACTGTAATCTCCTGCAAAATGAGTACAAACGTGTATTTCTACAGGAACTTTATACTGGTGCTCTTCGCATATTAAATGCTCTGAATGAAAATTTACTGCTGATTCATCCGTGCTGCAAACTCTTCCCAGCTTCCGCCCAGAATGCCCTGTGAAACCGGCTGCTCTTCCTCATCCAAATGCTCCAGCTCTTCCGTCCAGATCCGTGCACTTGCATCAGATGGCATACGCAGATCTCCACGCGGAGATACCGCTACCGTACCAACCTTCGGTCCATCCGGCAGACAAGAACGCTTAAACTGCTGACTGAAAAATCTGCGATAGAAGGTTTTCAGCCATTTCTGTATCGTCTCTGTATCATAAATTCCGTCAAAGGCGTATTTTGCCAGACGGTAAATCTTTTTCGGTGTACATCCAAACCTCAGAATATAATACAGGAAGAAATCGTGCAACTCGTATGGTCCTACAATATCTTCTGTCTTCTGAGAAATTTTTCCATCTTGCGGTGGAAGCAGTTCCGGACTGACCGGTGTATCCAACACATCGTACAACACGCGCTGTAATGTCTCATCTCCACAGGTATCCGCATAATAACGCACCAGATGACGTACCAATGTTTTTGGCACAGATGCGTTGACACCATACATGGACATATGATCGCCATTGTACGTTGCCCATCCAAGAGCAAGTTCTGACATATCACCGGTTCCAATGACCATACCACCGCTCTTATTTGCAATATCCATCAAAATCTGTGTACGCTCTCTGGCCTGTCCATTTTCATAAGTAACATCATGCACAGCCTCATCCTGACCGATATCTTTAAAATGCATTCGCACGGAATCCACAATGCTTACTTCGCGGAAAGTTGCTCCCAGAGAATGGATCAGACTGACTGCATTATCGTAAGTACGATCTGTAGTTCCAAAGCCCGGCATAGTCACAGCTACGATATCTTTATGATCTTTGCCGATCAGATCAAAAGCTTTCACCATAACAAGTAATGCAAGCGTAGAATCCAGTCCGCCGGAAATACCAACTACTGCTGTTGCCGCATGTGTATGCTCCAGACGTTTTTTCAGTCCCATCGCCTGGATCATAAAAATCTCCTCGCAGCGTTTCTCACGGTCTGCCTTATTTCCCGGTACAAAAGGAGCCGGGTCCACAAATCTGGTCAACTCTGTTTTTTCTTCTTTTAAGCTGAATTCAATATTGATATAAGACTCATCTGATGTCACAAAGGTGCTCATCCGACGGCGTTCCTCATTCAATCTGGCAATATCCAGTTCCGTATAAATACTCTCATTGCAGAAACGTTTGGACTCTGCCAGTAATGTACCGTTCTCTGCGATCAGATTATGACCGGAATAAACCACATCCTGAGTGGATTCTCCATCCCCGGCACTGCAGTAAATATATCCGCAGATCAGGCGACCAGACTGTCCTGTCACCAGACTCTTGCGGTACATATCTTTTCCGGTTGTCTCGTCACTGGCGGACAGATTTACAAGGACAGTTGCTCCGGCCAGCGCATGATCCACTCCCGGTGGATTCGGTGCCCATACATCTTCACAGATTTCAGCTCCAATCTTCAGCTCCGGCATCTGTCTGCACTGGAACAGGATTTTTGTTCCCATCGGAACAATGGTATCTTCATCAAGTGCTACCGGAACCGGATTTTTCATGCCTGACACAAAATGTCTCCGCTCATAAAATTCGTTATAATTTGGAATATGTGTCTTTGGCACCAATCCAAGTACCTTTCCCTGGGCTACAGCTGCCGCTACATTGTATAATTTGCCATTATATTCTAATGGCAGGCCTACAAATGCCACATAATCCTTGCGCTCTGTATATTTTGCAATAGCAAGCAGCTCCTTTTTTGCCTCTCTCAGCAATACCTGCTGGTAAAACAGATCTCCGCAGGTATATCCGGTAATACAAAGTTCCGGAAAAACCAGGATCTTTGCACCTTTTTGTTCTGCCACATCCATCAGACGGCAGATCTCTTCCCGGTTTGTCTTTGTATCAGCCACCGTCACTTTCGGTGTCAGGGCTGCTGCTTTTATAAATCCCTGTCTCATTTTCGTACAATCTCCTTCAACTCTTCCACACTAAATGTGTATGCAGTATTACAGAAATGACATTTCACCTCAATTGGTTTGCCTTCTGCGATCATTTCATTCAGATCTTTTTTACCGATACTGACAATTGCTTTTTTTACACGCTCCTTGGAACAGTTGCAATAGAAAGATGCCGGGATCTTCTCTGTGATCTCTACGCCAAAATCTCCTAAAATATACTCCAGCATACTCTCCGGGGTATGTCCCTCTTCCAGCAGATTTGTCACAGAAGTAATTTCAGAAAGTTTTTTCTCCAACGCATCAATGATTTTTTCATCCGTAAACGGCATGAGCTGGATAATAAATCCACCTGCCTGACGCACGGTATTATCCTTGTTCATCAGAACTCCCAGTCCCACAGAGGACGGTACCTGCTCTGATGTGGCAAAATAATATGTCAGATCTTCTGCAATTTCACTTGTCTGAAGTACGGTAGTTCCCACATATGGCTCTTTCAGGCCCATATCTTTGATGACACGCATCATTCCGACACCGACAGCACCACCTACATCCAGTTTGTGCTGCTTGTTTGGTGGCAGCATGACATCATTTACCACCGGATAACCTTTGACATGTCCCTTAGAATCTGCTGTCACAGTCATTCCTTTCATCGGACCACCGGACTGGATCTGAACAGTAAGCAGATCCTTATCTCCTTTCATCATTACGCCCATCATGGCTCCTCCGGTCAGCAGACGTCCGAGAGCTGCTGTCACTACCGGGCTGGTATTGTGACGCTGACGCGCCTCCTCTACAATTCCTTTTGAAGTCATGGCAAAGGCACGGATAGAACTGTCCGCTGCCGTTGCTCTTACAATATAATCTTCCATATTTCTCATTCCTTTTCTTACTAAATTAAATTTATAGATGATTACAGTTCACTTGCGCCATTCGCAAAAGAGCTCGCTTGCGAGCGATACTTCTTGAACTTTGTTCAAGAAGGC
>CAKREL010000131.1 GCA_934317205.1 uncultured Eubacterium sp.
GAGTTTGCACCGGCAGATAAGGATTATGAGCCGCTGCCGTATTATCTGGAGCCGGTGGAGAGTCCGGTGCGTGATGACGATACAGCGAGGGAATATCCACTTGTTATGACAAACGGCCGTGTGCCGTTCTATCATCATTCCACACTACGTAATGCAGTAGCTATGCGCGAACTGTATCCGGTTCCGGAAATCTGGATTTATCCGGATGTGGCGAAAGTCTATGGTATCGCACCGGGAGACTGGGTCTGGGTAGAGTCAAAAAGAGGCAAGATCCGCGCGAAAGCGCTGGTTACGAAAGGTATCAATCCGGGAACTGTATGTATGGAACGTTTCTGGCATCCGGAGACCATGAATACAAAGACACATGGATGGCAGGAAACAAATGTAAACGTACTGTCAAAATCCACCGCACCGTTTAACGATGTCGTTGGTACACATACACTTCGTGCTTATCAGGTACGTATTTCCAAAGCAGACAGTGCGCCGGAAGGTATCTGGCAGAAACCGGAAGACTTTATACATTGGCTTCCATTAGGTAAAGCATAAGGATCGAGGAGGCAGAGTAATGAAACAATATGCAATGGTTGTAGAAGTGGATCGGTGCATTGGCTGTAAAGGCGGATGCCAGGTTGCCTGCAAGGCAGAAAATGCAGTAGCTCTGGGTCGTTCCAGAAGCACGTTATATCATATGGGACCGACAGGGGTCTATCCGGACCTGCAGATGTATTTTCTGCCGCTAATGTGCCAACAGTGTAAGGATCCGAGTTGTGTGGATGTGTGCCCGACAGGTGCATGCTATAAGGATGATGAGGATGGAGTGGTCCGTATTGACCAGGAACTCTGTATCGGATGCCAGAGCTGTAAGAAGGCATGTCCGTTCCATGCAAACAATTTTAATAAAGAACTGCGTGTCATGGATAAATGTACTGGTTGTGCACAGCTGCGTGAAAAAGGCGAGCAGCCTGTCTGTGTCAGAAACTGTGCGGGACGTGCGCTGCATTTCGGAGATATCAATGATCCGGAGAGTGAAGTATCCAAACTTCTGGCAGAGAATGAGGGTCATGTATACACACTGAAGGATGATAGCGGAAATTATCCGTCCGGACGTTTCATTTTGAAAAAACAGAACTGGATCGATATGCTTCCGTTTGAATTTGAAGAAGCACTGCAAAACGGTATCTATGAGGAGCCGGAGAGCGAAATGGCTCACAAAATTTTTGAAGATCATTTCAAAAAAGCCAAAGTTGTATGTACTGAAATGAATAAGACAAAGGAGGCGGAAAAGGCATGAAGCAGGTTGAATTAAGAAAACAGCTGGCAAGGGCCAGAGCGGGGCTCTATCGTTTTCTTGGCGGTTTGTATATCATGGAAGTGGACGATGAGACACTGGAAAATATGAAAAAAATGCAGTTTCCGGCAGAGTGCGAAAATGCAGAGCTTGCAGAAGCTTATGTGCATCTGGCTAAGACCATCGCAGGTCTGAAAAATGACGACCTGGAGGATGTGGCAGCAGATTATGCCAAGACATTTCTTGCAGCGGGAGAGGCCACCGGTGTGGCTGCGTTCCCGTATGAGTCTATTTATGCGAATAAAAAGCATGAAATCGGCGGACGTACCGAGCAGGAGGTACTGGCATTGTATGTGTTGCATGGATGGGAGCCGAGCAAAGATATGTTCCACACTATGAATGACCATATCGGTCTGGAACTGGAATTTATGGCTGTTTTGTGTGAGGAAGAATTACTGGCCTGTCAGACAGATAATGCAGATCGTGTGGCTATGTCCAGGCGTGATCAGAACGAATTCCTGTGCACACACTTGAAATGGGCTGGCGCTTTTTGTATGGATATCAGTAAATATGCACAGTCGGAGTTTTATCAGGCAGTTGGAAAACTGACAAATGTATTTCTGGAACAGGAGAAAGAAATGATGAAAATGGGAGGTGCAATATGGGATATCGAGTAGATTTTGACAGGATGAACGCAGAATAAGCATTCCCATGCTTCAAGTGCGTAGAGCACTAAGCAGTGGGTAAGGGGGATGCTTATGTCAGTGGGAGTTAAAAGCTCCCACTGACAGGTCGCAAAGCGACTGCGTTCATGAGCAAGTAGCGAAAGCGGATTGCGAATGTCCGCTTTACTTTTTGTATAAGTTGCTGTTTTTTTGCATGAAATTTTGTGCGATATGATGTTGACACACAGAATAAAAATGAGTAGAATATAAATTAGTTAAGAAATGGTAGAACCAATAAAGAGATAAATGTTTTCGTGGAACAGTTAAGACCAGAATGAAAACTTTATTTTTTAAGTTGATTGGTACTACCAAAAAATATAATAAAAGTGGTAGTACCAAAACAAATTTGCTTTATGAGGGGAGAAAAGGAAAAATGGCAGAGGTTATCTTACCTTTTGGCAAAGAAAAAATGAAGGTGACAATTCCGAAAAATCGACTGAATGGAATTCTGGTTTCCAAAGCGCATGAATTTAAAAGCGACAGATCCGAAGAAGATATTGTAAAAGATGCATTAGAGCATCCGATTCAGTCAAAACCTTTACGGGAGCTGGTAAAGGGTAAAGACAATATCGTAATGATTGCCAGTGATCATACAAGGCCGGTTCCAAGCAAGGTAATCATGCCTGGCGTGTTAGACGAAATCAAAGCAGGAAATCCGAATGCAAAGCTTACCATTCTGATTGCCACTGGTTTTCACAGACCAACCACACGTGAGGAATTGATTTATAAGTTTGGCAAAGATGTTGTAAATCGAGAGGATATCACATTTGCAATACATAAAAGTCATGAAGATGCTGATATGGTAGAGCTTGGTACATTGCCATCTGGTGGAAGTTTGAAAATTAATAAAATTGCAGCCGATGCAGATTTGTTGATTTCCGAAGGATTTATTGAACCTCACTTTTTTGCAGGTTTTTCCGGTGGAAGAAAAAGCGTGTTGCCGGGAGTATCCAGTGCAGCGACAGTTATGGCAAACCATTGCTCGGAATTTATTGACAGTGAATATGCCAGAACGGGTGTGTTGGAAGGAAATCCGATCCACCGGGATATGATTTATGCAGCAGAAAAAGCAAAGTTAGCTTTTATTATAAATGTGGTATTGGATGAAAATAAAAAAGTAATCCGTGCTTATGCAGGAAATTTCAATGAAGCGCACCGGGAAGGCTGCAGATTTGTAGATCAGATGTCAGGTGTGGATGCAATTCCGTCAGATATTGTAATTTCTACGAATGGCGGATATCCATTGGATCAGAATATTTATCAGTCTGTCAAAGGTATGACAGCAGCTGAGGCAAGCTGCAATCCGGGTGGTGTGATCATCATGGTTTCCAGTTGCATTGACGGACACGGCGGTCAGTCATTATATGACACCTTTGCCGGTGGAGAGGATAAAAATGTGATCATGCAGCGTTTCCTTGATACGCCGCGTGACAAAACAATTCCGGATCAATGGGAAGCACAGATTTTGTGCAGAGTGCTGCTGCATCACAAGGTTATCATGGTGACGCAGGCACCAAAGCAGTTAGTTAATGATATGCAGATGGATTATGCGGGAAGTGTAGAAGAAGCCATTCAGATGGCAGATGCATATCTCGGAAAAACAGACAGCAGGATTACTGTGATTCCGGATGGAGTTTCCGTAATCGTTAGAAAGATATAATTAGGACAGCCCCCTGTATTTTACGCAGACAGCGAAAGCAGATTGGAAATGTCTACTTTACACTCAGAATACGGGATAGGATAAATGATATTGAGAAATGTGTAAAAGGAGGATTTGGATGATGGCAGATTACAGCTACAACCAAGTGACACCGGAACTCATTGAAGAGTTCAAAAAAATTGTTCCGGGCAAGGTATTCACCGGTGATGAAATCAATGCAGATTATTCTCACGATGAAATGCCTATTTACGGAAAAGGAGCACCGACGGTACTGATCGAGGCAACTACAACGGAGGATATTTCAGCAATCGTTAAACTTTGTTATGAAAATAGCATTCCGGTAATTCCGCGAGGCGCAGGAACTGGTCTGACTGGTGCATCAGTTGCACTGCATGGCGGTGTCATGATCGACATGTCCAAGATGAACAAAATTCTGGAATATGACAAAGAAAACTTTGTGGTTCGTGTGGAGGCAGGTGTTCTGTTAAATGACCTTGCTGAGGATGCACAAAAACAGGGACTTTTGTATCCACCAGATCCAGGTGAGAAATTTGCAACACTTGGTGGAAACGTATCCACAAATGCAGGTGGTATGAGAGCTGTAAAATATGGATGTACAAGAGATTATGTCAGAGCAATGACCGTTGTACTTCCGACTGGTGAGATTGTAAAACTTGGTGCAACCGT
>CAKREL010000132.1 GCA_934317205.1 uncultured Eubacterium sp.
TGCCACATCTCTGGAATCCCCATCCACAAACCGCCGTATCTCTTTCACTTCCTGCTGCAGCTGTTCATCACTCTTTTTCATTCTTTGCACCTACTTTCCACTTCTAAGCATGTAAAAAAGCATTTCTGTGATACTTCTCTTCCTCAGACCAATCCTGCACGGAATCACCACGGCAAGCTTCCAATCCTTTGCCTGATCTAATGGTGTAGGGTTGATATATTCATCATCTTCTTTGCTCCATAGTGGTATTGGTACCATAATTCCGTAATGATGTGACGAATTCGGGCAACATTCCTTAATATGCGTATCAAGTCTTCCGTTTCTCATATCCTCTTGGATGCTTTTCCAACACTCCATTGTAGTCACTATATAATTCTTTTCTCCGATGAAATTCAAACCATTCCCGCTGAATACGTCATCCCGACAGCTCTTTATCTCGTAGCAAGTAAATATTCCCTTTTCAATCCCACTGATCGAAGTAACTCCCGCAGGTTCAAACTGCATGAAATCAATTCTTTTTACATCTCTCGTTCCGTAATCAATACTAACTTCTCGCGCCCAATAGGTTCTATCTCTGAACCTATCTGACACAAGCAGATTTCCAAGGAACTTCGTTATTTTCTTTCTATCCATCTGCTCATTCTTCATGCCTTACCATCCCCATTCTGCCAACAATTCCTGCACCTTTTAGATAATCGTAATATACCTGTGCGCAATCCTCATTGACGTTAAACTCTTTTCTGATTCTTCCAATAGTTACTCTCTTCTGGCTCTTCGCCCAGTTCTCTAATTTTACAGATTTGATAATCATCATTTGCTCCTCCACTTCTCAATCATATTTAAATGACCTTTTTCTGCTTCTGGTACGGTTCCATATCGTCTGGCATCAAGATCTCGCCAGCTTTGCACCTCTCCATCCTCCGTACATCTAAATACCATTGTTTCTAAACCGTGATCTGCTGTGTCGCAAGTATCTATCAACACATATCCTTTTGATGTTTCTACTATTGTTCTCATTTCTGCTCCTCTCTCCTGTATACTTCCGGCAATGGCATCCATGCATTAACAAATATTCCAACTGATGCATAGCTTGCATCATCATTTCCCGGATAAAATGCTCCGGATCCATCACTGTCTGTTTCATATCTTCCGATATCCGGAAGTGTAAAATTTTCAAACGATACCAGCACATATTTTCCCGTATTCGGAAGTCTGTCATTGATATCTATCCATCCCTTGATACTGTCGCATTGCTTCATTTATTTTCACTCGCCTTCCTCTATCATGCAGATTCTGCTTGCAGATACTTCATAAGCTACCCTGGTCTCCTGCTGCTCTTCATCCAGTTTTTTTACATATTCCCGGCTCTGGATTCTTCCGGTCAGTTCAATCCTGCTGCCAACTGCCAGGTTTTTGGCATACCGTGCATTGCCAGCCCAGCAGATGCAAGGGATATAGTCACTTTTTCCACCTGGTCTGTTCACTGCCACTAGAAGTTCTGTGATCTGACGTCCACTCGGTGTTTCCCGGTAAACCGGCTGTCTGCAGATAAATCCATGTAAGAAAATATAATTATCATCTTCCTGCGCAGCATCACTGATCTGTTCTGCAAAAAGGAAAAGTATTAATTTTCGCTTTTCTCCAGCCGGCATGTTTACGGAGCAAAAGCTTCCTTCTACCGAAATATTTGCTCCGTAATAGATTTTGTTTTCATCCACCATTCCTTTCCTGAAAATAACTGGGATTTTATCTGTATATCCACTTTTGCGGTTTGTCGCTAAGATTGTTCTGTAAAATACTGCTCCTGCAGTTTCATGATCATACTGTGGTTCTGTGATCACTGTTCCTGTTATTTTAGCCATATTGTTTTTATGCATTGCTCTTTTCTCCTTATCCTACCTGTTTTTTATCTTTCAGCTGAGCTGTCTCCCAACTGTTCAGCTGTTCTCTTGCCATCCGGTAACATGCTGCATCTGATTCACTCTCCGCTTTTATAATCAGTTTCTGCTGCCGGCCTGTCTTTTTGTATATCTTTATCCAGCCATCCTCCCAGATACTAAAATGTGAATGGAGCTGAAGATTATATTTTCTCTTTAGTGGAAGATAAATTTCATAGAACTTTTTCAGTTCTGTTTCATATTCTTCCTGCACTACATTCTCCTTTGCTATTCCTCTGCTGGTTCATACAAATCCAAGCTTCCTTCTACTGCTTCCCATTCCTGTTCCGTCAATGTAAAACCATACTGTTCCATGAACTGGCACACATGCAAAAGTTTCCCACCTTTTTCTTCGTTGTACTGTCCTCTCCAGTCCGCAGTTTCTAAGCAGGAATCTGTTCCATTCCACAGGTAAATCAGCATCTGTTTTTGCGTACTCAGTTTATCAAAATATTCTGCTGCCATATTCTGTTCTTCATCTGTACACTCATACTGTGGCTTTCCACAATAGAAATCATATATAGCAGATTTATATATACAGACGCCTATCTCGAACATAAGGCTCCAGATTGTTTCCACAATGCCAGGACTATCTTTCATGTAGATTTTTCCATCTGTAATATCCCGCACAAAATCTTTCATACGTTTATACAAGGTCTTATTGATGCCCTTGATTTCCTTTCTATTACGATCCCTCTCTTTCGTTTTTCGCTCCTGTTCGGTTTCCTTCTTCTGCGGTACTTTTTTCAGGACATATATGCTGCTATACATCCGCAGGTAATATAAATCTTCCACATCCTGTGGCAGTTTTAATTTTTGTGGGAGTTCATCATCAAGACCATATGCACGCACTTTTTCCCATTTTCCGGAATAGTACTCTTTTTCGGCTTTCTTCGGTGCTTTCTGCACTCCTCTGGATTCCAGCATTGCTATTAATTTCTTCTCACTTTTATTTCGATTTGTAATTCTAACCGACTCACTGGCTTTCCAGATCAGCTGACTTGAATTGCTGGACTCTTTTAAAATCTTGTCTCTTTCCCTGACATCTTCTACCTGTTCCAAAGCGTACAAATCTTTCAATGATAACTGGAAGCTGTCATCTTTCTGTTTTTCTTTGAGGATATTCTGATCCAGTTTGGCAATCTGCAGTCTGTGCCGGACCGTTGTCCTGGAAAACCCGGTTCTTTCAGCTATCTGAGCTTCCGTATCGCCAAGATCAAGCATCATCTGGAAGCCCTGGGCCTGTTCCATGATAGACAGGTCATTTCTCTGCATATTTTCTTCCAGCATGATCCCGACCTGCTCTCTATGGGTTAATCCTTTTGCAATCTTACATGGAAATTCTGTAAGTCCTGCTGCCTTGCCTGCCGCAAACCGTCTGTGACCGATCAGTAATGTGTACCCTTCCGGGGAAAATTTAGAATCCACTTTCTGCAAGTTCTCTTCTGTTGGATTTTCCAGATACTCATTGATTGTCTGATTATATTCTTCAAATTCCATCCAGTGTCCTGGGATTACCGTAAGGTTCTGCAACACGCCCTGCTTTTTTATTGATTCTGTTAACTCCGATATATCCCCAAGGTCTTTTCTCGGATTATCCGGATGTGAATAGATCTGATCCGCTGATATTAAAGTCATTTCCATGTTGCATACCTCCTGTTTAATTCGCTCCACTCTTCGTAAATTGTTCTTCCGTATTTTCTGATAAATGCATCCGTATCACTTTCCATTTCAATCCTTTCCAGCATAAGCTGTGGCTGGATCGGCAGTCCCTGTGTAGCTGCTGCCTTTATGACACTGGCATCCATCATCAATAGTTCCTGTAATTCTCTTATATCGATTCCACTGAGCAGTTCCTTGCCGTTTATCGATAAGTTGTATCTAATCATCTTTGAGTTATCTCTCCTTTGTTTAAACTGGTGGCTCTCCTAAATCTATGTCCAAAAACCGAATGCCGCCCTTTCTGCTTTCTTTTGTTTTCTCCTGCTGCCATTTTCCGCTAATCTCTTCATGCATCCAGTTCCGACCAAACTCCTGCATATAGCGTTCATGCGAATATTTCCTTTCGAATGCCCGCTGCCCAATCTGGCACAACAGGATCCGTACATTTCTGTTTGCATGCACTGCATCCGGACCATATTCATGATGTGGTACGCATAAATATACCCAGAGACCGAAATGTTCTGATTTCTTCCGGTTCGCGATACCGAACATGATGTGATGCTTATGCAATCCGACAGATGGTAGCTCACCATAATAGCCTTGTTGATCAGCCAGATATCTGCAGATATAGCATTCTTTTTGTGTTTGTACGATACTCTTACTCATCAGCTAAACGGCAGCTCCTCTTCCAGCCCGTCCGGGATTTCCATGAAGCCATCCTCCCTGGCCATCGGTGCCGGATTCTGCTGTGTGGT
>CAKREL010000133.1 GCA_934317205.1 uncultured Eubacterium sp.
GCCTGATATCCTGGCACATCATCTGCAGTAAATACAGAATGTACTTCCATGCCGCCAACTTTCTTTACTGTGCTGAAAATAGAAGAAATGCCGCGCACGATTCCACCGTAATACTGTACGCATTCCAGACTGCGCCGCACGGTTAAACCAGTGGTCGTGGTTGCCAGCAGCAGAATGACGTTTTTGCCTTTGATCGCCGGAATTGTGTTATCACGGAAAATCAACTGATTGTTTGCATTGTACTCCGGAGTAACTATGTAAATCGTATCGTGCAGGTTTGTGTTTCGGAATCCGCGTTTTTCAAATTCCTGAGCCAGATATGCACCGACCACTTCCGTACCATCCATGCAGACAATTGTGTCAACCACGGTAGAATTCACATAATCTCCTGCCAGACTTTTTGCTACTTCCTGCGCCTCATTGGCACGGGTTTTCAAGCTTGTCATATCAATGTAAAAATTGATATGGGAATGGCTTGTGGCAAAATGTCCCGGAATGGCATGCAGTGCCACATGATTGTTGTTTCTCGCATACAGTTTTACCATTCTTGATTCCATAGATTCCATCATAAACCCCCTCTTACGTTTTATTATCTAATAATGTGTCCGAGTACTCCATAAGAAACAAGTGTCATGATCACGGCTGCCAGACAGATTCCAACCAGAATCGCCTTAAACGCTTTCTTGATATCCATATCGATCAGAGATGCCACCAGTGCGCCGGTCCATGCTCCGGTTCCCGGAAGTGGAATACCAACGAATAAAACCAGTCCCCAGAACTCATATTTTTCGATCTGATCACGTTTCTTCATTGCTTTGTTTTCCATCTTCTCAACCAACGGACGGAGCAGCTTTGTTTTTTTCATTGCTGCAAATATCTTTTTGATAAAAAATAAAATAAACGGAATCGGAAGAATATTTCCTACCGCACTGATCAGGATTCCTTTCCACATCGTAATATCAAGCAGCGAAGATGCCAGGATACCGCCTCTCAGTTCCAGAATCGGAAACAGTGAAATAATAAACACGACCGCTTCCCTTGAAATATGCGCACCTAAGGTACTTGTAAACCAGGTTACCAGACTTTCCATATCATCCTCCTAAAATCATTTTTCTCTCAGTCAGAATTGAGACTCCCACTTTTAAGAAGTGAATTGCAAAATCACGCAAAGTCTCACATATACCCAACTCAAACTTATATTCTGCATTATTTTACACTATTTTACGCAAAAAAGATATGATGTTTTTCTTAATTATGAGCATAAAAGTGGAATATATATTTCACGATATGCGAATAGTCGGAAGAATTGTGGGGTGCAAAGTATGTATCCTTTACACAATGCACTTATAATCTTCCGGTTTCCTTCAGATACGTCTCCACTTCTGACAGAAACTCATCCATCTGGGCATCTGTTCCAATCGTAATACGCAGATAATTATCAATCCGCGGCTTTTTAAAATAGCGGACATAAATATCTTTTTCTTTTAGTTTTTCAAATAATTCCTCTGCCGGGCAGCTTTCGTGCGATGCAAAAATGAAATTACTCTTGGAATCACGGAAGGTAAACCCAAGTTCTGTCAGGTGCACTTTCACACGTTCTCTCGTCTGAATGATTTTATGTAAAGTATCCTCAAAATATGCCTGATCTTCGATAGAAGCTACGCCAAGGTCCAGTGCTGTCTGATCCATTGTATAGGAATTGAAAGAGTATTTTACATCATTCAGGTATTTGATCAGTTCCGGTGATGCCATCGCATAACCGATACGCATGCCTGCCATGGAACGTGATTTTGAAAATGTCTGAACCACGATCAGATTATCATATTTTTCCAGTAATGGCAGGGCCGTCTCAGCCCCAAAATCCACATAGGCCTCATCAACGATCACGATGACATCCTGATTGTGCTGCAAAATATCCTCGATCATCTCCTGAGATGCTTCTACACCGGTCGGGGCATTCGGATTTGGGAAGATCACGCCACCGTTTTCTCTATAATAATCCTCTTTACGGATATTGAACTCATCATCTAATGGCTGTGTTTCATACGGAATGCGAAATTCCTCTGCCCACACATCGTAAAAAGAGTAAGTAATATCAGGAAACAGGATTGGTTTTTCTCCATTAAAAAAGGTCATAAAACACATGGCAAGAACATCATCAGAACCAACACCGACAAATACCTGCTCCGGTTTTAACCCTTTTTGCTTTGCAATTGCACTCACCAGGCGGGTACAGGCCGGATCCGGATACAATCTCAGGCGGTCAGGATCCAGATTTTTTAAGGCTTCTGCCACTCCGGGAGCTGGTGGATATGGATTTTCATTTGTATTTAATTTAATCATGTGCTCCTTATTTGGCTGTTCACCAGGAACATACGGAACAACTTTACGAATATTCTTTTCCCATGCTTTCATCATCACTTTTTACTTCCTTTTACAGTTTTCTACACTGTACCACACTAAAGTGTTTGTTGTAAAGAGTTTTTAGGTATATAAAGCGAAATCAAGGACGGAGTTCTGTGCGGCTAGTCACTCTCTTCCCTCACTTCACTTCGGTTTCATCGCGCTCGTTCCCGGTTCCTATAAAAGCTGGTCACCTCCCACTCGCGCAAAACCTTGTGAAGCTCAGTCGTTCGCTAAATCGCTCGCCCAGAACTCCGTCCTTGATTTCGCCATTTACATACCAGAACCATCATCTCCTTGCCTTCTCCAGTCACTACTATAGTAATCGTATCAAGAAGGTGTGCTATCACACACTTACACCCTTGCACTTATCAATGGCACATCTTTCTTATCTGCGCCGAGCACGCTTGCGAAGCAATAATTAATTCCTTTTTATGCACGTAACAACAACAATGCATGCTCGGGGATTGTAACTCGAACTTGAGCATGTTTTGCAAGCTGTTCTGCTTTTTCTTTGTCCATCAGAATACGCAGTGACATTGTATCCTGGTTATATTTCAGTACCAGTTCGGATTCAAACTGCTGCTCGAGCAGACGATCCATCTGCATAACGGAACTGTTTTTCATCGGTTCTAAATTGGATGACACTTCAATATAATGCGCACGCACACCGACGAAAGAAATATCCTCCGGAATTTCTTTCTCCAATTCAAAGCAAATACCCCAGTCCGGGACTTCTAGCCGATGCCCGGACAGACGTTTTGCCGGCACAATATTTCGGCAGCCGGAAATACGGGCTGCAGCCCGTGTCACCGGATTTGCAAAGAACTCTTTTTTATCCTGTATCGTTTCCATATGTCCTTTTTCTAATACGCAGATCCGGTCGCAAAGATGATACACCTCATCCCTGCTGTGAGATACAAAAAGCACTGTTTTTCCGATTTCAGAAAGCAAATCCTGTAATTCTTCTTCTACCTGCCATTTCAGAAAGCTGTCAAGAGCTGACAACGGCTCATCCAACAGCAGGATTTCCGGCTGTGCTGCCATCATACGCGCCAGAGCCACACGCTGTTTCTGTCCACCGGAAAGCTGTCTGGGCAGATGATGCTCCAGACCTTCCAGCCGGAAACGGCGGATATAATCCTGCACAACCTCTTTTTCCGGCTTCTTTCCCATACCCGCCATGATATTTTTCTCAACGGTCATGTTCGGAAACAGAGCATAATCCTGAAACATATATCCTACTTTTCGCTTTTGCGGAATCAGATTGATTTTTTTCTCAGAATCAAATAAGGTACGGCCGTTTAACACGATTTTTCCCTCATCTGGTGTTTCAATTCCGGCAATGCATTTCAATGTCATACTTTTTCCGCATCCGGACGCACCGAGCAGGGCAAACATTTCCTCTTCTGCAGAAAACGCAACATCCAGAGAAAAAGATCCAATTTTCTTTTTAATTGCTACTTCTATTCCCATAGTATTCCTTTCACAACACACATTTTTTCTCGCTCAAATATGTTTACTCCTATCAATTCAAGTCGAACGCACGTGAGACTTGGTGCGTGATTCTGGTCAGCGTAAGCTGACATATTCATCTCAGAATCACTGCACATCTACACTTCGTTTCGGTCGGTGCAAAACCATTGTCTCCCAGACAATGTGCGCCCTCGCGGAGCGTTTATCAGATAGGCGATGAATTTACCAGCTCTGTGTATTCTTCATATTTTTGCCTGCTACAAGGTTCATCGCAACGATGATGCCAAAAGCGATGGCCAAAATAATAATAACCCACACGCCGGCTGTCAGATAATCGCCATCCTGGATAACCATGGCGATTTTCTGTGAAATCGTTGATGTCTTGCCTGGGATGTTACCCGCAAGCATAGAAGTCGCACCATA
>CAKREL010000134.1 GCA_934317205.1 uncultured Eubacterium sp.
CATAAGCACAAAGAAGATAAATGCCAGTCCGCCCATGTAGTTGACTCCCAATACACAGATGATCCACATAAAAATGGTCTGTGCACCGATCAGCACGATATATGCGATCAGCAGCTGTTTGTTTGCTTTCTGGGCACGGTAAGAATTCTGAATTGTTTTTCTGGAAGCATCTACAGTTCTTTTTATTGCATGTGCAATACTTGCAAGGATACTTCCGCCAAGTTTACGTTCTTTGATCCTTCGTCCGTAACTCTTCACATTCCATGCGAACAATACTGCTGCCAGGACTCCTAAAACCGTACACTGTGCCATGGCATTTCCAAACGCAGACGGCAATGTACTGTAATAATATCTGTAATTAGAGGAAATGTGAACAATAGATTCCGCATATCCAACAACCAGTGCAACCCAGAGAATCATATCCTTGATCATCAAAATCTCGATTGGGAACTTATCCATAAGTACCGGATGAATCTCGTCATCTTCCGGTCTGCGTCCGGTCTGTAGTCCGATCATGATAATCATTACAATTGCCAGACTTAAGAATACCCAGATAGCTGCGAAAACATTTATGCGGTATTCGCCGGATCCAAAGTTAAATGCAATCTGTTCGGATATATCCTGATAAGCCGTATAATACATGGAATCATAATATGATTGCGATGTTCTGCAATGATAATTGGTATCAAGCCCTGTAAAAATCCTCCAGTTGCCGTCTCCCATAATATCTCTGATCGTTCCCTTCAGTTCATCTGCCAGGAAAGTTACAGATGCATAACTATCTCCAGATGCCTCATCCATCATCAGATACAGGTATTTACCCTGTGCAGAATAATCTTTGCTCTGATACTGCTCTTCCAGCTGGTCAAGGGACATGGCCTGTTCTGTATTCCAGGCCGGCACATTCGTATATATAGTGCCATCATCTTCGTTTACCAGATATACATACACATTTGTATTGTCATACTGCTTTTGTATACTCTGTGTCTGGTTTACCACATCGTGTACCTGACTTGCTGCCTCCAGCAAATCATCATAATAATCGGAAAGCAGATTCAGCTGATCATTTTCACGTGCATACTCAGCCAGCGTTACACCATTTATATTTTTGATAAATTTCTGCTCGACATCAATTCCGTTTGCATATACTACGTCCGATTCATTATTATAACATTTCACCTGATAAGAATCATATGCTTCCGGATGTCTGTTGTCACCGGTACTTCCATCACCTGCGTCAAACCAGTCACTGATATTCGTCGTTTCTACATTCACCGGTTCCGGAATATTGGTATCTGTGGCAGATTCCGCTGTAGGAACAGTTGTAGTTTCCGTACTGGAGTCAGAAGTCTTATATTCGCTGGTATCAGTTTCATCACCTTCTTCATATGCATCATACACATATTCATGTTTTGTCTGTGTCAGCCAGCGAAGGATCGGATAGCCATCAGAATTGTAAAATGCATCCAGATCGGACAGTTTATATTCCAGATTCTGGTTTTTGTTCTCCGCATTTACACCATCATTCAAGTTAGATATATCTAAAGTCAGATCACCATTATAAGCATTTCCTTGCAAAATCTTAGTTTCAGAGCTGAATTTACCCAGCTGGTCCTGTAGTTCCCGTCTCACATAGTTCTCTGCCCTCTGACTTTCCTCATAGGAAACCGGGCTCATAATCTCATTCACGTTCATGCCTGAAGAAAGCCCAGCCATACTCCATCCGGCACAGACTGCAGTCAGGCCGCCAGCGATCAGAAGAACCGCCGTTGTCAGCATCTTCGCCCACATGCTGTAAAAATGTTTTTTCTTCATAAAGAATCTCCTGTTCTACTCGACTTTAATATCCTCCATCTTGTAGCCGATTCCCCATACTACCTTCAGATAACGAGGTTCCTTCGGGTTGATTTCAATCTTTTCCCGAATATGTCGGATATGTACCGCTACTGTGTTATCTGCATTTATGGCATCTTCGTTCCAGATATTTTCATAAATCTGTTCGATAGAAAAGACTTTTCCTTTGTTTTTTGTCAGGAAAAGAAGGATATTATATTGAATTGGTGTTAATTTTTCTACGATTCTGCCATCGACTGTGACCTGTTTCATATCATCGTTGATCTCCAGTCCACCTGTACGGTAAACATTGGAGACTGTTTCCGGCGTCATTGTCCCCAATTTTGTATAACGACGCAGCTGCGATTTTACCCTCGCCACAAGTTCCAATGAATTAAATGGCTTTGTCACATAATCATCTGCTCCTACGTTTAATCCGAAAATCTTATCCGTATCCTCCGTTTTCGCGGAAAGAATAATGATTGGAATGTTTGATTCTTCACGGATTTTTAACGTGGCCCGAATACCGTCCATACGCGGCATCATAACGTCCATGATCAGAAGCTGAATATCGTTGCTTCGCATCATCTCGATGGCCTGAATGCCATCGTACGCCTTTAAAATATGGTATCCTTCCGGAGCCAGATAGATTTCAATGGCATCTACAATATCTTTATCATCATCACATACTAAAATATTTATCATAATCTTTCACCTCCCCGTTATTATACTCGATTTGAATGCATTCGAAAAGGAATCATTTCCCGCAATTCCTTTATGCTGACACTTTAACAGACAATTCTTTCCGGAAACCACGCCAAATTCTTAACGATTTATGAAGATAACACATTTTCTCATTCTTTATATTTTTCACTCTTTTTCTTAAAGAATCGTTAAGGATTGCCGCCGTAAATTCTAACATTTAGCTGTTATATTGGTTACAACAAAGAAAACACAAACACGCAGGGAGGAACCAATTATGTTAGTTACAATCACCCGTGTGATCAACTGGTCCATCTTATTTGCATTCATTGCCTGTTTTGCTTATCAGATTGTCTACCTGATCGCACCGTATATTAAGAAGGAAAAACCACACAAACCGTTACAGCTTCATCGTTATGCCGTACTGATTGCAGCCAGAAATGAAGAAAATGTACTTGGCGAATTGTTAGACAGCATTCACGCACAGACTTATCCATCTGATCTGGTTGACATTTATGTTGTTGCTGACAACTGCACAGATTCTACTGCTGAAGTTGCTTATGCACATGGTGCTTATGTATATGAACGTTTTAACCGGATTCAGGTCGGAAAAGGATATGCTTTAAAATATTTACTGGATCAGATTTCTCTCAGCGATAATCTGATTGATTATGATGGATTGTTTATCTTTGACGCAGATAACCTGCTGGATGAAAATTACATAAAAGAAATGAATCTGACATTTAATGACGGATACGATGCAGTCACAAGCTACCGGAATTCCAAAAACTTTGGTGACAACTGGATTTCTCATGGCTATGGACTCTGGTTTTTGCATGAAGCACAATTTTTGAACCGCGGCAGAATGCGCACCGGCAACAGCTGTATGGTATCCGGAACGGGATACATGATTTCCCGTGAACTAATTGAAAAAAACGATGGCTGGAAATTCTTTCTTTTAACAGAAGATATTGAATTTACAGCAGACTGTATTGCAAATGGTATAACAATCGGCTATTGTGAACGCGCAGAGTTTTATGATGAACAGCCGACAAAGCTTTCTGTATCCTGGCATCAGCGTATGCGCTGGGTGAAAGGCTATTTCCAGGTATATAGAAAATACGGCAGACAATTATTATCCAAAATCGGTAAAAAAGGAGGATTCTCCTGTTTTGATATGCTGATGTCAAACCTTCCGGCCTTTATCCTGACTATGGTAGCTACTTTTTCAGGACTGACACTGACGATCCTGGCACTGTTGACCGCACAGGATTTCACTTCAGCACTGCTTTGCGTTGGTAAATTTACCGTAAATACCTCTGCCGCAATGCTCGTACTTGGCATTTATACGACACTGACTGAATGGAAACATATCCACATGGCATGGTATAAAAAAATCGGATATATGTTCACATTTCCGCTTTATATGCTTACTTATATTCCGATCGCATTTGCAGCAATGTTTAAAAAAGTGGAGTGGAAACCGATTGCACATGGTTCCAAAGTCACAAAGGTGTCGGTTCGCCGGATCACATCTTAAATCGAACGCCTGCATTTTGTCCCGGTTGCTGACAATCGCTCCCGGAGAAAAAATGCAGGCGTTGTTAATTTATTTATGGAAAAAGAAATCCTGATTACTCAGTTTTCACAAACTCATGTGCTTCTTCCTGTCCACGCAGTACACGAAGTCCGCCAAGTGCCAGAGATTCCATCTCATTCTCACCCGGATATACGATAACCGGAGCAATCCACTCTGC
>CAKREL010000135.1 GCA_934317205.1 uncultured Eubacterium sp.
TATATTGCTGAGAGAACAAATGCATGTCTGCCTTCTTTCTCAACCATTGATTTTACGGATGATTCCTTTACCATCAAAACATATGATTATAACGGAAACCGCTATGCGGATGATTTTACAATCACAAAGAGTGAGAATGCACAGTCTGTTGATGATGTGATCGCATCAGCAGAAGAACTGGTAAACAGCACAGATGCAAACTATACAAAAGACAGCATGGATACATTAACATCTGCACTGGATCAGTTGAAAGCAATCAAATCTTCTTATACTACAGCAGAAGATCCGATGGTATCCGATATCACCACAAACTATGGTACAGCTGCTGACAGAGTCAAAGGTTATGGTTCTGTGGCAAACAGCGCAGACAAAGATGGAAAATTAAACCGTTTCAAAAAAGGCATTTCCACACTGCTTGACAAGACCATCTACTCACAGGCAGCAGAAGGTGCGCAGGAGCAGGCAGCAGATTATACTGCTGACAAAGCACCGGTTGTAAAAGGCGTAGATGAAGCAAAGAGTGCTGTGATCAATGCAATGAACGGACTTGAGACAGTGAAAGACGGACTTGCAAATGAGAAAGATGCAGATGGAAATCTCTACTATTACAAAGATGGTAAGGTGGCAACAGGTGTAACCGGCGTTTATAATAATCAGACAGACTGGTATTATGTAAAAGACGGTAAAGTTGATTTCAATTACACTGGCATCAAGAACAACCAGAACGGCTGGTGGAGAATCGAGAACGGAAAAGTAAACTTTAATTACACCGGTGTAACAAATAACGAAAATGGCTGGTGGTATGTGAAAAATGGCCAGGTAGATTTTAATTATAATGGCATTAGAAATAACCAGAATGGCTGGTGGAAGATTGTAAACGGAAAAGTAGATTTCGGATACACCGGAGTTTCAAACAATGAATACGGCTGGTGGAGAATCGAAAACGGAAAAGTAAACTTTGATTACAACGGAATTGCAAACAATGCTAACGGAAACTGGGTGATCAAAAACGGAAAAGTTGACTTTTCTTATTCCGGAAAGATCAAAGCCAATGGAAAAACATACCATGTTACAAACGGAAAAGTAAAACTGTAAGCAAAGTGTAATACTACCTAATTTCTTTTTCATATGTTTTATATAATAGTTTGGGAAAAGGATGTTGTACTTCGGTGCAATATCCTTTTCCTTTTTATTAATTTTATATTTTTTATTTCATAGATTTGCGAACGGAGTTTACAAAAGTTTTACATCCTTTTTTCGAGGGAGAGATAGTAGAGATTGTGCTTTTTGAGTAAAGTAGAGCGCATAACAAACGAAAAAATGAGAGAAAGAAGGAGTTTGATTTTGAAAAAGGGAAAACGATTTTATAAATGGGGAAAATACCTCATTGTGATAGGTATTACACTGCTGATGTTTCTGTTCTTTCAGAGCGTGGAACGAAAACCACTGCTGGCAGATGATAATATGATATTTGTAAAGGCCGTGGTAGTTCAAAATGACCATGAGGATGAGCAGGCACAGGCATCGTTAGACAGCGGAGATACCCAGCAGATCGTGTTGAAAATTAAATCCGGAAGTCATAAAGGCGAGATGGTGGATGCCTACAGTCTCAATGGTTATCTGTATGGTGCAGACTGTAAGGTAGGAACGAAAGTCATTGCAAGTCTGTCAGAATATGATGGAGAACTGTCTGCAAATGTATATAATTATGACAGAGAGAGCGAGATTATTATTCTTCTGGCTGTGTTCTTCGGGCTGATGTGGCTGGTTGGTGGAAAAAAAGGTTTTAACTCAATTCTTGCCCTTATTTTTACTTTTGTTGCGATCATTATGATGTACATTCCAATGATGTATATTGGAATATCACCCTTTATCGCTGCTACGGTATCCGTTATTATCATCACACTGGTAACCTTTATGCTGATCGCAGATTTTCAGATGAAATCTATCGGAGCTATGCTGGGCACAATATTTGGAGTGATTGTCTCTGGTCTGATCGCACTTGTATTTGGCCATTTCGGACATGTCACCGGATTTAATGTGGATGACATTGAGAATCTGATTTACGTGGGACAAAATTCCAGACTGGATATCGGAGGCATGCTGTTTTCCGGAATCCTGATCGCATCTTTGGGTGCAGTCATGGACGTTGCAATGTCTGTGTCCACGTCATTACATGAGATTAAAGAACAGAGGCCGGAGATTTCCGCAAAAGAAATTTTTACATCCGGCATCAACATTGGCCGAGATATGATAGGAACGATGTCAAATACACTGATTCTGGCTTACGTGGGTGGAAGCCTTGGGCTGGTCATGATCATATATGCATATTCTTATCAGATGCATCAGATAATGAATATGTACTCTATCGCTATCGAAATAATGCGTGGAGTTGCAGGAACGATTGGAATAATACTTACAGTTCCGATCACTTCCCTGATCATGTCTGTATTGCTGACCAGAGAGAAGAAATCCGTGTAATCAAGATTTGGGTGTTTTGACACCCAAATCATAAAACATGGAATGTAAATAAAATGTAAAAAATTTACAAATACTTTACATTTGAATCTCCTGAATTTTACATACATCGATTAGAGTGGTAACTGTTAAATGATGTTATTACTTAATGACAGTTCACCCGCGCTATTCGCAAAACGCCCATTCTGGGCTTTTCCGTAGTTACACTACTATTTTTGCTCATAAGACGGCGCTCCCTTCATCACTATATATTAAGAAACCTCCTCATGCGAGCATGATCGTTTTCTTAATATACGTGCTGAGTGAACTGATAAGAAAATTCAGGAGGTTTCTATTTATGGACATTTTTGCGATTTTATCGTTGATTGGCGGACTTGCCCTGTTTTTATATGGAATGAATGTTATGGGGGATGGTCTGACAAAAGTTTCCGGTGGTAAACTGGAAAAAATTCTGGAACGGCTGACATCGAATCCGATCAAAGCCGTATTGCTTGGTGCCGGTGTCACGGCCGTGATCCAGTCTTCTTCAGCAACAACGGTAATGGTTGTTGGTTTTGTTAATTCCGGTATCATGAAGCTGTCTCAGGCAGTCGGAATTATCATGGGTGCAAATGTGGGTACGACGATCACATCATGGATTTTGAGTCTTTCCGGTATTGAGAGCAGCAATTTTCTCATCCAGATGCTGAAGCCGACATCATTTTCGCCGATTCTGGCAATCATTGGTTTACTTTTGATGATGTCATCCAAAAATGATAAACACAAAGATGTGGGAAGTATTTTACTTGGTTTTGCAGTCTTGATGTTTGGAATGGATGCCATGAGTGCTGCAGTAGAGCCGCTCAAAGATGTTCCGCAGTTCACGCATCTGCTTACAATGTTTACAAATCCGTTGCTTGGTATGCTTGCAGGTTTGATCCTGACGGCAATCATTCAGAGTTCTTCCGCATCAGTCGGTATCCTGCAGGCGTTATGTACTACCGGAGCAGTAAGTTTCGGATGTGCGATACCGATTATTATGGGACAGAATATCGGTACTTGTGTGACAGCAATCATTTCATCTTTCGGAGCATCCAAAAATGCAAAACGGACGGCATTGGTTCATCTGTATTTTAATATTATCGGAACAGCTTTATTTATGATTGTATTTTATGCGATCAATGCATTTGTACATTTTGATTTTCTTGGAGATGCAGCGACACCGGCAGGTATTGCAGTTGTCCACAGTATCTTCAACATAGCAGCAACCATTGTATTGCTTCCATTTGCAAAAGTACTGGAAAAACTGGCTTATATGTCTATCAAAGAAGATCATACAGAGCGCAGACATGTTGTACAGGAATCTGAGGAAGAACTGAAAAAACTGGATGTGCGCTTCCTGGAGCAGCCGGGATTAGCAATCAGTCATTGTATGGAAGCCACTGCATATATGGCACATATGAGCGAAAAAGCACTGAATGATGCACTTGACCTGATGGATCAGTACGATGAGGAAAAAGCAGCGAATGTGGAAAAGATGGAAAACAGAATCGATCATTTTGAGGATAAGATTGGTTCGTATGTTATCCAGATCACAAACCGGAATATGCTGGAGAATGATAGTGCAAAAATGTCCATTGTTCTGCATAGTATCAATGATCTTGAGCGAATTTCTGATCACGCCGTGAACTTAAAGGAAAGTGCGCAGGAGATGAAGGAGAAAG
>CAKREL010000136.1 GCA_934317205.1 uncultured Eubacterium sp.
AGAGGTGGAAGTGTGGTAACACATGGAGCTGACTGTTACTAATCGTTTGAGGGCTTGACCAAGAACACTTAGTGAAATTGGATAGTGACGGAAAGTGAAGATTCAGGATTCCGAATGACTATTTTTCGAAGTAAATGAAGTTGATTGAAGAAATCTCAACTGTATGAAGTTTTGAAGGTATATATCATATAAATAAAAAATGCTGTATTGACAACAATTTGGTCAATACAGCATTTTTTTTACGTTCCTGTTAATGGGAACGTAAAAAAATCGCATTGGAAAGAACTTGCTAGGAACAGAAATATTCGTTATGATATAAAGGATAAAACAGCCATACTAGAAGGAGAGGTGAGTACAGATGCAGAAAGTGATAAGCATAGGAAATCAGGGCTTTGAGGATATCCGAAAAGAAAATCGTTTTTATATAGATAAGACTGAGTTTATCAGAGAATGGTGGGAGTCTGGAGACAGCATTACGCTCATTACGCGTCCGCGACGATTTGGTAAGACATTAAATATGGATATGTTGAAATGTTTTTTCTCAAATCAGTATGCGAATCACGGAGATTTGTTTGAGGGGCTTGCAATCTGGTCTGATGAAAACTATCGAAATATGCAGGGAACATATCCTGTGATCTACCTGTCCTTTGCGGATGTGAAACAGACAAATTATGCAGATGCTGTGAAAAAAATCAAAAGAATTCTATCAGATTTGTATCAGCTATATGTATTTTTGCTGCAGGAAGACTGTATGACAGAAATGCAAAAAAGACAGTTTTTGGATGTATCGCCTCAGATGGATGATGTGACAGCACAATGTGCGCTCCAGGATCTGACTCATTATCTGTACCGATTTTATGGGAAAAAAGTAATTCTTTTGTTGGACGAATATGATACACCAATGCAGGAAGCATATGTATGCGGTTATTGGAAAGAATTTACGGCTTTTATCCGAAGTATGTTCAATTCTGCATTTAAGACGAATCCATATTTGGAACGTGCAGTTATGACGGGAATTACAAGAGTATCCAAAGAGTCAGTTTTTTCTGATCTGAATAATCTGAACGTGGTTACCACGACATCAGAAGAGTACGAGACATGCTTTGGGTTCACAGAGCAGGAAGTATTTGCTGCTTTAGATAATTTTGGCCTGAATGAGTATAAAGATCAGGTGAAAGAATGGTATGATGGATTTGTATTTGGCAAAAGAAAAGATATTTACAATCCGTGGTCCATTACAAATTTCCTCGATAAAAAGAAATTTGATGCCTACTGGGCAGCGACAAGTTCAAATAGTCTGGTAAGCAGATTGATTCAGACGGCTTCTCCGGACATAAAAGAGCAGATGGAATTATTACTTCAGAATAAAGAAATCGTGGTTCATTTTGATGAACAGATTATATTCGAACAGTTGGATCAGAATGAAAATGCAATCTGGAGTCTGTTGTTGGCAAGTGGCTATTTGAAAGCTGTTGAGGTTGAATATCGTGGATTGCTGAGAGAAAACTGGTATCATCTTCAGATTACAAACCTTGAGACACTGGGAATGTTTATGTTGATGTTTCGCGGATGGTTTGACGTTTCTAATTCCGTGTATAATCGATTTGTAAAAGCGTTGCTAAATGGAAATATAAGAGAAATGAATGCTTATATGAATGAAGTTGCACTGGTCACATTCAGTAATTTTGACAGTGGAATACATCCATCTTCAAAAACGCAACCAGAACGTTTTTACCATGGATTTGTGCTTGGACTGTTGGTAGAATTGCGGGACAGATATCAGGTGAAATCCAACAGAGAAAGTGGTTATGGACGTTATGATGTGATGCTGATACCTCGGAATAAGGCAGAAGATGCAATGATTCTGGAATTCAAGGTGTTTGATTCAGAACAGGAAAATTCTCTAAAAGATACCGTAATCTCTGCATTGCACCAGATAGAAGAAAAGCAGTATGATGCAGAACTTTTGGAAGCAGGGATTGGCAAGGGGAAGATTCATCATTATGGATTTGCTTTTGAAGGAAAACAAGTTCTCATAGAAGGAAAATAAAGAAGATTAGATCAATAAAAATGACAGCAAAGAAAAAAGAAGCAATCCATAGTAATATGGAGATGCTTCTTTTTCCTGTATAGAATATATATTTGCTGTAGTTAGAAGAAAATATTACAGCTGTTCGCAGATATGTCTTGCAACATATACACCGCTTGCGGATGCATGAGACAGGGAATGTGTCACGCCACTTCCGTCACCGATGATGTAGAGTCCTTTGTGACAGCTTTCCAGATGTTCATCCAGTTCTACTTCCATGTTGTAGAATTTTACTTCCACACCGTACAGCAAAGTATCATCATTTGCAGTACCCGGAGCAATTTTATCCAATGCATAGATCATTTCGATAATACCATCCAAAATACGTTTCGGAAGTACCAGACTTAAGTCACCCGGAGTCGCGGAGAGGGTAGGACGAACCAGACCTTCTTCAATACGTTTTACAGTACTGCGCCGTCCGCGGACTAAGTCGCCAAAACGCTGTACAATGACACCGCCACCCAGCATGTTGGACAGCCTTGCGATGCTCTCACCGTATCCGTTACTGTCTTTGAACGGTTCAGAGAAGTGTTTTGCAACCAGAAGAGCAAAGTTTGTATTTTCGGTCTGCTGTGCCGGATCTTCGTAGCTGTGTCCGTTTACAGTAACGATACCGTTTGTATTCTCATTTACAACAATTCCATATGGATTCATGCAGAAGGTACGCACGTTATCCTCGAATTTTTCTGTACGATATACAATTTTACTTTCATACAACTCATCTGTCAGGTCAGAGAAAATAACCGCCGGAAGTTCTACGCGTACACCAAGGTCTACACGGTTTGAATTTGTCGGGATCTCAAGATCCTTACAGATGCTCTCCATCCATTTGCTGCCGATGCGTCCGACAGAAACAACACACTTAGTGCAGTCAGCAAATGTATCATGATAGTGAATCCGATAGTTATTATCTCCCAGACGTTCAATTTTAGTTACCGGTGTCTGGAAGTAAAAATCAACCTGATCTTTTAACTCATTATACAGATTTTCTAAAACAACATAATTGATATCAGTACCCAGATGACGAACAGATGCATCCAGAAGTTTTAATTTATTCTGCATGCAGATTTTTTTGAAATGTGTTCCTGCAGTAGAGTACAGTTTCGTTTCAGCACCGCCATGTGTCATGTTGATCTCATCTACATAACGCATCAGATCCAGGGCTTCTTCTTTTCCGATATATTCGTATAATGTGCCCCCAAAGTCATTTGTAATATTGTATTTTCCGTCAGAAAATGCTCCGGCACCACCGAATCCGCTCATGATCGCACAAGTCGGACATTTGATACAGGATGGAACTTTTTTGCCGTCAATCGGGCAATGACGTTTCTCTAACGGGTAGCCTTCCTCAAAAACGGCAATCTTTAAATTTTTATTCTGGTGGATCAGTTCATAAGCGGAAAAAATACCGCCAGGACCGGCACCAATGATTACAACATCATATTTCATAGTGAAATAACCTCCAATAGTAAGACATGAAAAATGCAGTGCAACAAAATACAATAAATTACAATAGCTGAAAAATAAATCTTCGCTTTGAATTATATGTAACTGGCACTGCTCATAGTTACTATTTATTTTATCGCAGAAAATAGTAGTATGTCAATAAAAAATGTGTAAGTTTTGTGGCTGTTATATGACAGTGGGAGAAGCTCCACATACAAGTGCAGCTGCGCCATGAAGTACCTGTAATTACAGAGGGTGTTACAAACTTCTGGACGCAGACAACGAAATGGTATATACTTATCTCCGAAAAAATGAAGATGAGACATTGCTGGTAATCTGTAATTTTATAAAAGAGACCATCGATTATCCGGTGGGAGATTTTGTAGAAGCATCGCAGGGAACATTACTCATCTCCAATTAAGATGATGCACCGCAGCAGTATGCGGATGCAATCGAATTAAAACCATACGGAGCATATGTATATGAAATCAAATAACAAAATTAAACTTCTGGCACTGGATGTAGATGGAACGCTTTTTGATAACGCAGGACACATTCCGGAGCAAAATATCAAAGCAATCAAAAAAGCACAGGAAGCAGGCGTGACTGTGGTAGTGGCTTC
>CAKREL010000137.1 GCA_934317205.1 uncultured Eubacterium sp.
GATTGTACTCCCACTGAGAAAGACTTGTTATTACTCACCACTTGCAGAAGTGGGAGTCTTCTCGACTGAGATAAAAAGAAAAAACTCCAAGGCAAGGCGGTAGATTGATTTTCGTCATCGGAGCGAGCCTAGCCCGATTGCGTAAGTGTGTCTGAGGCTGCCGTCTTTGCAGCCGAGTTCACGAAAGCAATCGGAAATAAGCGGCGCAGCGCAGATAGAAAATCATTCGTGCCTGCATTGGAGTTTTTTCTTTTATTTTGTTCCTACTTATCAAAAATCATTTTCGCACAACCATACATTCCTGCATCGTTTCCAAGAGAAGCCAGCACAAATTTCGCATCCTCACATGCAAAGAACGTACGCTCTTTATAGTTTTTCTGAACCGCATCGATCAGAATCTGTCCGGCCTTGGACACACCACCACCGATTACAAACATCTCCGGATCAATCACACTTGCGATGACAGCCAGTGCACCGCCAAGGATCTTGCCAAGTTTTTCTACCAGCTCAGTTGCAATGGCATCTCCTGCTTTTGCAGCGTCAAAAATATCTTTTGCAGTTACTTCCGGCAGATCTCGCAGTGTCGTCGCAGCGTCATCTGCTTCAAGACGTTTCTTTGCCATACGAACAATTCCTGTTGCAGACGCATACTGCTCCAGACATCCACATTTGCCGCATCCACATTTTTCAGTCTCTGTATCGGATACTTTCATATGTCCGATTTCACCGCCTGCACCATGCACACCACCAATGATAGAACCGTTAATGATAACGCCGCCTCCGACGCCGGTTCCAAGCGTAACCATAACACCGTTTTTACAGCCCTGGCCGCCGCCTTTCCACATCTCGCCCAGTGCAGCTACGTTGGCATCATTTCCAACTTTAACCGGCAAACCGATTTTTCCGGAAAGCTCTGCTGCAACATCTACAATACCCCATCCGAGGTTGACGCATCTGCACACAACACTGTCATCTCTGACCGGACCCGGAACACCGATTCCAATTCCTTCCACCTCATCTTTGCCGATACCGGCATCTGCAAGTTTGCCCTCCACAGCTGTCACGATGTCATCCAGAATGGATGCGCCATTATTCTCTGTATTTGTCTTGATCTCCCATTTGTCCACAATCACACCGGTATTCTCAAACAAACCAATCTTACATGTGGTTCCACCAACGTCAACACCAAAGCCATACTTCTTCATTTCTTCTACCTCGCGTTCTTCTTTTTTCGAAAACTCCTCATTGGTTTTAGTATAGCACATCTTCCGCCTCTGCCTCAATGCCGGATTTCGATATTTCAAACTGAGTTTTTGTATATTTCAGAATCACTGCACATCTACACTTCGTTTCGGTATTTTACATAAAATTCATTATTATGTACAATCTATGATTCTTTTTATCATTCATAAAATAACACCAATTTTTTATTTTTTCGTTAAAACTATAGTATTGTTCCTCTTTTAACCATTCATCATACTCCACAGTATCAAACAAATTCTGTCCAAGAGAACTTATCTCCGTATTTATCTGTTCCATTTCCTTTTGTGAAAGCATACCAGAACCTTGCCTCTGATCAAAAAATACATCCTGTTTATTTACATCATGACTTTTCAATTCCGTCAATGACATTGTTCCTCTATAGGATACAATTGCGTATAATTCTCCATCTCCACCAAATCCTTGATTGGACTGGATATCTGTCACATGCACAAATAATGGTAATTTTTTTCCCCAGTTTGCCTTCACTGACATTTTAAGATTTATTGTCTTCCATTGCCACGCAAAAGCCAATGCTACACATCCTAATATAATTACTAATAAGTAATAATACCGTTTTTTCTTTTTCATATTCTTTCACGTCCTCTTTTATCCAATCAGCACTTCTTTCCCGCAAAAAGCAAATCCATATTTCCGAATCCGCTCTGACGAAATGCCTTTCTTCAAAAGTTCGATATCATATTTTTTCTCTTCAATCTGCTGCAATGCGCATTGAACCGTATCTTCCAGCGTTTGCTCCCGTCTGGTATTCTGAACTTTAAACTCAATAATGATTGCATCATCTGACGAGTGTTTCGGCTCCAGCAGAATATCATATCTGCCAAATCCGCTCTCACGATTCGATGTAATATAATATCGATCCTGCAGATTTACTATCAGTCCCAGCACAAATCCATGATAGAAACGCTCCGGTTCATGTTTTGCAGACGGATGTTTTCCAGTATCGAAAGAACCGAATGTAACAAGAGCTACCCGGTTCATATATTCATTCATTGCATCTACATCACCGATCAGAAGCGCCTTCAGGAAATCATTATAATCAGATTCTGCCTGTGAAAACCATTGCGCCACCATATTTCGAAACATCAGTCTTACTTCCAGATTTGTCAGTGTCAATTCATATTCCGGCAGGCTTTCCCCCATCGGATCATATTCTTCGTATGACAGCACTTTCATATAACCACTGGCCAGTAACAGGCTCCAAACCGCACGCTCACTCAGATCCAGCTGCTCATAGGCAATCTGTTCCTCCACAGTGGTACGAATGGATTTCCCCTTCAATAACTGTTCGAACGAGGTCTTAATCTCGCGGCTTCCCTCCTGAATCAACTTTCCTACCAGATGATTGGAGCTTGTATTTGCCCAATAGGGTGCCACTTTTCCGGTATCCAGATAATTCAGAATCGACCATGGATTGTAAATGTCCTTCTGGCTGCCAAATGCAAAACCGTCATACCATCGTTTTATTTCCTCTTTTTGTGTGTATCCATATTCATCCATGGCGGCAAATACTTCCGCTTCGGAAAAACCAAAAGAATCTGCATATTCCTCTGATGTCGTCGTAACCACTTTCAAATGATTAAGGTCTGAAAAAATAGATTCTTTGCTCACCCGTGTAATTCCTGTCAGCAAAGCCCGTTCCAGCCATGGATTTGTTTTAAACGTAGAATTCAGCAGATTCCGGATAAAATTTGTTAATTCCGGCCAGAATCCGCCCACATATGCCTCCTGCATTGGTGTATCGTATTCGTCCAGAAGTATGATGACATTCCGCCCGTAATACCGATACAGATAATCACTGAGTTTGTACAACGCCATGGACGCAGTTGCCTCATCCATGCCAACTCTGACACTGTGGAAATAGGTTCTGTCCTCTTCCTGTAAATGTTCACTTTGAAGCAAATAACTATGCCGTGTATAAATATCAGAAATCAGCTGACAGATTTTTCGATATGCATTGTCATAACTGTCATCCTTGACATTTGCAAAGGACAGACTAATCACCGGATATGTGCCCTGAAGGTTTCGATAATAATCCTCCTGCCAGATCTTCAATCCCTGAAACAGATCTCCTCGTTTCGCGTACGTCTGGGAAAAAAACTGCTCTACCATGCTCATATTCAGTGTTTTTCCAAAACGGCGCGGACGTGTGATCAGCGTAACTGCATCACCGGATTCCCACCATTCTCTGATAAAATCTGTTTTGTCGATGTAAAAATAATTATTTTCCCGCAATGTATCAAACCGTTGAATACCGATTGCGATTCTTCGTTCCATACTGATCACCGCCTTTCATTATTTCCGCTCTTTTTATAGATGTTGTGGTCAAAAGATGCCATACGAATTGTTCCGTACTTCGTACTCCCACAATTCTTTTATATAGTTCGATTATACTTTGATATTTTATGGTTCGCAACTCTTAATCTATACAATGCGTACTTGTTTTATAGAAATTCATCGTGATTTCCTATCAAACAAAAGAAACATCCCGGCGTGCCATGATATCCTCCTGCCATCTGCGCAATGATATCTGACGTACTCTGAGATGTTTCTTTCTTGATCTTTTATTCATCTGATATAGAATTTTTATTTATTTCCAATATCATATGGTGTGGTCTGGTATACGTAATAATTCAACCAGTTTGAAAACAACAGCTGACCGGCAGAACGCCAGGTTACTATCGGTTTCTTTGTTGGGTCATCATCTGGATAATAATTACACGGAATATGCGGGTTTAACCCTTTCTTCATATCTCGCTGATACTCCAGTTCCAGTGTGTTTGCATCATATTCCAGATGACAAAGCACAAAAAAGTTTTTGGA
>CAKREL010000138.1 GCA_934317205.1 uncultured Eubacterium sp.
CAGGTGGAAAGCCTGATTGCCGGGAAAAAGACACTGTTAAAGGGACTTACAAGCAAGGCGGGCAAGAAATACGATGCCTATATCATTCCGAGCGGTACGGAAGAATACCACTACACAAAGGACGGAGAAGAAAAGTCCGGTGTGCAGTTTAAGTTTGTCATGGAGTTTCCCAATAAGAAATTTACAGGAAAGAAAAAATAAAAGGAGGACGTAACAATGGAAGCAGAAGAAACAAAGAAAGTACAGGATAATGAGAGCAAGGCGGACAAGTTTGTCCGTCTTGGGGAGTATCGTGTGAACAAGATCATTGATGCAATCGGCAGGCTTGAGAACCTTTCCAACCGCACCAATTATGAGTACACACAGGAGCAGGTGGAAGCCATGTTTTCCATCATGGAAAAAAGGCTTTTGGAAGTCAAGGGCAGATTTGCCCCGAAAAAGGAAAAAGAAGATACATTTTCATTTGGAAGAAAAGCAGAGTAGGGAGGAAAGGGATATGTTTACAACAGGAGACAAGTTATTAAATGTAATGAAAGAGGAAGAAATCGGGATTGCAGAGCTTTCAAGAATTTCTGGTGTGCCGGAGAGAATAATCCTTGGCATTATGGCAGGGGTTAAGGAGCCAGAGCTTGGCGTTATGTGTAAGATTGCAGAGGGACTTGGTATCTGTGTCCATGAGCTTCGTGCGGATGAGGAGCGCTATGCGGTATCTGTTCCAAAGGATACCCTTGCAAAGCTGATTGTTGTCAGCGAGATTAACAATGTGGAGCTGGAGGAACTGATACATACCATTCTAGAGAAAGGTATTGAGGAGCAGGGATTCTATGAATAAATAGTGTTTTGCACATTAGCAGGCAGTAGGATAGAGAGTGTCTTGCTGCTTGCTAATAGTAGAAAAGTAACAAAAAATATAGTATAATTTCAACAGAAATTTGTAATGTCAGAGGTGAATGATTGTGATAAATAGAACACTAAATGAAGATGAAATATACAATATTACGGAAGCCTTTCGCATGGCAATACTTGATGCCAAATATGATAGAAGATTTCAATATAGAGATAGGATGAGCAATTTTCCGGGAGGTTGCTGTGATGATGCAAGTGACCTTTTAGCATATTATCTACTTGAAAAATACAATATTCACACGGAACAAGGAAATGGAGTTTATCGTGATGATAACCCTGAACATACTACAAACCACGCATGGCTAATTGTGAATGGAGAAAGTTATATTGATATTACAGCAACTCAGTTCATGTTTTGTGGAGCATTTAAAAAGGATATATATGTAGGAAAAAGCTTTTATTTTTATGAAGAGTTAGAGGATGTAAAGATTTATAGAAATTGCGATATTACACGGGATAAACGTTTATGGAAAGATTATCAAATTATTATGGAGTATTTGCCGGATGATTTGTAACAATTTAGGTTTGATATTTCGTTTTGAATAATTCACGGATTGGAGTTGAATGATATGAGCAAAAAGAAGGATGGACTTATCGAAATCCTTGCAGACTATTTTTGGTCTTATAAAAGTTATGAATTAGATGGAGTTTTAAAAGGATATGGCATATCTCCAGATGAAACACTTAACCCGAATAGCAGTAAAAAAGTGTATGCTCGGTCTGGACTTGTAAAAATGACAGAAGAAGAGATAGTAGAATTATCGAAACGAATTGCGAGAGATGCAGAGAGTATTTCTTTTAATAAGCAGATGGAAGAATATTTTGGTGACAGTATATTTGAATTTACCTATATTACTAGAAGAAAATTAGCAGAATATTTCGATACGTGTCCGAATTTTGAGGGCAAGATGAAATTAGATGAATTATTACAGGGTATCTGGGATATGAATGAACCTTGTACAAGGGATGAGGATTTATTTATATTCGATAGAATGACTCTTGGAGAATACATCATTAAGCATGTGGTAATAAATGATGATATGTCATATAAAGATATGTTGCTTGATATTTTGCAAATAAAATACATTAGCGACAACTCGATAATCAAATTCCTTGAAAAAATGGTTAATCCAGAAGTTAGGACAGGTGAGGAACAAACTCAATATGTAAAGGGAATTAATGAAATTATTGGCGCAGATGGCTTTGAGTTGGTTGTATCGGGAAAAATATCAAATGAATTGATTTATAAAATATATAAGCGACAAGCAGCAAAAAGCAATATGAAAAATCTTATTTTTGCTCCGTTGGGTAAAAAGCCAGATATAGTTATTGATGATGCCATTGCTAATGATATAAAAATTGTAGGAGATACAGACAATTGTCTGTTGTATGATTTTGAGCCTAATGCAGATGGATTATTATGGAACACACTTGTACAATGGTGGGGTTCTGCACATACAAGCGAAAATATTCAGAAAGATTTATTTAAGCGTTTACTTAATTCTTTAGATTCGCAACCGGAAAAAGATTTTTTTACTCAATATTATACAATATATCAAAATGCGAACGAGTATCCGGCACTAATTCCACAAGTATATTTACACTATGATCCCCATGCAAAGACTTGGAGAGGAAGTAATGTAGTATATACACATCAACGCATGGATTTCTTAATGCTTTTACCCAATGGTATAAGGGTGGTTATTGAAATTGATGGTAAACAACATTATTCAAAGGGAGATATTTCTTCTCCAAAGCTATATGCTGAAATGATGGTTGACACGAGAAAATTACAATTAAAAGGGTATGAAGTATATAGATTTGGGGGCTATGAGTTTATGGACAGTCAGCAAATGAAACAAACGGTTCGTGATTTTTTTGAGATGTTATTTAAAAAGTATTCTATATAGAAATACGGAGAAAGAGGTAGAAAAATATACATTCGAGGAGTGATGAACAAATGGGAAATTATTATGATAAAAAAAGTACTGGTGGAAGAACAACCTCAAAGATAGAAAATCAAGATTCAGTAGCAGCTATTTATGCGCTTGAACAATTACATTCTACAGATATTTTTGGTTTTGGTACAAAGATTGTGGATTTTTGTATAAAGTGCGAAGGTGAAGAAGATATAGAGATTTTCAATAAGGAAAAGCATATTTTTATTCAGCTAAAAAGTTCTGTTATAGGGAAAAGCGATTTTGCAGATATTTTAGACCATTTTCTAACACTGAATAGTGATAACACTAGTACAGAGAATTTTTTTGTGCTAACTTCTTTTGTTCCTATACGAATAAACGAAAAGAATTTTAAAGAATATTTGGACGATTATGTGAATGTTTTAGTAAATCCATACGAAACAGACGAGAAAAAAAAGCAAGTTAAGGATGATCTTATTTCGAATTTTGCTTTGTCAAAGTATGCAGATATTATTGATAAGGTTAGGGTAGAAGTAAGACCATTATTCAAGGATAGCAAAGATACAAAGGCAATATTCGGAAGGTATCTTAGGCTAAACTACATATTCAAAGACCCAGGAGACATAATTGTTGATAATTTGTATACCAACTTAACCAATAAGTTTGCTGAATTAAGAAGAAAAAGAGGCGCTATTACAAGAGCGGAATTGGAAGAGGTTGTAAATAGTGCAATAAGTAAAGGAAGTATTTTTTCTGGATTATCTTTATCCGTTGGTTATTCTAAAATAGAAAATGGTTATGTAGAAAATGAACAGAAAGTCAAAAAAAGAGATTTGATAATGGCAGGATTTAAAAAAGCCAAAAAAGATATAATGCGAGGATGGAGGAAAGCATATAGAAAGGAATTGATAATTAGTTGCATATTTAGTGCTAAAAGATGTCCTCAATGTGGACATCCAATGATGGCTAATATGATGGGGATATTTGGAATTGCATGTCCTGATTGTGGCTTTAATCCGTATGTGACAATGTTTATGTTTTGCGAGTGCGGGGCGTATGAGGTTGTCAAAGCTCAGCCAGAATTAGATGATGATAAGCAAATCCAATATTTAAAAGAATTCTTTGATGGTAGAGAAAGTGATGTGTGCAAAGTATGTGGGAAAAAATTGATTGATGAATATGTGGAAAATCGTATCTTTTATGCACCAATCCCATATCCGTATGAGGAAATAGATTATATAGATG
>CAKREL010000139.1 GCA_934317205.1 uncultured Eubacterium sp.
CACGCTGCCACTACTATTATGAGTAAAAATGTTCCAATCACACTAAGTAACGTTGCAATCGGATTCTTTCTCTTGTGTTTCTCTCTGCTCAAAACTACTTCTCCTTTAATTTCGTTCCATATATTTTCTTTGCTTCTTCAGCGAACTTCGTAACAACTTCCATAATTTTAGCTTCGTTCACTCTATCACCCCATTTTTGCAAACATATTTTCTTTATTTATTTTTATATTATAACTGATTTCCGTAATATTTACTACTTTTATTTACATGCAAAAACTCCCCGGAGCCAAAAGCCCCGGGGAGCATCATTCCTCTTATAGATTAATGAAATATTGTGCCTATCTTATTTTTTCTCTTTTGAACGACGCATCAGAGCCACGATCAGTGCGATTAGAGCAGCTGCCGCTGCAACGATGATTGCAAGACTGAATTTCATTGTCTTTACGCCTTCTGACTTATCGACATCAATATTACCTGTCGGTGTGTCATCGTCGTCCAGATCTACCAGATCCTTTGGTGTCTCTTCATCAGGGCTTTCTGTGGTACCGTCCTGATCTGCATCCTGACCACCGTTCGCATCTGTGCCTTCACCCGGTGTGGTCGTACCATCCGCATTGGTGCCATTTGCATTTGTACCATTTGCATTTGTACCACCTGCGTTTCCACCATTAGCGTTTCCGCCGGTTGTTCCTGTTGTTCCTGTCGTACCAGCCGGTACAGTTACAGTATTGTAAATCGTATTGCCCGGAACAACGGTTGTGATGGTTGTGGTTGTCTCAATCACCTGATTGGTCTCACCTGGTTTGTAAGTAAATGTAAATACATTCTCTGCTGCATTTTTGCTCAGAGTCTTGGTCAGAGCCAGTGCCTGCGGTACATAATTTTCAATGTAACGATATGCTACTACCGGTTTATCACCGACATTTCCATAAAATGTCTGGCTTTCTGCCAATTGATTGCCATCTTCATCTTTGTATTCTACGGTATATGCCACCTGCTCACCTTTGATACCATATGCAACCACATAATCAGCATCACCATTTACAGTGAACGCCGGAGCTGCCAGTGCTTCCGCATTGTCACGTCCGCTCAGGCGGATTCCTTTTACATAATACTTTTCATCTGTCACCTGAATATCATTCAGATCAAAAGAAATGGTAGAACCTGCGTTCAGATTCCCTTCTTCCACTTTCTGCTGACCGTCGATGGTTCCCTTATTTCCCGCAGATAACGTCACTTTATAAGTGTACGGTGTCGTCGGTGCTGCCATAGCTGTCACTGCCGGAGCCATAACTCCGATCACGGTCACACTCAGAAGAGATACGAGTAATTTTTTGAATCGGAACATCTTACATCTCTCCTTTCCTGTGTGTGGCAGAAGCTTCTTTCTTTCTGCGTTTCATAGTGAAAATTGCAAGAAACAGACACACGATACCGGCTGCCAGAGCAATGGTACAATATCTGAGCATCAGATTTGTATCACCGGTCTTTACGCGTTTGGTCAATGTAATGACATTGTCTTTTCCCGGAACTTTCTTCTCGACTTTGTTCTCTTTGATGGTGGTTGTTGCCTCTGTCACTTTCTCTGTTGCGAAATTCATCCGCAGCTTTGCCAGAGTCAGCTGATAGCCGTTACCCTGTGTCTCACCGTCAACGCCAACCGTCAGATGTACGGTTCCGCTCTCGCCGGAAGATAGTCTGCCGAGGTAAAAATAATCCTGAGTGGAATTATCTACCTGTTTCAGACCTTCACCAGACTGGGATTCACCCTCACCACCAACCGTTTCACTGTCGTAAAGTACTGATTCTTTATTGTCAGTTCCCACATAAGTCAGGCGGTAAGTATAAGCGCCTCCTTCTGCAGAATCTTTTGCATCTTCCAGTGTCTGAATGACTTCGTTGGTCATATACCAGTCTGTTCTGGCGCTGTCAGAGTTTGTAACCTGAACTTTCAGCTCAATGCTGTCACCCGGCTGGATATTTGCCATCTCATCTGTCACATCAGAATCCTTGAAATTACTGTTCATCTTGCTGCCGTCGAACGTGACATTCCATCCGTCAGCTCCCTGATAATCCTTTGCAAATGCAGTTGTTGCCATGCCTGCTGTCAGTGCAAGTGTCAGCACAAGGCACAAAATTTTCTTTTTCATCCTTCTGTACCTCCTTACTGCAGACTCAATCCGGTCTCATCCTCTGTCACATTGACATCCACACCCCAGGCACTCTTGATCGCTTCTTTTGCGTTGTGTGTCTGAACTGCATCAACCTCTGCATCCAGATGGAAGGTATAACCGTCATATTTATAAGTATAAGTGATCGTGTTATCTTTTACTATCTTGTTCACTTCAGAAGCAATGGATTCATTGATTCTGAGTGTATCAGACAATGCCGGTGTGGACTCTCCCACAGGCAATGCCTTTGTATAGTACAGAACGGTACGCTCTGTGGTGGACTGATCTGCTGCGATCACCCAGCCGTTATCTGTCAGGTAATTCAGCTCGATCAACTGCGGATCCAGTGAGGTATTCTTGCCACCATTTGCGTCCTGCCAGCTTTTGGTAATCGTCACACGTACAAATGTATCGATATTTCCGCTATTTGTTACGCTGATCGCTTCGCCATACTTCTTGCCCGGTGTAAACTTCTCGTCCTCGCCAAGCATATTGCTCAGCAGGGAACCTTCTGCGGTTCCTTCCCACTTATCCTCATCTGCGTAATCTCTGCTGCTGACTACCTTGTCATTTTCTACCAGAGATACTCCGATACTCTGCATATTCATCTGTACGGAATAATTTTCACTATAATATGTCAGTGCAGCCCTTGCGCTTCCGACGCCGCTTCCAACCAGAAGCACTGCGGATGCCGCCAGAAGAAGGACTGTTACTTTTGGAAATGAACGTTTTTTATTTCTTTTCATTTTCATGTACCTCCTACTCCTGTGTCTCGTCACTGTCTGCTGTCACTACTTTGTTCCAGTCTGCATATGCATTTCCTTCTGCATCATACAGAACCGGTGTACACTCCTGGATCACGACTACGTTGAACTCAGAAGCTTTCTCATCCCCTGCCGGGAATGTATAACTTACATTCAGCTCCTTTGCGGTAGTCTGTCCTGCCGGAAGTACCTCACTGTAATACCAGTAACCGTCTTCACCGGCTGTCCAGCCGCCATCCGGGGCTTTATAGCTTAAATCCACCGGAGCAAATGCTTTCACTCTGACGAAGCAGTCATAATCGCCGGTATTCTGGATTGTTATATGCTTGCCGTTTTCATCGACTTCTTCCTTCGGGACTGTCTGCGTAAATCCCATGTTCATTTTGACACCACCCTGGGCTGTGGCATATGTCGTGAAATACGCCATCGCACTTCCCACGGTCAGGGAGCCGGTGAGAGCAATCGCTGCAGCTGCCAGAACCAATGGTGTTTTATGTAGCTTTCTCATTTGGCATCCCTCCTTTTACTTTTCCTGTGCAATATACTGATACTGACCATTTTCATCTAATTCAAAATGGTTGACTACGCCGTATCCGCCATTTGTACGTCCATCTGTCTCGTTGATAAAGGATACTTCTGCAGTCGGTGCGCCTTCTGCGCTGTACTCATCATTTGCTGTGATCTGTGTCTCTACTGTCGCATCCGATGCAAGTGTGTAGGATGCTCCGCTATATACTTCGGATACTTTTACGGTAGCACCTGCCGGTAAACCTGTCAGTTTCACTGACTCTGTACCGCCGGCGGTGAAGTCAATTGCTTCTACCTTGCGAAGTGTCGTTCCATCTTCTTTCGTAAGATCGATCTGGAATACAAACGTTGCTTTTGCACCGGAAGTAGTATTTAATTTATCCAGCGTTTTCTTGATTATGAGATCACCGAATCTCTCATGCTGCTCCGGTTTCAGCGTAACTGCATTCTCACCGGTCAGATTATATACCCATGTATCGCTTCCGCCATCACCATAATAGTTATTCGGCAGAGAAACCATGGACGGTGCAAATGTATAAGTATAATTATCTGTCACAACCTGCTCCGGACAGATCAGGTAGAGACCTGTCTCCAGTTTGCC
>CAKREL010000140.1 GCA_934317205.1 uncultured Eubacterium sp.
AATCATCCCCGCCAAAGGCTTTCCGGATCTCATCCGCTGCCGTGCACAGCTCTTCTAATGGCTGCTCTGCAAGCATCGTGGCCTCTTCCTTTGTGATCTTGTATCCCTGTACTACTTTTTTCTGTAATTTTTCTGCTATACTCATGCTGTCACCTGTATATCTTTCGTATATTTTCGCAACTGTAAATAAAATTCACAATTCCTATTCTTTTTGCATCGTAGCAGATATTCTGCCAGATTGCAACCGACACCGGCTTCATTTGTCAACCATCTGCTTATTCTGGTTTATTTTTATACTGTTCTTTCAGCGTCACCCTCTGCACCTTTCCTCTGTACGGCTGTTTTATTCTGGTATTCATCCCCCTGATCTATTATAATAGATCGGGACAATGGCAAAACTGTTTTGCTCCTTTTCCCCTACTTCTTAACACCGAAGGGAAGCATCTTATGACCCCAGAAACCGCCTACCGCATCCTCGGCCTGCCCGTTACGGCTGACCGTGCACAGATCAAAAAAACCTACCATCAGCTCCTGCACCGGATCCATCCGGACACGGATGCCTTTGAGACAGCTGCGTATCCCTACACGATCCAGGAGCTGAATGAAGCCTATGCGCTTTTATACAAAAATACAAAAGGCAATGCCGGCAGCCAATCTGCTTTCCGCAGTTCCCGTCAGACTGCCACGACATCTGCACGTACCAAAAAGCGCCATGCCTCCGGAAGTTCCTCCCGGACCGGCTGGTCGGCCCCGGAAAATCCGACGGCCTACGCCGACCGTGACATCTATCATTATGTGGAAGACAGCGACGGCACAAAGCTCGGCACGTTTGTCATCGCCTCCGGCAAATATCTCTGGACGCCGGAGGAAGATTTTCCGCTATTCCTGAAAAGTATGTTTGGCTGCAGTGACCGGATTCTTTCCCGGCTGGATCAGCAGCTACAGCGAGATTTTATCCCGCAGAATCGGCTGGCCGTGCAGGCCGAACTGAGCTATCTTCTGGCTCAGCAGTTTATCGATCTTTCTGGCACGCTGGCCAGGCTTTTGTCCTCCTCATCTTCTGAAACAGACACCGGTACTGTATATACCGTTCCTGCCATGCTGGAAACCACCGGCTCCACAGCAGCGTTGCGATCTGGCATGCTTTTATACCCTTCTGGCATAAAAAAGCACTGCCTGTTTCTGCAGACAGGCAGACAACAAGCGGCCGGTTATGTCTCTTTTTCAGATGACAGGCTGTATTATGTTTTGATTCCTCTGCTGGAGCAAAAGCGGGCGCAGGTAAAAATCTCCATTGCACCGCTGACCCGAAGCTGCACCCGGCATAACCATGCCCATAAAGGAACCTACCGGGATCTTGATTTTCAGATTCGGATTTCAGGAAATATCGCGGTCACATTTCCGGAAAGTATACAGTTACAGATTGAAGCACTTTTGCAGCAATACAGAAATAACCCATAAAACGCTTTGCGAGTTTTCCATAGTTTTTGCGAACAGTCGCCAAGCTTCCGTACAGGCACGGACTTAGGCGACTGCTCGCATAAATAACAGAAACAGGTTTTATCCTATCACACAGTGATACTTCCCATTTCCGATCTTAACCATAGTTTCTCCAACTTTCACAACACCAGTGACATTTGGCGGAAGCTCAACGTCCAGATGTATGCCGTCTGCCTCTTTCTTCCAGAAAACTGCAATTTTTCCATGGATCGACTCATATTCCGTCTTCGCCCATTCCAGACCACAAGCGTACTCCGGATTGATGCGTACTTTCCGGTAGCCCGCTTCTTCCGGCCAGAGACCACCGATTCTCCGATACATAAAATCTCCGACACAGCCAAACGCAAAATGGTTATAAGACGAATTGGTTCTGGTTCCGTCTGGCAGTGTGGCGGCCCAGTTTTCCCATATGGTGGTGGCATCAAATTTCAGGGCGTAGAGCCAGCCCGGTCTGTCCTGCTGGTACAGGATCCGGAATGCTGTTTCTGCTTCACCATTCTCACATAAAACCTCCAAAAGGAACGGTACGGAAAGAAATCCTGTATCCAGACTGACCCTGTTTTCATGAATCAGTCGCACCAGCTGCCGGATAGCTCCCTGCTGCTGCTTTTCTGTCAGCATATGCTGGGAAAGTGCCATGACATAAAGTCCCTGCAGCTGCTGCCGCATCTGGCCATCCTCTGTCACATAGGTTTCCCGGAACACTTTTTTCCCATGCTGGCAAAGTGTATCATACATAGCGGCATCTTCCGCTTTTCCAAGAAGCTCTGCGATTTTGTGCATACGGTCGGCTACATATACCAGATATCCCAGTGCGATCTCTTCTTTCGTTTTTAAAGCTGTCTGCATGGGATCATGTGTCTGTGCCACGATGCTTGGAATCAGCCAGTCACCAAAATGAAACAGCTTTCCCCAGCCCAGAAGGTCATCTCCCGCCTGTGCTGTCATATAATCCATCCAGGCTTTCATCATCGGATAATTTTCCTTCAGAACCGCTGTATTTCCATATGCCTGATACAGGGCGTACGGAACCAGTACACAGGCATCTCCCCAGCCCGCAGAACTGATATGGGGATCCCCGTTGTTCCCATTGACATATTTATTGCTGTCGATATCCGGCACAACATGGGGAATCTGGCCATCTGCATACTGCTCTGCCCGCATATCCCGGAGCCATCGGCTAAGAAAGCTCTGCATGTCCATATTGAAAACAGCCGTGGGCGCATACACTTCCATGTCGCCTGTCCATCCGGCACGCTCCCTCTGCGGACAATCCGTCGGAACACACAGCATATTGCCCTGCTGGGAACGGTAAATATTGTCCTGCAGCCGGTTCAGACGTTCATCTGAGCAGCTGAAAAGAGCGGTTTTATCCTGTCGGCTTGTCAGCACGCAAATCGTAAAATCTTTCGGATCTACGTCAGAAAGTCCCGTTACCTTCACATAGCGGAAGCCATGGAATGTAAACTGCGGTTCATATGCTGTTCTGTTTTCCACAGGAACGATGCGGTCTTTCTGGTTTTTGTTCTGTCCCATGATATTCTGCATGAAGTTACCATCTGCGTCCAGCACTTCACTGTGTTCAAGGCCGATCTCGACACCGGGTTCTGTTGCCGTGGCAAATTTCGTATAGCCGCAGATATTTTCTCCGGCATCCAGAACGACTTCTCCTTTGGGTGTGTGCAAAAGCTTCGGCTGGATCTCTTTTACACACCAGACAGGATCAATACTCTGCGCACAGAGGACCTCCGTACTCTGCTCTTTTATCTGTACAGACTTCCATGTACTGTCATCAAACCCTGACTGTGAAAAACTCTCCGGTATCCTGTTTTCGTCCAGATATTCTCCCACAAACAGATCCGCATAGATATAGCCGCCGGTCTGCCATTTCATCGTTTCATCAGAGCATACGGTCTGCACGGAACCATCTGTGTATCGGATCTCCATCTGGAAGAAAAGAGCATTTTCCTCTCCATACTGCTGCCCGATGCCCATCAGACCGATTTTTCCGGTGTACCAGCCGTCTGCCAGAATCACGCCTATCGCATGCTTTCCTTTTTTCTTCAAAAGCTCTGTCACATCGTATGTCTGATATTCCACATAGGTTTTATACGCTGTATACTCCGGTGCCAGCAAATGACTGATTTTTCTGCCATCGATTTCACAGGTATACATACCGAGTGCCGTCATATAGATAACCGCCTGCTGTACATTACGGTCTGTTGTAAATTCCCTGCGCATATATACCGGCGCATCCAGAATTTCTTCCGGGTGTTCGCTGGAATGCACCATGCCGGAAAAGATTGCTCCACTGTCTGTCACATCGTTCAGCGGTTTTCTTGCCCGTACCGGCTGTACCCAGTATGCCTTCCACGACGTTTTATCCAGATTTCCTGTTGTAAATCCTGCCTTTTCGCTGACTGCACTACATCCACTGGTATCCCTGCTGGTCACCTGCCACGTATATGCAGTTTTACTTTGTAGCTCCGGTCCCTGATAAA
>CAKREL010000141.1 GCA_934317205.1 uncultured Eubacterium sp.
AAGTCTGCCATTCCGTATAATGTCTGTAAAAAATATGACAACAGATACGGCAGTGAAAAATAGATCATATTTTTTAAAATACTTCCTGTTGTAAGATTTCGTTCCATAGATTTTTCTCCCACTACTTACAATAAAAAAACGCTCTGTATATCAGTAAACCTTACAACAATTACGATGTCAACCTTTTTTTCTCTCAGAAAGTGGCATTTTTTGCCCCAAAAAGTGGCACAAATGTTACACTTCATACGCGCCATTTGCAAAGTGCACCAAAAAAGGGAGCTGCACAGCAAGCACTGCTGGACAGCTCCCTTGGATCACACGGATTGCTCCATGCTTTGTATTCCCACGTTCCTATAAACTTACGCTTTTTATATCAGTCAAAATATCGACATGTACTTATGCCTATACCGTCTGGTGTTTTGCGATGTACACCGGGAAAGAATCTGTTCCTTTTAATTCTTTTCCGGCAGTAATCACGACATTTTTATCTGTAATGATATACTCTGCTTTTACATCCGGCTCAACGACCGTATCCTGCATCAGTACACAATTTTTCACAACTGCGCCTTTTCCAATTTTCACCCCACGGAAAAGGATACAATTTTCTACGGTTCCCTCGATTACACAACCATCCGCAGCCATTGTATTTTTTACAACAGTGCCATTGATGTAACGTGTCGGGTTGTCATCTCTCAGTTTTGTATAAATTGGTCCGCCTGCAAACAATCCTTCCAGATTTTCATCCTCGAGCAGTTTCATATTCTCCTGGAAATAACTCTTCATATCACAGATGCGGGAAGCGTATCCCTCATATCTGTGTCCATAAATTTTAATTGTATCTACCTTATTTGCCAGGATATCACGCTCCAGGAAAACATGTCCGCGGATAAATGCATCATCGATCAGATCGATCAGATACTCGCGGTTGAAGCAGTAAATATTCATGCCAAGATTATGTACACCTTTTCCCTTTGTATTGATATGCCATTTGTTTACCCGGCCATTTTCATCAAAATCAAAGGTATAATACATATCCTTCCTTGCATTTTCCGCCTTCAACAATCCTTCCGGAATCTCTTCCACTGTGTATGCAACCGTTATATCCGCATCATTTTGCTCATGGGTTGCAACCAGCTTTCCAAAATCAAAGTTCACAGCAATATTGGTATCTGTCATGATGACATATTTTTCTTTCTGCTTTTTCAGATAATCCAGTGTGTGCTCTAACGCATCGATACGTCCGCTGTGCAGATTCATGCCTTTCTCTGCATATGGCGGCCAGATTGTCAGTCCACCGTTCTTACGAACCAGATCCCACTCACGACCAGAGCCGAGATGATCCATCAGTGAATGATATTTCTCACGAACCAGCACAGATACATCGTTAATGCCACTGTTTACCATGCTGGAAAGCACAAAATCAATTAAACGGTATCGGCTGGCAAAAGGAACGGATCCCATCAGTCGCTCATTTACAAGCTCTGGAATGAGAGAATCATAGTAATTAGGGAAAATGATTCCCAGTGCGCTAATATTTGACTTTACCATTCTTCCTCACCATCCTTTACATTTTCTCGAACCATAGCAGTAGAGCCTATCATTGCGCCATCTCCTACGTAGACACCCGGTCCAATAGTAGCAACGCCTTTCTCCTCACCATCTTTCGTCATACCAATCTTGGCATTTTCTCCAATGACAGCATCTTCTCCGATAATACAATGCTCAACTACAGCACCTGATTTAATCACAGTGCCACCCATGACAACTGCATCCCTGACAACAGCTCCCGGCGCTACTTTTACGCCGGCAAACAGTACAGAGTGCTCCACTTCACCATCGATCCGACATCCATCTGTAATCATAGAATTTTTAATCACTGCATGCGCACCAATCTTGTGACCAGTCATACCACTGTTTCGGCTGTAGATTTTCCAGTCATCATCAAACAGATCAATACCACTGTTCTTCGGATCAAGAACCTCCATATTTGCTTCCCACAGAGAAGAAATCGTTCCGACATCTTTCCAGTAGCCACTGAAGTGATATGCATACATCTCTCTGCCATCACGCAGCAGATTCGGAATAATATTGTTACCAAAATCATTTTCAGATTCCGGATCTTCCTCATCTTCGATCAGATATTTGCGCAGTACATCCCAGTTAAAAATATAAATACCCATAGAAGCCAGATTTGACTTCGGATTTGCCGGTTTCTCCTGAAATTCTGTAATTTTATCATTCTCATCCGCAACCATCAGACCAAAACGGGAAGCTTCTTCCCAAGGCACTTCCATAACAGCCACGCTGAATTCTGCGCCTTTCTGCTTATGAAATTCCAGGAAATCGCTATAATCCTGTTTGCAAATCTGATCACCAGAAAGAATGATGACATATTTCGGATCATACCGCTCAATAAACGAAATATTCTGATAAATCGCATTCGCAGTTCCTTTATACCAGTCGGAACCAGATGCTTTCTGATACGGTGGCAATACATGGACACCTCCGTGTAAACGGTCAAGATCCCATGGCTGTCCATTGCCAATGTACTCATTCAATACAAGTGGTTGATACTGTGTCAGAATACCTACAGTATCAATACCGGAATTTATACAATTAGATAACGGAAAATCAATGATTCGGTACTTTCCGCCAAATGGAACTGCAGGTTTTGCAAGCTTTTGTGTCAATGCATATAATCGTGAGCCCTGACCACCGGCAAGCAGCATAGCAATAATTTCTTTTTCCACTTCATATCCCCCTCTGAAAATATTAGTATTTCTCCCCATAATATCCAAATAGATAGTATAGGTTATGCTTTCATTATACTGCACTTTTACCAATTTTTAAAGTGTATTTTTCATTTTTCTAAATATTTTTTACAATAGTTTCTAATTATTTTTACTTTTTTTCATAATTTTACACAAAGCAACAATCTTTTGTTTTTATTTTATTCCTATGGTAAAAATATGTTTTACATACTACCTGAAACAATCTTTATGTCAAAAAAAGAAGCAACTGATTTCTCAGCTGCTCCTTCTCTGTATTTCTACATTCAAGAATGCCCTCGGCATTCTTGCTACGAGATGCACGTCATGCAATGCATGATATATTTATCTGTAAATGATATCTTCTCTGCCCGGTCCATTAGAAACCATCGTGATCGGGAATCCAATCTGCTCCTCAATGAACTCTACATACTTACGGCAGTTCTCCGGAAGATCTTCGTATTTCTTAATTCCGCGGATATCACATTTCCATCCCGGTAATGTCTTTAATACTGGTTTTGCTTTCTCAAGTTTTGCAGTTGTCGGGAAGTCAGTTGTCACTTCACCGTCAATCTCGTAACCTACACATACCGGAATCTCATCCAGATATCCAAGTACATCCAGTACAGTAAATGCTACGTCTGTCGTGCCCTGCAGACGGCATCCATATTTACTAGCGACACAGTCAAACCAACCCATACGTCTCGGTCTGCCTGTAGTAGCACCATACTCGCCACCATCACCGCCACGTTTTCTCAGCTCATCAGCCTCATCACCGAAAATCTCACTGACGAACGCACCTGCTCCTACTGCACTTGAGTATGCTTTACATACTGTGATGATCTTCTTGATCTCATACGGCGGAAGACCTGCTCCAATTGCACCATATGCTGCCAGTGTGGAAGAAGATGTAACCATCGGATAAATTCCATGATCCGGATCCTTTAATGTACCAAGCTGACCTTCTAACAGGATCTCTTTGCCTTCTTTGATCGCATTCCACAGATAAGCAGATACGTCGCATACATACGGTTCTACCATCTCTTTGTACTGATGCAGAGTCTCTAATAACTCTTCCGGATCAAGCAGTGGTTTATGATAGAGATGCTCTAACAACACATTCTTTGTCTCACATACGCTGACAACTTTCTCTTTTAAAAGTTCCTCATCAAATAATTCACTTACCTGAAAACCGATTTTTGCATATTTATCTGA
>CAKREL010000142.1 GCA_934317205.1 uncultured Eubacterium sp.
TTGCTCATGAACGCAGTCGCTTTGCGACCTGTCAGTGGGAGCTTTTAACTCCCACTGACATAAGCATCCCCTTACCCCCCGCTTAGTGCTCTACGCACTTGAAGCGGGGGAATGCTTATTCTGCGTTCAAAAAATATCCCTCAGAAAAACCATTCGATCAATTCTTCGTTTGCATTTTCATGAGATTATTTTATAATGATATCAGATAGATTTTTAGGCTTTTATTTTCAAAAAAACAGGACGTTATTTGCAGATACGGAATTCCATTTTTACGATGTCTGAAAATCCGGATGCAAACTCTGGTAAAGCGGACATTCGCAATCCGTTTTCACTACTTGCTCATGAACGCAGTCGCTTTGCGACCTGTCAGTGGGAGCTTTTAACTCCCACTGACATAAGCATCCCCCCTACCCACCACTTAGTGCTCTACGCACTTAAAGCGGGGGAATGCTTATTCTGCGTTCAAACTCAGACAGATAGAAAAGGGGGAAAGACATGCAGGAGGAATTACTGAACAAACTCAGACATATCACAGAAGAGGAAACGCTCATTCTTCAGGGTGCTTCTCAAATTCAGTCAAATCTCTATACCACGCAGTTTGCAAAACCATCTGACTTTACAATTGACAGCAAAAAACTGCTGGAAAAAGGATGTCTGATTGAAGTGCGCCCACACACAAGATTTGTGCATTTTCCAAAGCATCGCCATAATTATGTGGAACTGATCTATATGTGCAGCGGCAACACTACACACATTCTGAATGGTACGGACAAACTTGTTTTGCAGGAAGGTGATCTTCTGTTTCTGAACCAGAATGCCTCCCATGAGATATTACCGGCCGGCGAAAATGACATCGCCGTAAACTTTATTATCCTTCCGGAATTTTTTGACCGTTCAGTCTCCATGATCGAGCAGGAAAACATTTTACGGGATTTTCTGCTAAGTGCTTTATCCGGCAGCACTTCACTGTACAGTTATCTGCATTTTTCCGCAAAAGATATTCCTCCGGTGCTGAATCTTTTGGAAAACATGATATGGACAATTTTCTGGAATAAACAGAACACAAATACAATCAACCAGACGACCATGGGACTGGTTCTGATGAATCTTTCCGTATTTGCAGAAAAACTAAACTGCCCGGTACCGGAACAATACGAACAGACACAGATTTTTACAATTTTACAGTATATTGAGACGCATTATAAATCAGGAACACTTGCGGAGATTTCCGCACAGATCAGACAGCCCACCTATTATGTGAGTCGTCTGTTAAAAAAGCATTTACAGAAAAATTTCAAAGAGCTTTTGCAGGAACGTAAATTGCAGCAGGCCGCTTATCTGCTGAGCCAGAGTTCCCTGAGCGTAGAGCAGATCATGGAAGCCATTGGCTACAGCAATAGCAGCTATTTCTATAACAGTTTTAAGGTGAAATACAACGATACACCAAGAGATTACCGAAAAAAGATGCGCTTGAAACCGTCTGTTCCACTGAACGCTTTGTACAATGTCCTAAAATAGAAAAAGAGACTCAGCCCGGTCATTTCAACTAAGCGAAGTCTCTTTTTTCTATCTCTTTCCCACTTTTATGCTCATATCGGGGCGTGCCCCAAGGTCATTCATCCACCCTTGTGCAAGCACAGGTGGACTCAGACCTTTTGACACTGTAATCATACTATTTTACCCTTGCTGTCAGATGATCTCCATCCACATCAATGAGGATTACATCATTTGCATGTACTTCATCCGCAAGGATCAGTTTTGCAGATAAAGTCTCCACATGCTTCTGCAGGAATCGTTTCAGAGGTCTTGCACCGTAGATTGGATCATAACCATGCTCTACGATAAAGTTCTCTGCTGCCGGTGTCAGTTCTACGGAAATCTCGCGGTCTTCCAGACGTTTGTTCAACTGATTCATCAGCAGATGAATGATATTTCCGATGTTATCCTTGGTCAACGGCTTAAACATGATAATCTCATCCAGACGATTTAAGAACTCCGGTCTAAAGTTACCACGCAGCTCGTTCATAACCAGTTCTTCTGCTTCCGGATTGATATCACCGTTTTCGTCGATGCCTTCCAGCAGATGCGCAGAACCAAGGTTGGATGTCATAATGATGATAGTGTTCTTAAAATCTACGGTACGTCCCTGAGAATCTGTGATACGACCGTCATCCAGAACCTGTAACAATACGTTAAATACATCCGGATGCGCTTTTTCCACCTCATCAAACAGAACGACGGAATATGGTTTTCTACGAACAGCTTCGGTCAGCTGACCACCTTCATCGTATCCAACATATCCTGGAGGTGCTCCGATCAGTCTGGATACAGAGTATTTCTCCATGTATTCACTCATATCAAGTCGAACCATATTGGATTCATCATCAAACAGGCTTGCAGCCAACGCTTTTGCCAGCTCTGTTTTACCGACACCAGTAGGTCCAAGGAAGAGGAATGAACCGATTGGCTTGCTCGGATCTTTGATTCCTGCTTTGGAACGGATGATTGCTTCGGTAACTTTTGTGACACCCTCATCCTGTCCGATGACACGTTTGTGCAGTTCTTCGTCCAGATGTAAAGTTTTGTTACGTTCACTCTCGGTCAGTTTTGCAACCGGGATTCCTGTCCAGCGTGAAATAATTCTTGCGATCTCATCTTCACTGACGCTCTCATGCACCAGTGACATATCTTTATTTTTCACGATTTCTTCTTCGTGCGCCAGTTCTTTTTCAAGCTGTGGTTTCTTACCATACTGCAGTTCTGCTGCCTTTTCCAGATCATAATTCTGCTGTGCGGTCTGGATTTCTTTATTCAGTGCTTCCAGTTCCTCACGCAGTTTCTGTACACGCTCAACAGCTTTCTTCTCGTTGTCCCACTGTGCTTTCTTTGTCTGGAACTCACTGCGCAGCTCTGCCAGTTCTTTCTGAAGATTCTCCAGACGCTCTTTGCTCAGATTGTCTTCTTCTTTCTTCAGCGCAGTTTCCTCAATCTCCAGCTGCATTACTTTACGATTCAGTTCATCCAGCTCTGTCGGCATAGAATCCAGCTCTGTCTTGATCAGTGCACAGGCCTCGTCCACAAGGTCGATGGCTTTATCCGGCAGGAAACGGTCGGAAATGTAACGGTTGGACAGTACGGCTGCGGAAACCAGCGCACCATCTGTAATTTTTACACCATGGAATACTTCATAACGCTCTTTCAAACCACGCAGGATGGAAATAGTATCTTCCACCGTTGGCTCGTCTACCATAACCGGCTGGAAACGACGCTCCAGCGCAGCATCTTTTTCGATATATTCACGGTACTCATCCAGTGTGGTAGCACCGATACAATGCAATTCACCTCTTGCCAGCATTGGTTTTAACATGTTGCCGGCATCCATGGCGCCATCTGACTTTCCTGCACCAACGATTGTATGCAGCTCATCGATAAAGAGGATAATCTTGCCTTCGCTCTTCTTTACCTCGTCCAAAACAGCTTTCAGACGTTCTTCAAATTCACCTCTGTATTTTGCACCTGCAACCAGAGCACCCATATCAAGGGCAAACAATTTCTTGTCTTTTAATCCTTCCGGAACATCTCCGCGGACGATACGCTGCGCCAGTCCCTCGACAACAGCTGTTTTACCAACACCAGGCTCACCGATCAGAACCGGGTTGTTTTTCGTCTTTCTGGAAAGGATACGGACAACGTTTCGGATCTCACTGTCACGGCCAATGACCGGATCCAGTTTCTGATCTCTTGCACGCTCTACCATGTCATAACCATATTTTTCCAATGTATCATAAGTAGCTTCCGGATTGTCACTTACAACTCTCTGGTTGCCACGAACAGTGGATAATACCTGAAGGAATCTGTCTCTTGTAATTCCATACTCACGGAAGATTTCTTTGATCGCCGGGTTCGGATAACGGATCATGCTCAAAAACAGATGCTCTACGGA
>CAKREL010000143.1 GCA_934317205.1 uncultured Eubacterium sp.
TAGATGATCATCTGATGCATATTACACATGTTGTCCGTGGTAATGAGTATCTGTCTTCTGCACCGAAATATACAAGACTGTATCATGCTTTTGGATGGGAAGAGCCAAAATACATTCACTGTCCGCTGATTACAAACGAAGAGCATCAGAAACTGAGCAAACGTAGTGGACATTCTTCTTACGAAGATCTGATCGAGCAGGGATTTTTATCCGAGGCAGTTGTAAACTTTGTCGCATTGCTTGGATGGAGCCCGGTAGATAACCGTGAGATTTTCTCCTTAGAAGAATTAGTTGAGAATTTTGATTATCATCACATCAGCAAATCTCCGGCAGTTTTTGATATGGTTAAATTAAAATGGATGAATGGAGAGTACATCAAAGCAATGGATTTTGATGCTTTCTATGAGATGGCTGAGCCGTACATCAAAGAAGTGGTACATCGTGACTGTGATTACAAAAAAATCGCCCAGATGGTAAAGACACGTATCGAGATCTTCCCGGACATCAAAGAGCATATCGATTTCTTTGAGGCTGTTCCGGAGTATGATGTGGCAATGTATACTCATAAAAAGATGAAAACAAATGCAGAGACATCTCTGGTTGTTTTAAAAGATGTATTACCATTACTGGAAGCACAGGAAGATTATAGCAACGATGCCCTGTATGCAATGCTCAGCGGTTATGTAAAAGAAAACGGATATAAGAATGGTTATGTAATGTGGCCAATCCGTACTGCACTTTCCGGAAAGCAGATGACACCGGGTGGAGCAACAGAGCTGATGGAAGTAATTGGCAAAGAAGAGTCTATAGCGCGTATTAAATCCGCTATTGAGAAGCTGGAAGCAGAAGCATAAAATATAAATAATGATTCAGATTTTTCTGTAAAGTTATAAAAATTAATATCATACTAGATCTGACATCAGGGGAGGGATAAGAGTACCTGATCATGACAAAACTCTTTCCCTCTCTTTTTGTGCGTAAAAACACTGGATTATGTGAGAGTTATTTTTGGGTAATTGTGCAAAGTGCTGTTTTTGATTTGAAAATTTTTTTGAATAAAGTGGAAAAAGATATTGAAAACAGGTAGTATTCTGAGTAATTCCAAAAAGTCAATATGTTAACTGAAATTTGTGTATATTGATAGAAAATCACTAGATATTGGATTCGTGATTGAAAAATAACACTATATATTGTACAATGGTCAAGAACGATTCATCTTGGCAAGATGATAACATAGAAAAAAGTAGAGAAAATGGGAAGAAAGGGCGAGTATAATGAAGATTATTAAGCGTAGCGGATCAGAATCGCAGTTTGATCTGGATAAAATTATTTCCGCGGTCATCAGAGCAAATGAGAGTGTAGCGGAGACAGAGCGTATGAGCAAAGAGCAGATTGCAGTTATCGGAGCAAATATGCGTACAATCTGTGAGGGAATGAATCGAGCTTTGAGTGTCGAAGAAATTCAGGATCTGGTAGAAAATCAGATTATGAACCAGAGAGCTTTTTCCGTAGCTCGTAATTATATTACTTACCGTTATAAGAGAGCACTGGTACGTAAGTCCAACTCCACAGATGAGCAGATTTTAAGCTTGCTTGAGTTTGATAATGAGGAAGTAAAGCAGGAAAATTCCAATAAAAATCCGGCAGTCAATAGTGTGCAGCGTGACTACATGGCCGGTGAAGTAAGCAAGGATATTACAAAACGTTTCCTTCTTCCGGAAGATATTGTAGATGCACATGAGAAAGGTCTGATTCATTTCCACGATGCAGATTATTTTGCACAGCATATGCACAATTGTTGTCTGGTGAATCTGGAAGATATGCTGGAGAACGGAACTGTGATCAGTGAGACAATGATCGAGAAGCCACACAGCTTTTCTACTGCATGTAATGTAGCTACGCAGGCCGTTGCACAGATTGCGAGTTCTCAGTATGGCGGACAGAGTATTTCCCTGTCACATCTGGTACCGTTTGTACAGGTAAGCCGTGAAAAATATCAGAGAGAAGTAGCTAACGAATTTGCACAGAGCGGTATTGAGGCAGATGAAGAGACAATTAATAAAGTAGCAGAACTTCGTGTGCAGAAAGAAGTAAAACAGGGCGTTCAGATGATCCAGTATCAGGTGATCACTTTGATGACAACTAATGGTCAGGCTCCGTTTATTACAATTTTTATGTATTTGAACGAAGTACCGGAAGGACGTACCAGAGATGACCTTGCACTGGTTATTGAAGAAGTGTTAAAGCAGCGTATTCAGGGTATTAAGAATGAGAAGGGGGTTTATATCACTCCGGCATTCCCAAAACTTATTTACGTCCTGGAAGAGGATAACATTCATGAAGACAGCAAATATTGGTATCTGACCAGACTTGCAGCAGAATGTACAGCAAAAAGAATGGTGCCTGATTATATTTCTGAGAAAATCATGTTTGAGAATAAAGTGGATAAAAATGGTGAGGGACACTGTTATCCATGCATGGGATGTCGTTCTTTCCTGACACCATACGTAGATCCTGAGACAAATAAACCGAAATATTACGGACGTTTTAACCAGGGTGTTGTAACAGTTAACCTGGTTGATGTAGCTTGTTCTTCACGCGGAGATATGGATAGTTTCTGGAAGATTTTTGATGAGCGTCTGGAACTTTGTCACCGCGCACTGGTTTGCCGGCATGAGCGTCTGGAAGGAACACCTTCTGATGTAGCTCCAATTTTGTGGCAGCACGGTGCACTGGCAAGACTGAAAAAAGGTGAGACAATTGACAGCTTACTTCATGGTGGATATTCCACAATTTCACTTGGATATGCAGGTCTGTGCGAATGTGTGCGCTACATGACTGGAAAATCACATACAGATCCAAGTGCAACACCGTTCGCACTGGAAGTAATGCAGCATATGAACGATGTTTGCAATGAATGGAAAGCGGAGCATAACGTAGACTTTAGTCTATATGGAACACCGCTTGAGTCCACAACTTACAAATTTGCAAAGTGTCTGCAAAAACGTTTTGGTCTGATTCCGGGTGTGACAGACAAGAATTATATTACAAACAGCTATCATGTTCATGTGACAGAGAACATTGATGCTTTTGAAAAATTGAAATTCGAAGCTCAGTTCCAGAAGTTATCTCCGGGAGGCGCGATCAGTTATGTGGAAGTGCCGAATATGCAGCAGAATCTGGATGCAGTACTTTCCGTAATGCAGTACATTTATGATAATATCATGTACGCAGAACTGAATACAAAGAGTGATTTTTGCCAGGTGTGCGGATATACGGGCGAGATTCAAATTGTCGAGGAAGATGGAAAATTAATCTGGGAGTGCCCGAATTGCGGAAACCACGATCAGGATAAGATGAATGTGGCACGCCGTACCTGCGGTTATATCGGAACACAGTTCTGGAATCAGGGAAGAACTCAGGAGATTAAGGAGAGAGTGCTGCACTTGTAGGCTTAAAAACGTATAAAAGAAGCCCCACGTTTGCGCGGATTAGGTAAGTGGGTGCATCTGAAAGACCATTATAGAATTGCTGCTTTTAACAGTTTTATAATGGTCTTTCTTAATAAAGAAAATCAACAGATATTGACAGTATAAAAAGAGAAATGTATGATGCTTTTATGAAAGTAGAATAGGCATGGGGGGATACTATGAATGGCGGAAAAAAGGCAATAAAGCTAATTATTATTGTACTCATTGCAGCAGTTGCATTTGGATATGGGGCTTATACAACGCTGCGTCCTGGAGTATATGTGGGAGATGATTTTTTCTATGAAAAAAGTGCTTCTAGGTATGAAAAAGATGCATCTAATTATATAGAGCAGACGTCGGATCATGAATTTACAATTGTTTCTCACGATAAAAAACAGGAAGTTTCTTATGAGATAGAAAAGGAACAAATTAC
>CAKREL010000144.1 GCA_934317205.1 uncultured Eubacterium sp.
GAAACCATGGCTGTGGCAACACCTACAATATTACCGGTACCGATGGTTGCCGCCAATGCAGTTGTCAATGCTGAAAATGGAGATACGTCTCCCTCACCTCTGCTTTTTGTCCTTGCTTCTTTACTGAGCGTACTTTTCAGCGCATACCCTAAGTTTCTCCATGTCAGAAATCTTGTCCGAAATGTCAGGAAAATTCCGGTTCCTACTAAAAGAACAAGCATTACAGGTCCCCAGACAAAATTGTCAATGGAGGCAATAATTTCATTTAACTTTTCCATACTCTCTTCCTCTTTCTATTTATAAATACAAAAAGAGCGATGTTGTGAACAACATCGCTCTCTAATAAAGTTACATTACTCCATTTATTCTTACCTGTCAACACGAAATTAACAAAAAATTATGTGTGTTTACTCGAAATTATCTGATTTATCTTTTCCGATATTCAGCCCGCTTTATATCCCAAACCTTATCTTTCACACAATCTCTCTTTTAAAAAAGTATTTCGCTTTGTAACTGTCACATTTCTGACCGCATAAGACAATGCCTTTCTGGTTCCTACGATAACCAGAACCTTTTTTGCACGGGTAATACCTGTATAGATCAGATTGCGCTGTAGCATTACATAGTGATTCATCAAAACAGGCATGACCACGATCGGATATTCGGAACCCTGTGCTTTATGTATTGTTGTCGCATAGGCATGCACCAGTTCATCCAGCTCTGATGCTTCATATTCTATGATATGCTGGTCAAAGTTTACTTTTAACGTCCGTTCCTGCAGATCCACAGACTCCACTGTTCCAATGTCTCCGTTAAAAATTTCTTTTTCATAATTATTACGGATCTGCATCACTTTATCCCCGGTGCGAAACAGATATCCGCCCCGGCGCAGACCGTCGCCCTGTGGATTCAAAGCTTCCTGAAGTGCAAGATTCAAATTCGCTGCTCCCACAATTCCTTTCTGCATCGGTGTCAGCACCTGAATATGATTCCAAGGCGTTTTGTAATAACGCGGAAGGTTGTTTTTTACCAGTCGGACGATCTCCTGCACCGCTTCCTCAGGATCTTCTTTTTCTATATAGAAGAAATCCGTATTTTTTCCATTGGAAATATCCGGAAATTTGCCTTCATTAATGGCATGCGCATTCATGATAATCCTGCTGCTCTGTGCCTGTCTAAAAATCCGGGTCAGACGAACCACAGGAAACACGCCGGAATCAATAATATCACGCAACACATTTCCCGCTCCCACAGATGGGAGCTGATCGATATCTCCAACCAGTATCAGGCGCATACCCTCCGGAATTGCTTTGAGCAACGCATTCATCAGTATCATGTCGATCATAGAACATTCATCAATGATCAGCACATCTCCATCCAGAGGATTGTCCTCATTTTTCTGATATCCTTCTGGCGGTTTGCACTCCAACAGACGGTGAATTGTCTTTGCCTCTAATCCGGTTGCTTCTGTCATACGCTTGGCGGCACGACCTGTAGGTGCTGCCAGCAGGATTTTTAATCCAAACGAACGGTAAGCAGCGATAATTCCCTGCGTTGTCGTAGTTTTTCCGGTTCCAGGTCCTCCCGTCAATACCATGACTTTGGAAACAGCCGCCTTACGGATGGCATCTGCCTGAATCTCATCATATTCCATATGTACTTTTTCCTGAATTTTACTGACATCAATGGACAGGCTTTCGTTTCCGGTCTTCTGCCGTGCATCCATCAATGCTTGCCAAAGCCTGTCCGCTGCCGGTGCCTGCGCCAAACGCTTTAATTTGCCTGCCACACCTGCTTCCGCGTAATAAAATGCCGGCAGATAAATAGCTTTCATTTCTGCCTGATCTGTTTTATAGTCTACCGTTTCACAGATCAGGTCTTTGTCCGCGATCATCTGATCCAGCGTCATTACGATACTGGATTCTTCCGCTTCCAGCAATTCTGCTGCCTTCGCGATCAACTGCTCCTGATAAGCAAACACATGTCCCTCATCTGCCAGATTACTGAGTGTATACATAATACCACTGCGCAACCGGACATAAGCCTCCTTCGCAAAACCAAGTTTCTGTGCAATTCCATCCGCTGTCTTAAATCCAATCCCCCAGATATCATCTGCCATCTGGAACGGATTTTCTTTCATTTTATCCAGACTTTCATTTCCGTACTGACGGTAAATTTTTGCTGCAAACGAGGTACTGACGCCATGATCCTGCAAAAAAAGCATAACATTTTTGATCTCTTTCTGCCGTTCCCAACTATCCCGGATCATTTTTATCCGCTTCTTCCCAATACCGTCCACTTCCTGCAGCCGGGAAATATCTGTCTCAATCACTTCCAGCGTTTCTATGCCAAACTGTGCTACGATCTTTTTCGCATATTTCGGTCCAACACCTTTGATCAGACCGGAACCGAGATATTTTTCAATACCAAATACTGTGGCCGGAAGCGTTTCTTCCCAGCTCTCTGCTGCAAACTGTCTGCCGTAACGACTGTCCACTTTCCAATTTCCATAAATCAGCAATACAGAACCAACATTCACATCCAGCAGACTTCCGATGACTGTCACAAGTTCTTTGTAACTTTTTACGGCACATTTGAGGACCGTGTAACCGTTTTCCGGATTTTGATAAGTAATGCGTTCCACCACACCCCGGATTTTTACTGTAAAATGCTGCGGTCGCTGCTGAACTTCTACGCCTTGCAACTGCACATTTTCATTCTGCACTTGATGACTGTTTGCCTGATTATTTATCGAATCTTCCGATTTCTGACCGATACTTCTATTTGCTGCTTCCGATGCTTTTTTTCTGGCTTCCTCCACACGCCTCTGATGTGCCTCACGCATCTCCGCCACCATGCACTCATACACTTTTTGGTTCATGTAACAGTCATTCAGTGCTCGATGTGCACCTTCCGATGAAATACCATAATGCTCCGCCAAATCCACCAGACGATGATGCTCCATCTTCGGCAAATGCTTTCGCGCCACCTGCAGCGTATCCACATAATTGTTCTGCGGAATTTCGCCAAAATACTGCTCGGCGTCACGCCAGATAAACTTCATGTCAAACCGTGCAATATTATGTCCCACCAGAACAAGACCTTCCGCAAAATCCAGAAACTCTGCCAGAACATGCGAAAACGCCGGTGCCTCCGCAACCATCGCATTTGTGATTCCATTCACTTTCGTCGCTCCAAATGGAATCTTGCGGCCCGGGTTCACCAGCGTATTAAATTCATCCACAACTTCGCCACCTTTCACCTTCAGCGCTGAAATCTCAATCACTTCATCATAGTTCGGTGAGATTCCAGTCGTCTCAAGGTCAAAGATGACATAGTTTGGTGTGTATTTATTGATCAGAGTTCCTTTCTTGGTCATAAATGTTAATATCTCAACTTTCTTAAATTTATATCCCTTATCTGCTGCATATTATTTTTATCTTATCACACTCATATTTAAAGCACAATCTTCCCCAAAACTAAATACAGAAATCGGGTCATCTTTTCCTGGCAGGCGATTGTTAGCCGCCGGGACAAAATGACCCGATTTCGTACGTCCTATATTAATTTAAAAAAACGAAAAATTTACTCATATCTCAGTGCATCAATTACTTCCATCTTTGCTGCTTTTTTCGCCGGATAAGATCCGAAGAACACACCGATCAGCATTGAGAAGCATACAGAAAGTATAATTGCTAATACAGACGGATGTACATTCATGATAATATAACCTGCATAATCGCTGTAATAGCTGTTGATGACAAGCATCGCCACTTTTCCGAGAATAAATCCAAACAGGATTCCGATCAGAATTCCAATGATTCCACCAACGAGGCAAAGTACCACAGACTCGATCAGAAACTGCTGCTTGATGGCCTTATTTTTAG
>CAKREL010000145.1 GCA_934317205.1 uncultured Eubacterium sp.
CAAAGCCGTTTATTGAAAAAATGCAGTTTGTTTTAAAACAGGGAAAACAGGCGGAAGAACAGCAGAAAAAGAAAGCACGTGGACGACGATGGACCCGTGTAGCAGCCGCATGTATCGTATGTGTGACTGTGGCAGGCGGAAGCTGGATTGGGCTGCGTGGAAATGTTAAAATGTCGCAGAATGAATCGTTTGCTTTGACTGGCAAAACAGAAACGGCAAGCCAGGAGAATGAATCTATTGTTTTGGATCAGGATAAGAAAGAAAAAGAAAACAGTCAGGGTTCGGTGAGCACAGAGGAAAACACATCAGCATCTACGGGGGTGTTTGCACAGGATGTGGATATAAAAGTGTTGGAAGTGACACCAACATCTCTGAAAGTAAGATTGACAAATAACGGCGATGAAGATATTAGTTTTGGAGATGATTACGAAGGCATAGAAGTTTATGATGAGGCGACAGATACATGGATGGAGTGTAAAAAGCAGTATGAAATCGCATGTAAGGATATTTTGCATTTTGTGAAGTCAGGGGATAAACAGAATTGGTTTGACTGGTACGTAGACTGGACAAATGTATATGGTTCTCTTGGGGCAGGACATTATCGCCTGCAAAAAAATATTTCCATTGGAAATATAGATGGGGGAGACCAGTATGTACAGCTGATTCAGATTGAATTTGATGTCGGATAACAGCAGTGATTGCAGGAGGAGAAGGATCATGAGAGAAAAGAAAAAAGTGGGAAAATGTTCTGATTTGGGAAAATGGATACTTTGTATGTTGTTGGTTGGATGTATGCTGTTCACAATCGGATGTGGAAAAAGCGCGCAGTCAAGTGCAAATGGCGGTGCCACAAATCGCAGTGAAAGTGGTTTCGGAGGTTTTCGGGCAGATAGTCAGAAAACAGTCAGTGAGGGAATGACGGCTGAGGATGGTTCCACAAAAGCAACAGGAAGTATGGACGATGCCATGGAACAAAGTGCACAGGACTCCGGAGAACAGGGAACAGATACGAATGGAACAGAATTTGAACAGGTGGAAGGGGTTAACACAGAGCAGAAACTGATCAAAACAGTCAATATGTCAGCAGAGACTACCGAGTTTGATACATTAGTAGCGGATGTGCGGGCAAAGACGGAGAGTGCCGGCGGTTATGTGGAAAATTCAGATGTTGGCGGAGATTATGGAATGGATATGACACGCTATGCATACTTTGTTCTTCGTATCCCGGCAGATAAACTGGATGATTTTGTGGGCGAGGTGAAAAATGCGTCTAATGTACGAACCTTTGGTGAAAGTACGGAGGATGTTACGCTGCAGTATACAGATCTGGATACCCATATCAAAGCACTGCGGGAAGAGCTGAATGCATTGTTTTCCATGATGGAGCAGGCCACATCGATGAAAGATATTCTGGCTATCCAGTCTCAGATTACAGAGGTTCGTTATGAAATTGAAAATTATGAATCACAGCTTCGTGTTTATGATAATCAGGTGACTTACAGTACCGTATATCTGGATCTGTACGAGGTAAACCGGGAAAGCTCCACGGCGGGAACAACCTTTGGTGAGCGTGTGAAAATAAAATTTAACGATAATCTGTATCAGATGGGACAGGGATTTCAGAACTTTATGGTTGGATTACTGGGCGGTCTGCCGATATTGCTCCCGATCGTTGTCATTTGTGTGGTGGTTGTCGTAGTGCTTCGCAAGCTCTGGAAAAAGAGAAAAAATGATAAACAGAAGAAAGAGAAAGAATAAGATGACACATGGGAAGGAGTGATACTGTGAAAGGGAAGAACATCATTCTGATTATTTCGTTGTGTATAGTTTGCATATTTGGAGTATCAGGATGTAGCAGAGAGAAAACTTTTCTATAACTTTTCTATAAATCTTTTGTAATGGGAATCCACCTTGCGGGATTCCCATTTTTATGGTAAAATAGAAAAACTCGGGTGAACGTTTGTTCACTGACTTGAAAGGATGAAAAAATGGCAGATAAAGTAACATATGATGCGGGGAGTATTTCCGTACTGGAAGGCCTGGAAGCAGTTCGTAAGCGTCCGGGTATGTACATCGGAAGTGTGTCCCGCAAAGGTTTGAACCATCTGATCTATGAAATCGTAGATAATGCGGTGGACGAGCATCTGGCAGGAGCCTGCAGTGAAATTAAGGTGACACTGGAAGCGGATGGCTCCTGTACCGTTGAGGATAATGGACGAGGAATTCCGGTTGGAATGCATGAAAAAGGTGTTCCTGCGGCAAGACTTGTTTTTTCCACGCTGCATGCGGGAGGAAAATTTGACGATTCTGTATACAAGACAAGCGGTGGTCTGCACGGGGTTGGATCTTCTGTAGTAAATGCTCTGTCCACCTATCTGGATGTTCAGATCAGCCGGGACGGTGCAATTCACCATGACCGTTATGAGCGCGGAGTGGCTGTGGAGCCGCTGGTAGATGGTTTGCTTCCGGTAATCGGAAAGACTAAAAAGACCGGAACAAAGATTAATTTTCTCCCGGATCCGGAAATTTTTGAAAAGACAAGATTCAAAGAGGATGAAGTAAAAAGCCGTCTGCATGAGACTGCATATCTGAATCCGAATCTGACAATTGTATATGAGGATCTGCGCGGTGAGGAGCCGGAGCATATCGTTTATCATGAAGAAGAAGGAATCATCGGATTTGTCCGTGATCTGAATAAAAAAGCAGAAGTATTGCATGACGTGGTTTATTTCAAGGGAGAGAGCGAAGGCATCACCGTGGAAGCTGCATTTCAGTATACAAATGAGTTTCATGAAAATATTCTTGGCTTCTGTAACAACATTTACAATGCAGAGGGAGGCACACACATCACTGGTTTCAAGACGATTTTTACTACAGTGATGAATCAATATGCCCGTCAACTTGGAATTTTGAAGGAAAAGGATGCAAATTTCACCGGCGCAGATGTGCGTAATGGTATGACAGCGGTTATTTCCATCAAGCATCCGGATCCGCGTTTTGAGGGACAGACCAAGACAAAACTGGATAATCAGGATGCCTCCCGTATTACAGCAAAGGTAACCGGTGATGAAATTCAGTTATTCTTTGATAAAAATCTGGAGACACTGAAAATAGTATTATCCTGTGCGGAAAAGGCAGCAAAAATTCGTAAGACAGAAGAAAAAGCAAAGACAAACCTGCTGACAAAGCAGAAATTTTCTTTTGATTCCAACGGAAAACTGGCAAACTGCGAGAGCAGGGATGCTTCTAAATGTGAAATATTTATCGTCGAGGGAGATTCTGCCGGAGGGTCAGCTAAGACTGCCCGTGACCGTAACTTCCAGGCGATTCTTCCGATACGTGGAAAAATTTTAAACGTGGAAAAAGCAAGCATTGATAAAGTGCTGGCCAATGCGGAGATCAAAACCATGATCAATGCGTTCGGATGCGGTTTTTCCGAGGGATACGGCAACGATTTCGATATTTCCAAATTGCGTTATGACAAGATTGTCATTATGGCAGATGCCGATGTGGATGGTGCGCATATTTCCACACTGCTTCTGACATTATTCTATCGTTTTATGCCGGAACTGATTTTTGAAGGGCATGTATACATTGCGATGCCGCCACTTTATAAAGTGATTCCGTCAAAGGGAAAAGAAGAGTATCTCTATGATGATGCAGCTCTGGAGCGTTACCGTAAGACACACACAGGAAACTTTACACTGCAGCGTTACAAAGGTCTGGGTGAGATGGATGCAGAACAGCTCTGGGAGACCACACTGGATCCGGAGACACGTATGTTGAAAAAAGTAGAGATCGAGGACGGACGAATGGCATCGGATGTGACAGAAATGCTGATGGGTACGGATGTGCCGCCGCGAAAAGCGTTTAT
>CAKREL010000146.1 GCA_934317205.1 uncultured Eubacterium sp.
CATCTACTGTTTTATTTCCAAGCCATAACGTATAAAATTCTTTTCCAAAAACCACAAAACCAATCAACGGAACTATCATCATAAAACTTAAAAAGCGAATAGTAAATTTAAATTTTTCAATTAGTTCCTCTTGCTTGTTTTCGGCATACAACTTTGCAAGTTCCGGATTAAATACGTTTGCAATTAGCTGTGGTATTTGTGCCAAAATAACCGGTATCTGCTTTGCAATAGAAAACAATCCCATTGCACTTGCATTTACAAACAGATTGGTCACAAGCAAATCCAATCCCGTTTGTAGCATTTTATTAAGACTTTCTAGGCTCAGCCAAACACCACTTTTAAGTATTTCTAAAATGCGCTTAGGATTGTAGTATTCTTTTTTTATTGTTATTTCAGGAATCAGCTTTTTAGTGAATACATATTGTAATGCAACTGTAACGCCACCAGCACATATTGCTGCGATTGAGTAATACCACATATGGGGCACAAATAGCCAAAATGTAGCCGCTAAAACAAGCACTCTAACAATATTAGCCGTCATTTGAGCCAATGAATTTAAGTACAATTTATTCTTTATAAATGCTGCAACTCCAAAAACAACACCAATTAACGATATTGTTGAACTAAAAAAGGCTAAGATAACAGTTGTTCGTACATCAGGAACCAAGTAATCTGGAATATTTATAAGGTACTCAATCCGAACACACAATATTACCGCTGCACCCAGAACAAGAACACCTAGGATTGTATCCGCAAAAAAAACTGATGAAAAATATTCTCTTACCTTTTTTTCATCATGCCTGTGATACGAGAGTGTAATAAATCTACCCGCCAAGGAGTTTAGTGCAACCGTAATAACAGATATGTAACTCACGAAATTATTAACAAGCCCAACAAATCCATACGCTTCATTACCCAACTTATTTAGTACAATTGGTGTAAAGAAAAAACTGATAATCAGGTTTGTTGCAAATACCATCATTTGTGCGACTAGGTTAATCAAGAAATCACGATTATTGCTTTTCATATGTTTTCATTAATAGTCCTTTCTTAGAATTAATTTTAACTTCTAATTTTTTTCAATATTTTTTTACCAAAATAAATAAGGGTATTTTGAACACCCGCTGTCTTCACTGAAAACCACAAAGACGATTTCATCTTATTTTCACACGACTGATACAATTTTTCCATCTGTTCCACGTCGTAGGACATCACCTTCCTTAATGCAACAGGTGATATAGCACATCCATGCGTTTTTGAGCGGACTCGAAGAATTTTAACATTAGAGCACATTTTTGCATATTTAGCCTGTTCAATGTCTTGCTCACATAAGGCTGGTTCAAAATAATATATTGGAGAATCCCCCAGATACATATATGCTTCTCCAAAGCAATGTCCATTTTTTGAATACAGTTCCTTCAAAAATGGATTAGTATTCACATGTGTCCAATGATGCAGTAATGAAAATTGACCTGCAAAATCTAAGCAATAGCTTGCTTTAAGGGATGAAGCTAATATTGCAGCTATAAACCCACCAGAGGAAACACCAACCGTGATTACCTGCATTCCTTCCGTTTCCCCTCTCATTTTCTTAACAAGTGCATCTATCGTATTATATTTTGCATTTACCCCTACAACATACCAACTCAACCATATGTCTCTTATATAAATTATTTTTTCATGATCTATATCCTGAGTTATATTTTCCCATTCAAATTTATTTTTATTTACTACTTTAGATACAAAATCCTGTCTATCATCCTTTTTATAAAGTGAATTCGAGGAGCAAAAAATATATGCTATTCCATCTTTTTTCCCATGACGAATTTTTATATTGTCCGTTTCACTATTATAATTTCCTTGCAACTCTGAATTTTTCCAATCCAGAGTTTTCCAAACTTCACCATTCATCGTTGTTATCCTGCACCTTTTCTTTCTCCCATGCTAAGCCAACAAAAGCAAGCAAAATAATAAACTTAAGATTTAATGTTACTTCTACCATTGAAAGCATGCCAAAAACATATATTCCACATAGAAATGCATAGTCACTTTTTTTTCTTCCCTTTTTAATCATTTCACACGACACAAGGAACACCACAATAGTACCTATTAGTCCATATGATACAATACTATCAAATATACCATTTTGCGCATTATAAATTGGTAATAAACTATTACTCGTCAATCCTTTCAAGCATACCCAATAGTTGTGATCCAGCCCATAACCTAACAGATAATGTCCACTCATCATTAAAAAGAATCTCGCATATGCGCCCATTCTGCCCGTCAAGGTTATATCTTTTCCTAAAGTATTAGTGATAAAGTTATTAATAACCGGTATACTAAGTACCGCACTATTGACCACTAATAATAAATCCAATCCAATTGTCAGTAAGACAAAAAAGGTCGGCTTCTCTACTATGCTATAGATTCTATCCTTTGTTGCCATTAAAAGTGCAAAAATAAAGAAAGAAAGCATACCAGTTGTACAGTTTACAGAAACTGCAATCACAATAGACTCCACCAAGAGTCCTATAAGAACTATCCGATTTCTTTTTCTATTTAAATTATGCGTCGCACAAAAAAACAAAAGCAAGTATAAATGTGTATAGCACACATTAAATTTATTGCCTACTAAATACGCGTCATTATGAAGCAAAAATGAAAATCGAGACGGAAAAATGATCATTAATAAATCACTCAATATACAAATCACAAAACAGCAAATGTATATTATCTTACATCCCATATATACTTTTTCATTTTCTCTAATAATTTCTACGAAGGAAAAAGTTTCAAGAATAGTAAATGCAAAAATAAGCACACTGACATAATCAGTTCCTTGAAGCCCACGATTTATGAATGAGCTCATTCCAGACACACATGCAAAAAAAAGCAATCCAGCATTAATTAACTGGTATTCTTTTTTCATTATCGCGTGCGCATATTTTAATATAATAACCCCGCCCAATAGAAGCATTAAAATTTTTACATCTCTATAGTTAGCAATATGAAATGTACTGATATTTATAAACGCAGTGAAGGCTATAACTACTGCTAGTAATCCCATTTCCAAATCTATGTATTTAACTTTCATCGTTACCTCTCTTTTGGAATTGATATGTTAGCACGCAAATAGTTTATGCTTTTAGCTTTTTCTTGTTCGCGAATTAAATCCACTGATTCGTAATCAATTTCAGATGTCAAACTAGTTTCAAGGTTTCTTACATCTTTTATTAATTGATTCTCTAATTGTAAACGATGCAGTAAATCTAAGAGTTTCTCTTGATTAGTTGACCCAGTATTGGATTTTGATCTACAAAAAGTTCCAAACTGTTTATGAAAAATGACAGAAAAAATCGTTCCATGAAATGTATCTGTCACAATATAATTTGCTTTCTTAAAATAGCCTAAAATTTCATCTGGGCGACATATAATATGTTGATCACAAAAATCTTGATAATCGCACAAAGATATAGTTTTTAATTTATTTTTATGTGCAAACTCAACTATCGCTTGCTTTTCTTCTTCCGCAAAACGACCCGCATAACCATATACAATAATAAAGTTCTCTATATTAGCCTCTTTCCAAGGTTCATTTTCTATTCCTGAAACTAAAACAGGATCAAGATTCAGATTAGATTTTACACCACAAAGTTCTTCCACTATACTGTATGAATTATTGTCTCTTACAGATATAGCATCAAACCTTTTCAAGTCTTTTTTAATTTGTGCGTCAACTTTATAAGAACAAAGTTTTTCATAAGTTGTACTTCCAAAAGATGCCGCGTATGTGATTAGTCTACGCGCTC
>CAKREL010000147.1 GCA_934317205.1 uncultured Eubacterium sp.
GCATTCTTGAATATTTGTGCTGTCGGGTAATAGACTTGTGATACGTAAACAAGGTATCAAGGTATCAAAAAAGCCTGTCCAATGGACAGGCTTTTTTGATTGTTTGTTGAGAGTTGTAAAAAAGTGATTTTGAAATTTCGTTCAATTTCTGATACTAGAATACTACATAGTTACCTATTTGTAAAATTGAAAAAAATGATAGGTGAAATCAAAAAAAGTGAACAATAAAGGTTTACTTCTATCAAGATTCCAGATACAATGAAGCATGAGAGAAATGTACGTTTTGCAGTAGAAATCATATGTTTCGGAAATGAAATTTTTCTGAGTATGGATAGTATTGTGGAACAAATATAATGTAATTGGTGAGGGGAAATGGAACTACGAAATGTAAAAACCTTTATTAAAATTGCAGAGATTGGCAATTTTTCCAGAGCCGCATCGGATCTTGGCTATGCGCAGTCAACAGTGACGATGCAGATTCAGACGCTGGAGAGGGAACTGGGAGTATCTTTGTTTGAACGAAATGGGAAAAGTGCGGTACTTTCTGCTGCAGGAAAGGAATTTCTGGATTATGCTTATAATCTGCAGCGGTGTGAGGCAATGGCGCTGGAACATTTTGCGGAAGGGGAAGAACCAAGCGGAGAAGTCAGTGTTGGAATCATGGAGACGCTGTGCGCTTCCCGTTATGGAATTATTTTCCGTGAATTTAAAAAACGTTATCCCCGGGCAAATGTCAAGGTTGTGGTAGCAACGACATTAGAATGTATGGAATTGCTCGGCAAAGGAAAACTGGATCTGATTTTGACAGTAGATAATAAAATCAATCATATTAACTGGGGGACAGCGCATGAAGTGCCGACAGAAATCCGCTTTTTTTGCCCGGCGAACCATCCTTTTGCCGGAAAAAAAGATCTTGCACTGGATACGGTTTTGCAGGAGAATTTCATCATGATCGAAGAAGGCTGTAATTATCGTCAGGCTTTTGAACAGTATGTCGTGGAACAGCGTGGGCGTCGCCCGTCTATTACGGAGATAGGTTACACTCGTTTGATCATCGATGCAGTAATTGAAAATCTGGGCGTGTCCCTGCTTCCAAAGTTTACATTGGAAGAAGCATTGCGGGAGAAAAAAGTAGCGTTATTTTCCGTAAAGGGATTTCGACTATCTATGCTGATGCAGGTAATTTACAGTAAAAACCGTTGGATGTCACCGGCGATGAAGGCATTTATTGAAATGACCCAGGAGTTTATGCCAGAATAGAAAGCAGTTCAAAGAATACTATCGAATAGATAGAAGTTTTTATGAAGTTTTTTGGGGCAAATGGTTATGATAGAAAAATAGTAGTAGGAGAACGTACATAGTATGAATAAAAAAGAAGTTACAGAAATCAAAAAATTATTTACAAAAGAGCGCTGTTGTCTGAACCGCCTTTGTGGTTGTTATGTGGACGCAGATAAAAATAAAGTAGTACAGTTCAAAGAAGCATTTTTATCCCTTCCGGAAGAAGAAGTTTATAAATATCTGGATATTTTTCGGAAGAGTCTGTCTGGCACGTTGGGAAAAAATCTGCTGAATATGGAATTCCCATTGGAGCAGGAGATGGGCGAAGGCACACAGAAAAGCCTGCTGGCGCTGCGTGACAGTGAGTTAAAAGACGATGTGATGCTGGATGCTTTTTATGACCGTATGATTGAGACTTATTATCACCCGGAAAATTATCTGATCCTGCTGGTGCATGGCTCCTATGATATTCCGATGAAAACATCCGATGGTCTGGAAATGGACGATGCATCGGATTACATATACAACTTTGTACTGTGTTGTCTGTGCCCGGTGACGTTGTCAAAAGCCGGACTTTGCTATAATGCTGAGACAAACAGTATCGAAGACCGCATTCGTGACTGGCTGGTTGATATGCCGGAGCAGGGATTTTTGTTCCCGGCATTTCAGGATCGCAATACAGACATTCACCGTCTGCTCTATTATTCCAAAAATGCAAAGGAACTCTGCCCGGATATCACAGAACAGCTGCTTGGCTGTGTACAGCCAATCCCAGCACCACAGCAGAAAGAATCTTTCCAGGCAATCATTGAGGATACACTTGGTGAAGAATGCGTATACGATGTGGTGCGCAACATCCATGAAAACCTGAACGAGATGATCGAGGAGCAGAAAGAAAACGGAGAACCGCTGGAGCTGGATAAAATGCAGGTGCGCAAACTTCTGGAGCGCAGCGGTGCACCGGAAGAAAATCTGGAGCAGTTTGAAAAACAGTACGATGAGGAAATCGGTGCACAGATGACAGTTATGGCAGACAATATTTCCGATACACGCAAATTTGAGGTAAAAACACCACAGATGACAGTGAAAGTAAGCCCGGAGCAGGCGAGTCTGGTAGAAACACGCATGATCGACGGTGTGCCATGCCTGGTTATTCCGCTGACAGATGAAGTAGAAGTAAATGGCATTCATGTACACTTGAGAGACGAAGAAGTATTAAAGAGATTAGAACAAAGTGCATGTGAACAGTAATTCTGAGAAGAATATGTCAGCTTACGCTAACCAGAATCATGCACAAAGTTTCGCGTGAGTTCTATTTAAATATAATACAATAAGTTAGGACTACAGAGAGGGTTCTGACTGGATAATAGATGTCCACTTTAGGACAATGGTTTTCTTTTCATAGAAGAATATTTACGGTAAAATTATATGTATTAAGATAATATATAGTTAGCTTAAAATGTGGTTTTATGCTGATGTGTAGAAATGCAGGAATAAATCTGTGAAAGCGGACATGCAGGGCGAAACGGTAGAGCAATTTTCGTTATCGGAGCGAGCATAATGTCGCCTCCGGGAGTGTGTCTGAGCCCACAGCTGATTTTGCTGTGGGTGAGTTCGCGGAAGGAGGCGACAATAGATGGCGCAGCGCAGATAGAAAATTGTTCGTGTGAGCCTGCATGCCGCTTCACAGATTTACATTCCGCATTTCGACCGTTTATCAACACCCAAAAAGGAGGGCATTTTTTATGAAGAAATTATTGTATGGGGTAGCGTATTATTATGAGTATCTTCCGTATGACCGTTTGGAGGAAGATATCAAAATGATGAAGGCAGCAGCTATTAATGTGGTCCGGATTGCAGAGTCTACATGGAGTACTTATGAGAAACAGGAAGGTCAGTTTGATTTTTCCACAGTGACCAAGGTGCTGGATGCCATGGAAGAGGCAGGCATTGACGTCATCATCGGTACACCGACCTATGCAGTTCCGTCCTGGCTGGTAAAAATGGATCCTACTGTTCTGGCAGTGACACATCAGGGGGCAGGTGTGTATGGAGCACGTCAGATCATGGACATTACGAATCCAAATTATCTGAAATATGGAGAACGCGTGATCCGTAAATTGCTGGAAGTTTGTCAGGGCCGCAAATGTATCATCGGTTTCCAGCTGGATAATGAAACGAAATATTATGATACCGCAGGCCCGAATGTGCAGGCGGCATTTGTGGAATATCTGAAGGAAAAATTTGATGGAAGCACCGATGCCATGAATGCAGCATTTGGTCTGGATTACTGGAGTAATCGTGTGGATAACTGGGAAGATTTCCCGGATGTGCGTGGAACCATTAACGGAAGTCTTGGCGCAGAATTTGACAAGTTCCGTCGTGGCCTTGTTACAGAATTTTTGACCTGGCAGTCCAATATTGTAAAAGAGTATGCCCGCCCGGATCAGTTTATCACACATAATCTGGATTTTGAGTGGCGTGGATATTCTTACGGTGTACAGCCTGCAAATAA
>CAKREL010000148.1 GCA_934317205.1 uncultured Eubacterium sp.
CACGTCAGAATACCATTTTATTGTCTCCTCAATATCAGCCACACTGATCGCACAGTGATTGATTCCATTAATTTTTACTGCCACTTTTTGCTTCCTCCATTTATAACCACTATTTATTTTTCAGTATATCGAAAAAAAGAAATCCTAGCAAGATACAACCAGTATTTTCCTGCAAACAAAAAGTCCCGGTCAAAAACCGGGACTCATCCAATCATCAAGCTTCGAAAGGGACTCGAACCCTCGACCCACGCATTACGAATGCGTTGCTCTACCAACTGAGCCATCGAAGCACGTATAATTTATTATATTAGATTTTTTACATTGTTGCAAGTCTTTTTTTCATTTTTAAAAAAAGTTTTTTCTATTGCCTTTCTCTTCAGATTGTGTTATGGTAAAAAAGTAAAAACTATTATATTCGTCTTATCTTTTTTCATATTTTACATGCAATATTCAACATTTCAATCAGTCATTATGGAACGTCTGGAACATGACATTCCTGATCCAAAACGAATTTCCATTCAGAAAGTAACCAAAAATAATAATATTATTCTCGATGGACTGTCTATCATGGAAAATGACTGCAATATTTCGCCTACACTCTATTTGAATTATTACTATGAATCCTATCAGCAAGGTGCCTCTTTTCAAAATGTATACCAATCGCTTTTGCAGGATTATATAACTCACAAACCATCGAAAAATATTGACCCTGCTTTTTTCACTGATTTCGAAAATATCCGGGACAAAATTGCCATGAAGCTGATCCATTATGATCGCAATCATGCTCTACTGAAAAAAGTCCCTCATGTCCGCTTTCTGGATCTGGCCATTGTATTCTATGGACTGATTTCTATGGATATCACACAGGGAAATGCCACGATTCTGATTCATCAATCCCACTTACAAAACTGGGGTATTCAGACAGAAGAATTGTTTCAGATTGCAAAAGACAACACACCGCATGTGTTGCCGGAACGGCTGTACGACATGAATGATGTGTTGCATACATTGTCAGAAAGTAAAGATCCTTCTCTAAATGATATCTATCCCACAGATCCATATCCAATGTTCGTACTGACCAACGAAACCAATCTCTTCGGTGCTTCCTGTATTCTTTATAAGAACCTCCTAAAAAATCTGGCCGAAGAAGCTCAGACGGATTTTTATATTCTTCCAAGCAGTATCCACGAGGTCATTCTTGTCCCGACGCTCGAATGCAGTAACTATGAGGAACTCTCCAACATGGTTCAGGAAGTTAATGACACTCAACTACAGGATGATGAAATTCTGTCTACACACGCCTATTACTATTCCCGCAAGGCAAACGAAATCACAATGTAATACGCACTAGACAATATAAAAATCTCCTGATTCGAAACGCTTTGTAACTTCATCCGTCTTGAATCAGGAGACAATCAATTTTATCTAAGTCCTATAAGATGATTTGAGTGTCAAAAATATTTTTCCACTTAGCGATGTGCCCGGTTTGTTCCTTTTCTACTCTTTTCCGTTTTCTGCGATTTCGCTTTCTGAGATTTCGCTTTCTGAGATTCTGCTTCTTTGGCAGCTTTTTCCTCCTCAAGCATTACTTTTACCCGAAGTTCTGCTTCCAGGCGCTTCTGCTCGCGTTCTTCGTACTCTTTTTTCCATGCGAGATCCTGTTCCCGCTGTTTTTCACTGCGTGCATACAGACCTTCATAAAGCGTTGCATATTTTTTTGCGGAAACTGCCCAGGAATAATCCATCGCCATAGCTCGTTTTACAATATCCATCCACTCTGACGGATAGCCGAAATAAATCTTGCAGGCATATCGGATCATATAGAGCATTTCGTGTGCATTATAATTATGGAAACTGAAACCTGTTCCTGTATGTTCAAACTCATTGTAAGCTTCTACTGTATCCTTTAATCCTCCAGTTTCACGCACCATTGGGACAGTTCCATAACGCATGCTCATTAACTGGCTTAAACCACATGGTTCAAATAATGACGGCATCAAAAATGCATCACATCCTGCATAAATGCGATGTGCAAAATCTTCTGAATAGCAGATATTTGCAGATACTCGCCCCGGATATTTGTGAGCAAAAAAACGGAACATATCTTCATAACGCTGTTCTCCGGTTCCGAGTACTACAATTTGGATCCGCTCATCGCCAAGAATTTCATCCATCATATAATCTACCAGATCAAAGCCTTTCTGATCTGTCAGGCGTGAAACCATGCCAATCAAGAATTTATCACGATTTACTTCCAGACCAGTCTCCTTTTGTAATGCAAGCTTATTTGCTTTCTTATAAGTAGGAACATCCCCAGTCAGTTTTCTTACAATCGACGGATCTTTTTTGGGATCAAAGACTTTATAATCCAGCCCGTTTACAATTCCGGTTAGTGCAAATGCTTTTGCACGCATCAAACCATCCAGACCTTCTCCGCCTTCAGTAGACTGAATTTCTCTGGCATAAGTCTCACTAACGGTTGTAATATGATCTGCGTATACAATACCGCCCTTTAACAGGTTTGCATTTCCGTAGCTTTCTAATTTGTCCATCGTGAAATACGAGCTGTCTAATCCAGTCACATCGCGGATTGCATCCACATACCAACGTCCCTGAAATTTCATATTATGGATAGTATACACCGTTCGCATATAGTGATAAAAATCATTCTGCCGAAACTGTGCTTCCAAAAATACCGGAATCAAGCCAGTCTGCCAGTCATGACAATGAATAATGTCTGGTTGAAAACCAATTTCCGGCAAAATTGTCAGCACTGCTTTGGAAAAATATGCGAATTTCTCCGCATCCTGGTAAATCTGACCATATGGAGCAGGCCCGGCAAAATAATATTCGTTATCAATAAAATAGAAAGTAACACCATCTTCCTTTAATTCATAGACACCGGCATATTGTGTCCGCCAGTTTAATTGCACCTGACACTCTGTTACCAACTTCATTTTTTCTGCGTATTTTGCATCCATACACATATATTTTGGAATCACAACACGCACATCGTATTCTTTCTTTGGGAAATATTTTGGCAAAGAACCCACTACATCAGCCAGCCCGCCGGTTTTGATAAACGGCACTGCTTCTGATGATGCAAATAATATTTTTTTCATCCTGTTCCCCCAATCCTCATTGTAGGTAGTATATTTGTAAAATATTATAGCACATTTAGTGGGGCTCACCAACTGATTTTCTCATGTTTTTGTTTTATGCACAGCATTCGATCTCAGTTAATTTTCAAGACGGATTTTATCTGAAATCAATGCAATAAATTCTGAATTTGTCGGTTTTCCTTTTCCATTATGGATGGTATAACCAAACAATTGATCGATCGTCTCCATTTTTCCTCGACTCCAGGCAACTTCAATTGCATGCCGGATGGCACGTTCTACTCTGCTGGCTGTGGTCTGATACTTTTTGGCAATCGTCGGATACAATATCTTCGTAATGGAATTAATCATTTCTACATCATTCACTGACATAATGATTGCATCTCTCAGATACTGATATCCTTTGATATGTGCGGGTACTCCGATTTCATGAATCATATCTGTAACACGTGTCTCCAGAGACCGGCGCACTTCTGTTTCATAGTTTTCTTGTAGGGTAGCTCGACGCACATGAAATGTCTTTCTGTTTTCCTGGCGACGAACCATTTTTATACGATTTATAACAACATCTTTGTCGAAAGGTTTCATTATGTAATAGTCCGCACCAAGCTTGAATGCATCTTCGGTTACACGTTCCTGTCCAATTGCGCTGACCATGATAAAAGT
>CAKREL010000149.1 GCA_934317205.1 uncultured Eubacterium sp.
CCGGATTTATCGGAAGTAACTTTGTGTTTCATATGTTAAATAAATATCCGGATTACAGAATTATCTGTCTGGATAAACTGACTTATGCGGGAAATCTGTCCACACTGGCACCGGTGATGGATAATCCGAATTTCCGTTTTGTAAAGGCTGACATTTGCGACAGAGATGCTGTTTACCAGTTATTTGAGGAAGAGCATCCGGATATGGTTGTGAACTTTGCAGCAGAGAGCCATGTAGACCGTTCCATCGAGAACCCGGGTATTTTCCTTGAGACAAATATCATGGGAACTTCCGTACTGATGGATGCCTGCAGAAAATACGGCATCAAACGGTATCATCAGGTTTCTACTGATGAAGTGTATGGCGATCTGCCGTTAGACCGCCCGGATCTGTTTTTCACAGAGGAGACTCCGATCCATACAAGTTCTCCGTATTCTTCTTCCAAGGCAGCAGCAGATCTGCTGGTACTTGCATACCACAGAACTTATGGTCTGCCGGTTTCTATCAGCCGTTGCTCCAATAACTACGGACCGTATCATTTCCCGGAGAAACTGATTCCGCTGATGATCGCCAATGCACTGGCTGACAAACCGCTGCCGGTATATGGCGAGGGCCTGAATGTGCGTGACTGGCTGTATGTGGAGGATCACTGCAAAGCAATCGATTTGATCATTCATAACGGACGTGTAGGTGAGGTTTATAATGTCGGTGGACACAATGAGAAGAAGAATATCGACATTGTAAAGATCATTTGCAAGGAGCTTGGCAAGCCGGAGAGCCTGATCACACATGTGACAGACCGTAAAGGGCATGATATGCGTTATGCAATCGATCCAACCAAGATTCATAATGAACTTGGCTGGCTTCCGGAGACAAAGTTTGAGGATGGTATCAAGAAGACCATTCAGTGGTATCTGGATAACCGTGAGTGGTGGGAGACTATCATCAGTGGTGAGTATCAGAATTATTATGAGAAGATGTATGGCAATCGATAGGATTGTCGTGGTGTGGAAGGCCGTCTTGAGAAAGTCGGTCTTTTTCTACAGGCCATTAAACTATAAACGACGGATAGAATAGTATGTAATACAAATGAAGACTATGAATTGAACGTAGAATAAGCAAAGCGACTGCGTTCATGAGCAAGTAGCGAAAACGGATTGCAAATGTCCACTTTAGATAATTTGAGGAAACAGCAGAAGCGTTTGGTGATTAAGATATTTTAACTGAAAATAGAGCTAAAAATGCAGCTCATGTTTCTGTATTGGCAGAGACAGGGCTGCTTCTTTTTTTGTTTATTGACATCTGCCATCCCTTCCACTATAATAAATCAAAAAGGAATACTGTTGGTATACCAACAAACACTAACAAACATAACAAAACAAATTAACAGGAAAGTGGGACTTCATTTTAGATTGTTTTTTGAACGCAGAATAAGCATTCCCTTGCTTCAAGTGCGTAGAGCACTAAGTGGTGGGTAGGGGGGATGCTTATGTCAGTGGGAGTTAAAAGCTCCCACTGACAGGTCGCAAAGCGACTGCGTTCATGAGCAAGTAGCGAAAGCGGATTGCGAATGTCCGCTTTACTTTTTAAGGAGGGAAAAACTGGTGGAAAATGCAAAAAAAATTTTCTTATCAATAGCCATTTCCGGTCTGGAACAGGTGAACGCAAAGCGCAGATATCTGACGAAATGTGAGCCGAAAGTTATGGAAATTGATGACGAAGAGAAAATTGTAAAAACGGCCTGTCGTGCCTGTATCGCAAACTGTGGTGTGCTGGCGCATGTGAAAAACGGTCGTGTCGTGAAGTTAGAGGGTAATCCGGTGGATCCGATGAGCCAGGGACGCATGTGTGCCAAAGGTCTGTCCGGTATTCAGGCGTTGTATCATCCGAACCGGAACAAATACCCCCTGCTTCGTGTGGGAGAGCGCGGAAGTGGACGATGGAGAAGAATTACATGGGATGAAGCACTGACCCGTGTGGCTGAAAAAGCCATGGAGACCCGTGAAAAATATGGTGCAGAATCTCTGTTCTGCACGACTGGAGGAGGAGGTAATCCGGAAATCTGGAGTATTGCCCGTTTCTGTAATATTTTTGGTACGCCAAACTGGTATGAGCCGGGCTGTGCACAGTGCTATCTGCCGCGTGTACTTTCCTGTGCCATGATGTATGGTGGTGCGGATTCTAGTATCGCGGATTCTAATGCACTGGAACTGTATGATTATGAAAATGCACAGATCAACTGTCTGGTTCTCTGGGGCGCAGGTCCTGCTTATTCCGCACCGGCCAGCGGTGGTCGTATGGTTAACGAACTGCGTGCCAAAGGGGTAAAGACAATCTGCATTGATCCACGTTTTACACCGGATGCGGCAAAAGCTGATATATGGCTGCCGATTCGTCCGGGCACAGATGTTGCGTTGCAGCTGGCATGGATTCGTTATATTTTAATAAACCGCAGATACAATGAAGCGTTTGTGACACGTTGGACGAACCTGCCATATCTGGTAGATGTGGAGAGTCGTTATTTTATCCGTGCGAAAAAAGGGGAAAACGGTGCACCGGATACGTTTTATGTATGGGATGAAAATACAGATTCCATGCAGCCGATGGAGTATCCGTTTGAGGAAAAGTTATCGCCGGCTTTGTGGGGAACTTACGAAGTAGATGGAAAAGTATACAAGACAGGAATGCAGTTGTTATTCGAGCGCTGCGAGGAGTTTACATTGGAGAAAGCAGCGGAGATCTGCTGGTTGGATGCAGACCGTATCAAAGCTGCTATTGAGATGTATCTGGAGAATGCACCGAGCGGTATCTGCCTTGGTGTGGCTACGGATCAGACACCGAACTCCGTGCAGGCTGCAATGGCTGCGGATACCATTGATTTCCTGATGGGAAATCTGGAGAAACCGGGTGCACTGATGCAGCGGTTCCGTACCAGTGGCGTGCTGAAAGTGCCAAACTATCCTGTTCCGGTTGCACTGAAATGCCTGCCGCCGGAGCAGTTGAAGAAACGTCTGGGCGGACGAGAGCACAAGGGCTTAAGTATCTGGTATGCAGGTCATCCGGGCAGTGTGCTGAATGCGATTCTGACTGAGAAACCGTATCAGCCGAGGATGTGGATCGATCGTTCCGGTAATAAACTTGGTGTGCTGGCAGAGTCCGGACGTTGGGCAGAGGCTATTGAGAAGCTTGATTTTATCGTACATATGTATATGTATCCGACTTCTTTTTCCTGTTATGCAGATATTTTGCTGCCGACGGAGGAATGGCTGGAGACGGATATGATTGTGGAAACCTGTAATATGCTGGTTGCAAGACAGCAGGTTGTCCATCTCTGGGAGACAATGGATGAGACGCTGATCTGGTCCCGTCTGGCAAAAAAATGTGCAGAGCTCGGTCATGAGATGTGTCAGAAAGCTTTTGATCCGGAATTTATGGGCGATCAACTTCCGTACTGGGATTCCATGGATGAATTTTTCAATCATCTGACACCGGCCATTGGTATGACCTGGGAAGAAATGAAGAAAAAGGCGCCATTCGAGTATATGTCTAAGGAAGAATGGAAGAGCTATTATGTATATAAACAGATTGACGAAGCGACAGGGCTGCCGAAGGGCTTTGATACACCTTCGAAGAAGATCGAAGTCTATGTGGAGAGTATGATCACATTAGGAAGAACCGGTCAACCGTTTCTGCCGATCGAGTTTGCACCGGCAGATAAGGATTATGAGCCGCTGCCGTATTATCTGGAGCCGGTGGAGAGTCCGGTGCGTGATGA
>CAKREL010000150.1 GCA_934317205.1 uncultured Eubacterium sp.
TGCAGGACGTCTGCCTGCTCATATGTCATGCGCTGCTGCGCCATATGTACACGTAAACGTCCTTTTATCTCATGTTTGATTGCAAATTTCATTATTCTGCCTGTACTTCCTCAGCCTGAGTATCTTCTGTCTCAGTTACTTTTTCGTCCTCAACATATGCTTCCTCAGCGGCACGGTCAGCATTAATCTGTTTTGCCTCAGCAAGAATATCACCTGCATTCTCCTGAACAGTTGTTGCTGTTTTTACTACAGTATCTTTTGCACGCAAAACAGCAGCTGTACATCCTGTATAAACTTTTTTAGCATCTTTGCTTGTAAGGACTTTGATACCTGCTGTTCCAAAAGCAAGACCTGCTACAAAAAGACCAACTTTTCCTGCATTAAATTTTTTGAACATAATATTATCCTCCATTTGCATATGTTTAATGTTTAATTTTTAGTATAGCATCGCAATTGGATATTTCAAATATTATCTCCCTTATTGATATATTTTTTCAATTACACTACATTTCAGTTAGTACAAACTCAATTTCCCTATTTCCATTTTACTCTTCCACCTGATAAAAACGAGCACCATATGGTGGCAACTGCATGGAAACCTGTCCATTTTTTACAATCAGATCTTTCTGATACTCTGGATGTTCCTTTTTTATCTCTGCATCATCACTGCTGTAAATGAGTTTTAATTTTTTTACATTTGTGAGTTTCATAATATAATTTTGCTCATTTACATCTCCAAAATGAAACACTGCGACAATCCGCTCTTTTTTCCCCTTCCTTTCAAAAGCATAAATGCATTTTTCTTCCTGATGGCAATCAATCCAGCAAAAACCATCCTGCCCATAGTCAGTCTCCCAGAATGCCGGATGTTTCGCATAAATCTCATTCAATCCCATCATAAACCGGTGGAATTCTCTGTGTTTTGGAAATTTCAGAATATCCCAATCCTGTTGCCGCTTCTCATCCCACTCACGAAACTGTGCAATTTCATTTCCCATAAAATTCAGTTTTTTGCCCGGATGCGCATACATATACATATACATTGCTCGTGCCTGCGGGAATTTTTGCTCATAATCACCACTCATCTTCTGAATAATGGTTGCCTTTCCATGTACTACCTCGTCGTGAGACAGTGGAAGCACATATGCTTCATTATAGTAATACATCATAGAAAAAGTAAGTTTATGATAGTTTTCGGAACGATATTCCGGCGCTGTTCTAAAATAATTCAGCGTATCATTCATCCATCCCATATCCCATTTATAATCAAAGCCAAGACCTCCGTCATGAACGGATCTTGTCACACCCGGGTAGGAAGAGGAATCCTCTGCCAGCAACATTGCCGTTGGAAAACGGTCTTTTAATCCTTGATTCATGTTCTGAATAAAGGAAACTGCCAGATTATTTACCCCTCTTGCTTCATTTCCCTGCCAGTAGATCAAATTACTCACCGCATCCATACGTAAACCGTCAAAATGATATTCAGCCAGCCAGTAAGCCGCTGCGGACTGCAGAAAACTCCGCACTTCCCCTCTGGAATGCATAAAATTACAGCTTCCCCACTCACTATATCCTACATCATGATTTGGATATTCATATAAAGCAGAACCATCATAATTCCACAATGCATAGGAATCTACTGCAAAATGTACTGGAACAAAATCCATCAGTACACCGATTTTTTGCTTATGGCAGGCATTCACAAAATATCGCAGATCATCCGGCGTTCCATAGCGTGATGTCGGTGCAAAAAATCCGGTATTCTGATATCCCCAGGACTCATCGCAGGGATGCTCACTCAACGGCATCAGTTCAACATAATTATATCCGTTTTCTTTCAGATATGGGATCAACAGATCCGCCATTTCACGATACGTATACCAACTTTCTGGATCTTCATTATTTTTCTTTTTCCAGGAGCCAAAATGGATTTCGTAAATATTTAACGGTCCATCTTTCTGTACCGACCGCTTTTTCATCCACTCAGCATCTGTAAAATGATAATCTGTTGTATCATAAACAATAGAGGCATTATTTGGGCGCAGTTCTGAGTAAAATCCATATGGATCACAATGATCAATGCAACTTCCGTCTGCCCCGTAAATTTTGTATTTATACATCATACCTTTCTCAGCATTTTCCACATAACACTCCCAGAAATTACCATCGTGTACTTTCTGCATCGGCGTCTCCTGCCAGTCATTAAACTCACCAATCAGAGAAATTCTCTGTGCATTCGGCGCAAAAGTCCGAAATACTGTCCCCATTTTACAGGCATGTGCCCCAAGAAAACGATATGCTTCAAATTCTTTTCCCGTATAAAATCCATAAAAATCCATATGCTCTCTCCCTCTTGAAATATTTTAATTAATCAACTATGGTTGTTTTTCTATTTCGATTCTATTATAATTATAAATAGCGAAAACATCCTTGAACAGAAACATCTTTTTCAATCCGTCGGAAAACCAACGTTTTTCGATAATTGTCGAAAAAATGATACCAAAAATATTTATGAAAGATGATTATTGGCTGAGACCAATAACACACAGTTGAGGTGACATATTATTATGGATCTAAGAATAGGAAAAACTAAAACCGCAATCCACAATACATTTCTGGAATTACGTTCCAAAAAGCCTTTAGAAAAAATTACAATCAAAGAATTGTGCGAAAAGGCTCAAATCAACAAATCTACTTTTTATTCACATTACAAAGATATTTATGATCTGAGTGATCAGTTAGAGACAGAAGTCGTTGCCTCTGTTATAGAAGCAATTCCAAACCCGGAAAACTGTCTGCAAGATCCGGCTGTTTTAGCAAAAAATCTGTTTCTTGGCTATCTCTCCCGCGATGCCATTATCAAAATTTTATTTTCCGGAACCAGAGCCGGAGAACTTGTGCGCAAAGTCGAATATCAATTAAAAAAAATCCTGTTTGAAGCTCATCCAGAGTACAAACAGGATCCATCCGTCAATGTCGTGCTGTCATACACGGTATATGGCGGTTATTATGCATTTTTTGAAAACAGGCAGTACGGAGATTCTACCGTTGTGGATATCATCAGTCAGATTTCCTCTGGGGCTATGAATCTACTGTAGTGCATGAGACATATTCTTCTGTGCATATATATAACTGAAAAATCATATTAAATATACATCATATCCTCTTTATCAGAAACTTTTTTATTTCGAATAAAAAGCCCTATCGATACAACTATAAATATGATTGAAATTAACTGCGCTGTTGTAAGTTCTAACAATCCTCCCTGCTCATTTGTACGCAGAAACTCCACACAAAATCTTCCGATTCCGTAAAGCATCAGATACAATGCTCCTACATCGCCAGTGTGACGCATTTTCCCACTCATGCGAATCAGAAGAAATGCTATCACAAAATCACCTGCGGATGAAAATAACTGCGTTGGAAGTAAAGGTACGCCTGCCGGCGCAAAACAACCTTCCGGAAATACAATTCCAATTGGAAGACTTGTCTCCTTACCATAACAACAGCCTGCAAAAAAACATCCCAGTCGTCCAAAAGCCTGAGCCAGGGAAACAGATGGTGCGAGCAGATCAAAATATTCAAAGAACCGAATGTCTTTTATCTTACAATAAATGAGTGCTGATAC
>CAKREL010000151.1 GCA_934317205.1 uncultured Eubacterium sp.
TGTATTAAGATTCGAGAGAAAAGGAAGAGACAAAAAACAGGCTTCCGTTTATCCAGTAGCAACGAACGAATAATGAAACCATCAATAGACTCGACTTTCATAGCCGAGTCTATTTTCTACTATAAAAAAGGAAATAGAAAATTATGTTTGCAGACAGTGCAAGAATTATTATAAAATCAGGAAAAGGCGGAGATGGGCATGTCAGCTTCCGTCGCGAAAAATATGTTCCGAATGGCGGTCCTGACGGTGGGGACGGTGGAAAAGGCGGAGACGTTATTTTTCAGGTCGATGAAGGATTGAATACTCTGACAGACTTCAGACATCGTCGCAAATATGCAGCTGAAAATGGTGAAGAAGGCAAAAAGCGGAACTGCCACGGAAAAAACGGTGAAGACATTGTTGTAAAAGTTCCGGCAGGAACCATTATCCGTGATGCCGAAACAGATAAAGTCATTGCAGATATGTCAGGTGACAATACCCGTCAGATCATCCTGAAAGGCGGCCGTGGTGGTAAAGGCAATCAGAATTATGCAACTGCTACCATGCAGGCACCGAAGTATGCGCAGCCGGGACAGCCAGGCATCGAGCTGGAAGTTCGTCTGGAACTTAAAGTAATTGCTGATGTCGGATTGGTTGGTTTCCCAAATGTCGGAAAATCTACATTATTATCCCGTGTAACCAATGCACAGCCGAAAATCGCAAATTATCATTTTACTACCTTAAATCCAAATCTTGGTGTGGTTGATCTGGATGAAGGACAGGGCTTTGTTATTGCTGATATCCCTGGGCTCATCGAAGGAGCATCCGAAGGTATCGGTCTGGGCCATGAGTTTTTAAAGCATATTGAGCGTACCAAAGTCATGATCCACATGGTGGATGCAGCATCTACGGAAGGCCGTGATCCGATTGCAGATATATACGCAATCAACAAGGAACTGGAAGCATACAATCCGGAACTTGCGAAAAAACCACAGGTGATCGCAGCAAATAAAATCGATGCTATCTATGCAGGAGATGAGGATCCGGTAGAAAAACTGCGCCAGGAATTTGAACCACAGGGCATTCGCGTATTTGCAATTTCAGCAGTCAGTGGAAAGGGGTTAAAAGAGCTTTTATATGCAGTAAATGAAATGCTTCAGGGTATGGATTCTGATCCGGTTGTATTTGAGCAGGAATACGATCCGTCCACAGCAATGTATCTGGATGAGCCGTATACCGTTGCTTATGACGAAGAAAAGGATGAATTTGTGGTAGAAGGTCCTCGTATTGAAAAAATGCTTGGATATACCAATATTGAATCCGAAAAAGGTTTCCTGTTCTTCCAGCGTTTCTTAAAAGATCAGGGAATTTTAGAGGAACTGGAAAACTTAGGTATTCAGGAAGGTGATACCGTACGCATGTATGGACTTTCTTTTGATTACTACAAATAAAAATATATAAATCCACTTTGTAGATTTTTTTCACAGACGAATCATCTGCATAGTGAGCTTATGGAGAATAATTATGACAAGTAAACAGAGAGCTTATTTAAAAAGTCTTGCCATGAATCTGGAACCGATTTTTCAGGTTGGAAAATCCAGCGTGACACCGGAAATTGTAAATGCGATTGCAGAATGTTTTAATACACATGAACTGATTAAATTGAGTGTATTAAAAAATTGCTTTGATGATCCACGCGAGATTGCAACTGTAATCGCAGAGCGTACCCATTCACAGGTAGTACAGGTAATCGGCAAGAAAATCGTATTATATAAACCGGATAAGGAAAATCCAAAGATCGTTTTACCTTAATCCGTCAGAAATGGAGTATGGTATATGACTCTGAATAAAAAGAAAATCGGTATATTTGGCGGTACTTTCAACCCCATTCATTACGGACATCTTCTGATCGCAGAAAATGCCTGTGACCAGTTTGAACTGGATCATGTGATTTTTCTCCCTACCGGGCATACGCCTCACAAAACTTTTATGGGAGAAGAAATGGGAGTTCATCGTTGTCATATGGTAGAAGCAGCTATTGCTGACAATCCGAAATTTTCCATTTCTTATCGCGAAATAGAGAATACTGGTGTCAACTATACATATGTGACATTGGCACAGTTTCAGAATGACTATCCAGATTGTGAATTATATTTTATCCTTGGAGCCGATTCTTTGTTTGATTTTGATGACTGGAAACACCCTGAGGAAATTTGTAAATATGCGCATATTCTGGCTGCTGTTCGTGATACTCTGAATGCGGATGAAGTAGACAGGCAGATTGTATATTTGAAGGAAAAATATCATTCTGATTTTTATCGCCTGAACACTCCGAATTTCAGTGTATCCAGCAGAGAGTTACGAGAGCGTGTGATACAAGGAAGAACAATCCGCTATATGATTCCACCACAAGTGGAACAGTATATCAGAGATCATTCGCTTTATCTCAGTCTGAACTGAAACTCCACTTCATGTGTTGAATAGTATCATTTTTCTCATAGAAGGGGATTCTACATGACAGTAAAAGAGATACAAAAAAAATTAAAGACAAGATTAAAACCGGCAAGATATGAACATACGCTTGGTGTGGCAAGCACAGCACGCCATCTTGCTCAAACTTATGATTATGATGAGGCTATCGCTGAACTGGCCGGTTTGTTACATGATTGTGCAAAATATATGGATGATGATAAAAAAATCGCTCTTTGTAAGGAATACGATGTTCCAATCAGTGATGCGGAATATAAAAATCCATCTTTGCTGCATGCAAAATGTGGCGCAATTTTAGCTGCTAATGAGTATCAGGTGACAAATCCTGATATTTTGCATGCTATTCGTGTACACACTACAGGCGTTCCGGATATGAATCTTCTGGATAAAATTCTTTTTATCTCAGATTATATCGAACCTAATCGGGATAAAGCGCCTCATCTAAAGGAATTGCGTAAGATAGCTGAGCAAAATCTGGATCTGACCACATATCATATCTTAAAAGATACTGTGGAATATCTGAAAAAGCACGAAGATCAGACTATGGATCCGACCACTTTGGCTGCTTACGATTATTATAAAAACTGGTTTGAAAATCAGAACACCAATCAGAAAGGAATAGGTGAATAATATGAACGATATTTCCCGCGAAATGGCAAAAATCGCCTGCCATGCTTTATCTGAGAAAAAGGCAGAAGATGTACAGGTAATTGATATCAGTGAGGTTTCCGTTATTGCAGATTACTTTGTGATCGCAAGCGCTGCAAATACAAACCAGTTGCAGGCTATGATGGATGCAGCAGAAGAGGAGCTGTACAAGGCAGGATATCACTGTGCGCAGAAAGAAGGAAATAATAATTCCAGCTGGATTTTGATGGATTATAAGGATATTATCATTCATCTGTTCTCCAAAGAAGATCGGTTATTCTATGATCTGGAGAGAATCTGGCAGGATGGTAAAATCATTGCACCAGAAGATCTGTAATTTTTTTGTTGTACAGAAGTAACTAGCATTTTTCTATAATTTGTAAAAACAATTATTCTGTAGCAAACCAACCAACAAAACGAAG
>CAKREL010000152.1 GCA_934317205.1 uncultured Eubacterium sp.
TCGGATCATGAATTTACAATTGTTTCTCACGATAAAAAACAGGAAGTTTCTTATGAGATAGAAAAGGAACAAATTACATTTTATTTTCCAGATCAGACTATATCAGGAAGCTGGGATACAGAGCGGAAAGAGTTGTATGATAACGGAGTGCCAGTACTCCAGAATGGAAACTTTGAATTTTCTGAAGATGGCGTGAATATTGCTCCAGACATGGGACAGGAGCGTTGCAGTTACGCACTGTGCAGGATCATCTATAATGATCAGGAAACAATTTCAAAATGGTATATGAATATACTTGGACTGATTTTGTATATACTTGGAATTATCTGTGTGATGTATCCGGAAGAATGCTACTTTTTCCTGAAAAGATGGCAGTTTAAAAACGGTGAGTTGTCCACTTTGGGACGGTTGTGGCAGCAGATCGGTGGCGGTATTATTGCGGGAATGGGTATATTTATCATGAGTGGAATGGCAATGTTACTTGCAAAATAAAATTCCATAAAAGACTGTATCGTATTATAATAGAAGAATATGTCATGCATTGCGTGACGTGCATCTCACAGTAAGAATGCTGAGGGCATTCTGGAAGTTATTTTAGTGGAGGAAAGAAAGAATGATATTACCCAAAGATCTGGTCATGCTTTTAAGTGTAGTAAATACAGAACTAAGAGACCATTATCCATCATTAGCAGAATTAGCAAAAGCGTATGGTGTGTCTGAGAAGGAAATTACCGAGCAGCTGGCATTGATCAAGTATGAATATCAACCAGAGATAAATCAGTTTCGTTAAGAATCAATAATAAAAATTGAGTGTCTGGAAAGAAGGGGGAACATGTATTATTGTAATATAAAAAAATCAGATATTGCAGATGGACCAGGTGTGCGTGTGACATTGTTTGTATCCGGATGTACGCATCATTGTGAGGAATGTTTTCAGCCGGAGACATGGAATTTCACGTATGGACAACCATTTACAAAAGAAGTGGAAGAAGAATTGATAGAAGCATTGCGTCCGGGATATGTAGCTGGTCTGACATTGCTTGGTGGCGAACCATTTGAACCGGAACATCAGTATGTATTGCTTCCATTTTTGCAGCGAGTACGCCGTGAACTGCCGAAAAAAACAATCTGGGCTTACAGTGGTTATGTGTATGAAGAATTGTCCGGAAAGGAAACTGGAACTGGAAGAGCACGTTGTGAAGTGACGGATGCAGTGCTTGCATGCATAGATGTACTGGTAGACGGAGAATTTATGAAAGACAGAAAAAATATCAGTTTGCAATTTCGAGGCTCAGAAAATCAACGCCTGATCGACCTGAGAAAGACAGAAGAAGCCGGAGAAATCGTATGGTGGAAACATGAGTGATGTATAATTGATAAATTTTAAGAAAACATATAGTGATTAGAGTGTCAAAATAAGGGTTCCCGGGATTATGAAAAATCCTCGGGAACCCTTATTCTATGCGGATAACAGGACTTGAACCTGCACGGTCTCCCACCAGAACCTAAATCTGGCGCGTCTGCCAATTCCGCCATATCCGCAAAACTAAAAAATTTAGTCACAAAACGAATTATACAGAATAAAATGCAAAAAATCAACCGTTATTTTCATTAAAAAAGTCATTAAAATGTTTCCTAAATTGTTTCTTCGCTGACGTACGGTGATAAATTTGTTACTATTTATATATTTTACTGCCGATTTACATTGATTTTTCTTATATTTTACCTATTTTCGATAAAATGCGCTGAATCTAAAGACAAAAGTTCACTTTACTGTTAAAATAGATTCGTATGTAAAAATCTATTTACAATTTTTTTACGGATATTACGGAGGATAAATATATGTCTATAGTAGAAGCATTCTCGTTATTGGGCGGCGTTGGATTGTTCCTTTTTGGCATGACAATCATGTCCGCTGGTTTGAAAAATGCCTGTGGAAATAAACTCCAGACAATTTTGGAACATGCAACCAAAAACAAACTTATCGCAATTGTTGTGGGACTTGGTATGACGGTACTTGTGCAGAGTTCTTCCGCAACGGATGTTATGGTCATCGGATTTGTAAATTCGGGTCTGATGAATCTGGGACAGGCTATCGGCGTAATCATGGGTGCTAATATTGGTACAACAATCACGGCACAGATTACCGCATTCAATATCAGTACATTTACACCGTTGCTTCTTTTTGCAGGCGCGGTTATGTATCTGTTTATGAAGAACAATTTTGTGAAACATGTAGGCTCTGTCATTATGGGCTTTGGTATGTTATTCCAGGGTATCACAATGATGAAAGTAGCAATTCAGCCGTTATCACAGAGTGAAGGATTTGTTTCATTTTTATCTACATTGAATAATCCGGCACTTGCGATTTTGTTCGGTATTGCATTTACAGCATTGTTACAGAGTTCTTCTTCTTCCACTGTCATTTTTCAGGCATTTGCCATTCAGGGATTACTCAGCTACAACGTAGCAGTATATCTGGTAATTGGTGCAGCTATCGGTTCTGTTACACCGAACTTGCTTGCAAGCCTGACAGCGAACAGAAATGGAAAGAGAGCAGCCATTTTGAATCTTCTGTTTAATGTGTTCCGAGCTGGAATTTTGGTCGCATTAATCAATATCTTCCCGGTTATATTGACGGGAATCCAGAATCTGTCACCGGATGATATTGGTCGACAGTTGGCAAATACACATACAATTTTTGCAATTATTGCGGTTCTGATCGAGTTACCGTTTACAGGAAGACTCATTTGGCTGGCAGAAAAAATCGTTCCGGTACTTCCGGAGGAAAATCAGCAGCTGGAAGACCGCTCTCTGGTTTATATGACACAGATTACGAAAGTACCGGCTCCGGTTGCGCTGCGTCAGACGCAGCGCGAAATTACACGTATGGGTCATATTGCAGCAGACAATTTGAAACGAGCATTGGATTGCTTTTTTGATTATAGTGCTTCTAAGGCAGCGTCAGTACGTTCTCATGAGGAAAGCGTGAATATCCTGAATCATCTGATTGCAGATGCAATGGTAGAGTTGAGATCCCTTGATCTGTCACCGGAAAATATGCGTCGTGTGTCTATGATGACAATTGCAGTTACTGATATCGAGCGTTTGTCTGATCATGCGGAAAACATGGTAGAGTATATCGAACAGATGAATGCCAAGAAAGCAGAAATGTCAGAAGCAGCAAGAAAAGAACTCTTGGATATGTCTCAGGATGCGTTGGATGCAGTATATCTGGCTTTGGACATTTTTGAAAAAGATGATTACAGTAAACTGGATCAAATTGAGATTCTGGAACAGCATGTGGATGATCATGAAAAAGATCTCATTAATAACCATATTGAACGTATTATGAATTCCATGTGTAATCCACTGGGAGGTGTAATTTTCTCTGATCTGGTTACAGATTTGGAGCGTTGCTCTGATCATGCCATCAATCTGGCTTATGCATTAAAGGA
>CAKREL010000153.1 GCA_934317205.1 uncultured Eubacterium sp.
CTCGGATAATTTCAGACCATATTCCAGAAAATGTGCATAAGCACAACGGGCAAATAATTCCAAACGTGTAACAGAATTTGTCAATACCGTTCCGTACAACTCTCGTGCGGTCTCAACAGCCAGTTCTTCCCCTGTAAACTGTGAAAACGCTGCCTCAAATAACTCACATATCGTCGGCCCCCAGTGCATTGAACTGCCCAGATATTGATGCAAAGCTTTCCATTCTTCTGTCACATTCCCTTCTCTGGCTGCTGTCAGCCCAGTCAGATACGTCTCCAGACTGCTCTTAGGTGTCAGTGGTGTAAAGGCTTCTCCTGCTTCCACCTCACGCACAAAAAGCTCCGGGAATAGTTTTTGCAAGGTTCCGATCAAATAAGACGGGCGGGATGCTTTCTGCTGCACATCCATCCGTGCATAGGTCAGATACAACGCCTCCGATGGTTTTGTCATGTTCAGATACAGATAAAATCTCTGCATAAAAGACTGTTCTCTGGCAGTCGGTGACAGCTGCAGCTTTTGTTCCTCGATCAGTTCCCTGTCATATTGAGATAAAATGCCACCGTTTGCTGTACTTTTCGGAATCATACCATCATTTACTCCGAGGAAAAACAAGACTTTAATTCCTTCCAGACGGGTTCTCTCGATGTCACCAAGAATTACACAATCCACTCCCGGTGGAATTGCCCCTACCTTTGCCGATGCAAATCCTTCCTCAAGCACATCCGCATAATCCCGTATGGACAGTTTCTCCTCACCAAGCAGATCCACCAGCTTGTCCAGCAGATCTATGACGATCTTATAAATCTGACGGTACTGAGAAGCCAGGAGTTCCTCTCCGGCTTCCTCAAAGGCTTCCTGCTGCTCTCCCATCCGCTCTTCCAGATGTAATGCACAGAGTAAATCATACAGAGCCTTTGTCATCTCTGATACTGTAACCTCTTTTTCGGATGCCGCCTGATAAAATGGCTCCATCATTTTCCAGAATCGTTCTCGCAGATGATTTGCCTGAGACAACTCTGCCTGCAGTACTGACTCTTCCATTCGGATTCTCCCTGCATGACGCATTGGTTTCAGAAACTTTTTCTTCCATTTGGAAGCACCGCGGATTCCACGGGCCAGCACATAGTTTTCCAGAAAATCAATCTCTTCCTCCGCAAATTGGGACAGACCGGTTCGCAAAAAACGAAAAACACTCTCATAGGAAAAATCTTTTTCTACGATCTCCAGTATCGCACGGATCAGCTCAATGCACGGATGATACAAGATTGAAGTTTTCATATCCACAAAATACGGCATGTCATACCGTGAAAACACAGACTGTGCATATTTTTCATAACATTCCACATCACCACAGACAATGGCGCATTCACTGTAACGATATCCACATCGACGCATCAACTCTGAAATCTTCCATGCCGCAAATTCCAATTCTTCCCGGGGTGCTGCCAGAGAATATACCTGCAGTTCTTCCTGACATTCTCCTTTATACTGCTGCATTCTCACCCGGAACAGGTTTTGTTCCAGATGCTGCAAAACGGTAGATTTTGCCAGACGGCTCTCTGCACCCGGTGGCAGAAATACCGCTTCCTCCACTGGGAAATTATTTTCCTGTGCTGCCCGCAGTAACGCTGCTGTCATCTTCCTGCTCATATAGAACAGATCCTGAATTCCCTGATCCACCAGAGGATTTTCCCGCACGTCCATCGTCACTGTCACATATATGTCCTTCACCACATGCATGCAGCGATGCAGTAATTTCATCTGTACCGGAGTAAATCCGGTAAACCCGTCAAATACAAATACTGCATCACGCAACAGTTTTGAATCATCTGCAGCCTCTGCCAGCACATCCAGCACACGCTCCGCTGTCACATACTGTCCATGCAGATACTCTTCAAAAGCAGCATACATCGTATGAACATCCGATAATTTATAATATAGATTCGATTCTGGTTTTAACTGATGTAAAAAGTCTTCCAGTTCCTCCACTGAAATATCGTACTGCATCAGCTCAGAAATCATGGATTTCAGCTCATTGATATACCCCATTTTTCTGATATTTCCACGCAAAACTGTCAGATCTTTTCCTTTTTCTTCGGCAATTTTGCGAAGTACCAGACTTTTTCCTGTCTCCTCCATCACTGTATTCTGAATGCCAAGTTCATCAAAAATACGGTAAGCCAGACGTTCAAAACTGACTACGTCAATATTTACGATCACATGATTTTGAGAGCGACGCACCAATTCCCGCTGTGTCTGCATCGTAAACTGCTCCGGAACAATGACATAAAAATTGCGCCTGCGTTCTGCCTGCGCCATCTGAATGACTTTTTCATAAATATACGTAGATTTTCCGCTGCCGGAATTTCCGTAAATCAGCTGTAAGGCCATGGTTTCTTTCTTTGCTCCTGTTCTAAAAAGATTTCTATTCTATTAATCCTGCGGATACAATTTATTATGATAATATCCATCTGCCGCATACAATGCCGCCACCGGATTGTGACCAAGCACACGATCTTTTACGACAAGTGTTGTCGTCAGTCCTTCGGCATATTTATAAAACATGCTGTCGTGTCCCACGCATAATCCCATCACAATATTCAGATCCGTGTGCTCTGCATTCAACATCTTTGCCTGCAAAATCGGATTGCACATATTCACCCCCGTATTTTCACAGGTTTTCGGGATACCGACTTCTGTTTTCCGCACCGTGCCCGCCTTACAGGCCACGCCGTATACCTCAAATCCATGACTGCGCAAAATATTGGTCAGCGTACGTGTCTCGCGAATTAGTCCCACACAAGTCGCAATACCAATCTTTTTTGCACCGATTCGTTTTGCAAATTCGATGGTTTCCTCCACCCGGCACATCTGACAGTAATAATCACTCTCCACACCAGCTGCCGCAATTGTTACTTTTTTATTCTCTTCATCATCATATAAACGGATTACTTCGCCCAGCAATGCTTTGTCCATACCGGTTGTCAGGCAGAATTCCGGATAGTACTTATCCATTTTATTGCAATTTGTTACGCCACAGTCGACACAGCTGTGGTGTAACGGATTCTTTTCGCCCATTTTACATTCCTCCATATTTTAACTCAGACTGAGATAATCCCACAAAAAAGTAAGATACCTTATAGTTCATTATAAGGTATCTTACACTTTTACGCTATTATTCTTTTGTAATATTTAAGTTTCTTACCACTTAAATCTCATACCACTTAATTTCGTTTGCATCAAGATGAAGTTCAAAACTGCTTCCATCTCCGCGGTAAACTACTGTATCCTGCGGTACATAAGTATTATTAACGACACAATATTTGCCATTTGCTACATATGCATGTACATCTACATTGAAATTCTCAGA
>CAKREL010000154.1 GCA_934317205.1 uncultured Eubacterium sp.
GTTGCTCCTACCGGATGTCCCAGAGAGATTCCACCACCATTTACATTCAGTTTCTCATCCGGAACACCAAGTTCTTTCTGGCAGGCCAGACACTGGGAAGAAAATGCCTCGTTAATTTCAAACAGATCGATATCATCTACGGTCAGGCCAGCTTTCTCCAGTGCTTTCTTTGTGGAACTGATCGGTCCGATACCCATTAATTCAGGTTCTACACCAGTGGTAGCTACGCTGACTACTTTTGCAATGATCGGGCATCCAAGTTCTTTTGCTTTTTCCTCAGACATCAAGATGACACCGGAAGAAGCATCATTCATACCGGAAGCATTTCCTGCTGTTACTTTTCCGCCTTCTTTGAATGCAGGTTTCAGTTTCTGAAGTCCCTCTAAAGTAGCGTTACGTTTCGGATACTCATCTACAGTATAAACAGTTTCGCTCTTTCTGGATTTTACAGTGACCGGGATAATCTCTTCCTCAAAACGTCCTGCATCAATGGCTGCTACCGCACGCTGCTGGGAACGGAGGGAATATGCATCCATCTGTTCTCTTGTAATACCATATTTATCGGCCACATTTTCTGCTGTGATACCCATAGCCGGTCCAACGCCAAGGTTTGTCAGGGAATCCCACATGGAATCTCGCATCTCCATATGACCGTATTTCTGTCCGTAACGGGCATTGAATACCATATGTGGTGCTGTGCTCATGCTGTCAGAACCTCCTGCCATAATGCACTCCGCTTCCCCTGCACGAATCTGATAGAATCCCATCTGGATCGCTGACATGGAGGAAGTACAGTTTCTGTGAATGGTAATACCCGGTACAGTTACAGGCAGACCTGCTTTTACTGCTGCCACACGGGCAAGGTTGTTTTCTTTGTATGTTCTCTGATAATTACAGCCCCAGATTACATCATCAATAATCACTGGGTCAATACCGGATCGTTTTATCAGATTTTGCATAACAGGAATGGTTAATTCTACTGGTGCAAGTGTCTTAAACTGTCCGCCGATGGTTCCGATCGGAGTTCGGCATCCTGCTACAATTACTACATCTCTCATCTTGCTTCCCTCCTATAAACGGCCAAGCACACGGGCTACTTTGATCAGTCCCTCGGTCAGTTCTTTGTTTGCTTTTTCCACATCTTCTTTGGACCATGTCTCAAGTCCCTGTCCGGTCTTAAATCCAAGGTTTCCTTTTGCAATATTGTCTGTCAGAAGTTTTGACGGCTCTGTACTGTTGCACAAATGCGGAAACAGATAGCTGTGGATATTGTAGGTCAGATCAAGTCCGCCCATGTCCATAACTTCTACCGGTGCACAGATGCCAAGACGCATACCAAAACCATATTTGATCGCATCATCTACATCCGCCGGATCAGCGATATCCTGCTCAATGATATTTAATGCTTCTCTGAATAATGCATGCTGCATACGGTTTGCAAGAAATCCCGGAACATCTTTCTTTACGATAACCGGACGTTTTCCTGCTTCTTTTAACAGATCATATGTAGCCTGTACCGTCTCATCAGATACATATTTTGTCTTGATCACCTCTACTAATGGAACAAGGTACGCCGGATTCCAGTAGTGAGTACCAATAATACGTTCTTTGTGTACAGATTTCTCTGCTATTTCTGTGATGCTGATGGCCGATGTGTTTGTTGCCAGAATAGTAGAAACCGGAAAGATTGCATCCATTTTTGCAAAATAATCCTGTTTGATCTCCAGTTTTTCAATGATTCCCTCGAATACGACATCTGCAAAATCTGCGACTTCTTCTATGGTGTCCACAAAGCTGATCCGGGTTGCTGCCGCATCTGCTTCCTGCTGAGTCATTACATCATTTTCAACTAATACACTTAAGTTATCTCTGACAACAGCAGCCGCATCACAGCGGATTTTATCATCATATACATAAATTACTTTTACCTGGTGTCCTTTTGTGGCAAAAAGCTGGGCAATTCCCAGTCCCATTTTGCCTGCACCAAGGACAGCAATATTCTTTTTACTCATAGTTTCCCCTTTTTTTGCTCAAAAATGGAGCCGGACATCATACGCGGTATTTCCCATCCAGAGTCATTATTTAGTTTTTACTGCTCTGAACAGTTACCATATTCTGATGTCTGGCTCCTTATTCATTTATTTACTTGTTCTGTTCAGAAATCTGTAAACCAGATCTAAACAGTAAAGTTTTGCGATATGTTAAGAGTTAATAAATGGTATTCTTAACGCTTAGTATACGCCGTACGGATATTCTTTGTCCGGTACGCTTCTGTCGATTCTGTCAGATGGAACAAATGCAACGGCACGAACGATGGTTCCGTCACCCATGTACCAGCGAAGTGGAAATGCACAGAATAAGAATCTCTGGTTTGTTACTTTGTCCAGATCTCCACCAAGGTTCTCGATACCCATTACATTGTTTGCCATTAAAATGTCATGACATGGCTCCCACTCTGGGAAATCGTCTTTTGCCGGATGTCCAAACTCTTCTTCGTACTCCTCGCAGATACGTGGAACATATGGACCAGGACCGTGATCAGCTGCGTATGTATAAAGGATGTGGTCGATAGCCTGCATATCAAAACCAACGCCTCTTACATGATGCTCAACAAACCATTTTGCACCGTCAATGGAAAGTCCCGGGCTGTATGCGAAATAATCATCATTCTCACCCCAGCGTCTGTGTGTACCTGTATTTAACAGAACCCAGTCACCTTCTTTGATTCCACCTGGAACTTTTTTAGCAGCGTTCTCAATATCTTCTACTGTGATCAGCTCCCATTTTCCTTTCGGGATATCCAGACATACAGCTTCACCAAAGTAGTTCTGGATTGGAAGCTCATGTGTGAATGGGCTTTCCGGAATGACATGAGATGGAGAATCTGCATGTGTGGAGTTGTGCATATGGAAAGAATTGAAGGTCTGAAGCAATCTGTAATGCATCGGCATATGCTGTACTCTGTCAATATGGAAATCTCCGTTGGATGGCCAGAGTGGGTTTCCTCTGCCAAACGGATTGGACAGATCGATCAGCTCGAAAGAGCCGTCTTTGAACATATCAAAGATATTTCCGTCATAAGGTTTTTTCCAGTCATTTGTGTGCGCGTAGTTTTCTTCACGTGTGTGTCTTACTGCGATTTCTGACATTTTTCTTTCTCCTTTTCGATTTTATTTATATTATTATGTATTGTAGGGAATTCACTTATATATAAAGCAAATACCGTGCCAGTTTTACTTACATGAAAAAGCCCCGAAAAACGGGGCTTTTGTTGTACATGTATGTGTTTTTGTTTCTTTTCTTCAACGAATAGCATTTTTTTGTTGCAAAATGGAAATGCCTTTTGCTACCATTCTG
>CAKREL010000155.1 GCA_934317205.1 uncultured Eubacterium sp.
ATGATAACTTTCTCAGCATCTTCTGCACCATAGTAGTTGAATAATTTATAGTTTGTACCAAGTTTTTCATTAACTTTATCCATGTATTCCTGAACAATTGCAGGCATATCATCGTAAGTCTGGTTGCATGCCTCTCTTGCCTGGAAGAAGATATCCGGATTCTGTGCAGAACCCATCTGACATGGATGATTTGGATTTAATGCGCTCTGACGGTATGCGTTGATTGCATCAAGATCTACCATATCTTTCAGATCTTCATAATCCCATGTCTCGATTTTCTGAATTTCATGAGATGTACGGAAACCATCGAAGAAATTGATAAACGGAAGTCTTCCTTTGATTGCTGCGCAATGAGCAACCGGTGTCAGATCCATTACTTCCTGAACGCTGGACTCACAAAGCATTGCGCAACCAGTCTGACGACAGGCATAAACATCAGAGTGATCACCGAAGATACATAATGCATGGCTTGCAAGTGTACGTGCAGACACGTTGAATACACCCGGTAATCTCTCACCAGCAATTTTATAAAGGTTTGGAATCATCAGGAGAAGACCCTGAGATGCTGTATAAGTAGTTGTCAGAGCACCTGCTGCCAAAGAGCCGTGTACAGTACCAGCTGCACCTGCCTCGGACTGCATCTCTGTTACTTTTACAGTCTGTCCAAAGATATTTTTTCTTCCCTGGGTTGCCCATTCATCTGTAGCTTCTGCCATTACAGATGACGGAGTGATCGGATAGATAGCTGCAACATCTGTGTATGCATATGATGCATGAGCTGCTGCATGGTTACCATCCATGGTTTTCATAGAACGTTTCATTTCCATTCCTCCTAAATTCTTTTGATTTAGTTTTGTTAATTAGTTAACAATGCTTTACCCTTATCTTACAATAATTTCACAAAAAAGCAACATCAGTATATCCTAAAATTGTATATATTTCAATACAATTTTGTTTTTTTCTGAGTCCAGTTTTGTGACTAACGCTGCAAGTTTACCAGGAAGTGCCCGGAGAACTCCCAACGTGATAACCGTATTGTAACCTACTTTTCCGTTGAAAACAAGAACCCTATGCGTATAATATTGCATACAATCTTATACATCAACTTATTCACGTCTATCTTGAATTCTTTTCACATCAAATAATACTCAAAATCCGCTGCTATATATATAAATCGGACATTCACAATCCGCTTTCGCTACTTGCTCATGAACGCAGTCGCTTTGCGACCTGTCAGTGGGAGCTTTTAACTCCCACATATTTTCCTTGCTTTTATATGTAATCTTGTGTACAATACCAGAGGTAAATTACTAGAAACAAAACACATTATAATAAAGAAATCAAGGAGAAGAATTTATGATCAGTGCAAATAATGTAACTTTACGAATTGGTAAAAAAGCGTTGTTTGAAGATGTAAACATAAAGTTTACAGAGGGCAACTGCTACGGTTTGATTGGTGCCAATGGTGCCGGAAAATCAACATTTTTAAAAATTTTAAGTGGACAGCTTGAACCGACAAACGGGGATATCTCCATTACTGCCGGTCAGAGACTTTCCTTTCTGCAGCAGGATCATTTCAAGTATGATGCTTATACTGTACTTGATACTGTCATTATGGGAAACAAACGTCTGTATGAAATCATGAAAGAAAAAGATGCCATCTACATGAAAGAAGATTTTACAGATGAAGATGGTATCCGTGCCAGCGAACTTGAAGCAGAATTTGCAGACATGGACGGATGGAATGCTGAATCCGATGCTGCTACTATGCTGAATGGTCTTGGAATCGACACAGAATTCCATTACGCTACTATGGGAGACTTGCCGGGTCCTATGAAGGTTAAAGTCCTGCTTGCGCAGGCCTTATTCGGTAATCCAGATATTCTTCTGCTGGATGAGCCGACCAACAACCTGGATCTCGATGCGATTGCATGGTTGGAAGAATTCCTGATCAACTTTGAAAATACTGTCATCGTAGTATCCCATGACCGTTATTTTTTAAACAAAGTTTGTACTCATATCGCTGATATTGACTATGCAAAAATCCAGCTTTATGCCGGAAACTACGATTTCTGGTACGAATCCAGCCAGTTAATGGTAAAGCAGATGAAAGAAGCAAACAAAAAGAAAGAAGAGAAAATCAAGGAATTACAGGAGTTCATCTCCCGTTTCTCCGCAAACGCATCTAAATCCAAACAGGCTACTTCCAGAAAGAAAGCACTGGAAAAAATCCAGTTGGATGAGATCAAACCTTCCAGCCGTAAATATCCGTACATCGATTTCCGACCATCCCGTGAGATTGGTAATGAAGTACTTCTGGTAGAAGGCTTAAGCAAAACCATTGATGGTGTAAAAATCCTGGATAACGTGTCCTTTATCGTAAACCGTGAGGATAAAATTGCTTTCGTTGGAAGCAATGAACTGGCTAAAACTACTTTATTTAAGATTATCACAGGCGAGATGGAGCCGGATGAAGGAACTTATAAATGGGGTGTAACTACCAGCCAGTCCTATTTCCCAAAAGATAATACAAAAATCTTTGACACCGACCTGATCATCGTAGACTGGCTGACACAGTTTTCTGAGATCAAAGATGCTACTTACGTACGTGGATTCCTTGGACGTATGCTCTTCCCGGGCGAAGATGGAGTCAAAAAAATGCGTGTACTCTCCGGTGGTGAGAAAGTACGTGTACTCTTCTCCCGCATGATGATCGAAGCATCTAATGTACTCATCCTGGATGAGCCGACTGACCATTTAGATATGGAATCTATCACTGCATTAAACAATGGCCTTATCAAATTCCCGGGCGTACTACTCTTCGCTTCACGCGATCATCAGATTGTACAGACAACGGCTAACCGCATCATTGAGTTTATGCCGAATGGTTCTATTATCGACAAGATCACCACATACGATGAATATCTGGAAAGTGATGAAATGGCCAGAAAGCGTTCTGTATATACAATGGCATCATCTGACCAGGATGATAATTAATTCTTGTTTAGGGTAGTTTAAAAAGAAGCTGGAAGAAAACTCCAATGCCGGCACGAATGATTTTCTATCTGCGCTGCGCCGCCTATCTCCGACCGCTTCCGCGAACTCACCAACAGCAAAAACAGCTGTTGGCTCAGACACACTCCCGCGGTCGGGCTATGCTCGCTCCGATAACGAAAATCAATCTACCGCCTTGCCTTGGAGTTTTGCTTCCAGCTTCTTTTATCTACGCCATGGCATTGCGGTGGCTCTGGTCTTACCTCTGGCTCAAAATCTAAAAACAGTTTAAAAAACGTATTGTACAGATTCATAATTGCTTGACATCAGTTTGTAATTGTTTGTTCTGGCGGCGA
>CAKREL010000156.1 GCA_934317205.1 uncultured Eubacterium sp.
ATCAAAGATTTGACAAGAATCTATACGAACAAAGAATTTAACGTGGCTTATCAAATCAGTGATAATGGAAGTGGTATAAAAGAGGCTTCTTATGCTGTTTTGTCAGTAAAAAATTTGAATACTGTAACAAGTGATGAAATCGAAAAAGCAGTTAATGCTGTTACAAATTGGACACCATTTGAAGGAGAAGCAAAAAAGGCTGGAATTGTTAAGATATCTAATGAAAAAGATGCAAATAAGATAGTCGTTATCAAAGCAGTTGACCAGGTTGGTAATATTTCAGCATGCACATCAAATGGAATTGTAATTGATATTACATCACCAGAAGTAACATTAAGTATTGATAATAGTAAACAGGTGAATGGAATTTATGGAGGAAATAAGACTGCCATTAAATATTACGTTAATGTAAATGACCCTGTGAAACAGAGCGATGGAATGGAAGTTCAATCTGAAATCAATCGTGTAGAAATTGAAGTACAAAAAAATGATGTGAAAGATGCAGAGCATAGTTTTGTAATTGAAGGTGATGAACTGGAAAAAATGAAATCCAAAGAGGCTTCAGAAACTGGTGCATTCATCTATAAAATTCAGAAAGAAATTCCTGTTCAAGAAGAAAGCAGTCAAATCAAAATTTTAGTAACAGCATTTGATAAAGCTGGAAATTCTTTATCCCAAACCAGTGAAACTTTACAGGTTGACGGAAAAAAACCAGGAATTGAAGCTAAGTATGACGGAGAAAAATCAGAAAATGGATGTTATAAGGAACGTAAATTAACAGTTACATATACTGAAAGAGAATTCTCTGAGGAGAAAGCTGAATTTAATCTTACGTTTGATGGAAAAAAACCAGAATCTACGGTTACATTAAATGAAATTAGATCTGGAAAAGTTAAGGGAGTTTCATTAGAAGGGGAACCTAAAATTGAAGCAGGAAGTACTCCAGATGATAAAAAAACAACTTATACAATTAAATTTGGTAAAGAGAAATTTGACTGCACAATTGAGTTAGATGGAATCTCATTAACAGATCAGGCAGGAAATTCCAATAGCGTAGATACTGCAAAGGAAAAATTTACAGTCGATCAGGTAGCACCTAAAATTGATGTAAAATTTGATAACAATGCTGTTAAAAATGGTAAATATTTTAATGCTACTCGTAAGATGACAGTTACTTATACAGAAAGAAATTTTGATGAAAACAATTTAAAATTTGAGGTTTCTGGAGAAGACAAAACTCTTAATGATTTTTTAGCTATCAATGGAATTAAGCAAGTTGAACCAAGAACTGATAATGGTAATGAACATAAGTACACATTTGAATTTGGTGAAGAGAATAATGACTTTGACTTTAACGTGACCCCTGAAATTACAGATAAGTCGGGAAATGCAAATCAGGGAGTAACGTATACAGAAGGAACTAAAGCTGGAAAAGAATTTACTGTTGATATGGTTGCGCCGGTTTTAGAATTAAATTATTCAACGAAGAAACAGGACACAGAAGGTAATGTAACAACAGCTACTGTAACAACAGATGTATTACAAGCTACAAAGGAAGATAATCGTTTTTATACAAATGCAAAAGGAATATTTGCAAAAATAAAAATTACAGAACGAAATTTTGTAGATACTAAGTTTACGGATGAAAACCTTAATATTTACGAAATAGCAGGAGACGTTGATGGTAATCCGATTGTATTTAAAGGTAATAAAGAGAAAATTCAGAATGTCGAAAACTGGAATACTATAGGAAATGAGCATGAATTAAAGCAAGAGCAACAATTGGAATATAGTACAGAAGCAAACTACACAGTTAAAGTAACGTATGTTGACTTGGCGGGAAATACAGCTGTTTTAAAAGACACAAATAAAGAAATGCAAGTTAATTACTTTACAATTGATAGAACAGCACCTTCTGGAACTGTTAAAGTTGGAGATGGAAGTGGAAACCAAGGTTTATTAGAGAGAGTATTTAAATTTTTTGTAAAGAAAATAGAGAAAGGTAAAGACTATATATCTGTAACAAGTAAAGACACTATTTCTCCAGTAAAAGTAAGTGTTTATAAATACAACCCAGAAAGGTTAGAAAGTCTTGAAAATGAAGAAGTCTGGCCGGCAGAAACGGAAGCGTTAAGTGATGAAAAGCTTAAAAAAGGTGATTGGGAAGTATTAAGTGATAGTTTTGAAAAAAACAAAGATGAAAAAACATATAAAGTAACAGTAAACATGAAGGAACAAATTATTCCTTATGCTAAAATTGAAGATAAGGCAGGAAACATAATTTATTTAAATGGTGATGGGATTATCTTTGAAGAAGATAAATCAAATTTAGATATTGATATTAAACCGGAACCCTCTGTTCCAAAACCAACATTTGCTGTTGCATCAGAAAATGTGGTATATGGTGGAGATGTAATTGTTTCAATTAAAGCGAAGGATAGTCCAAAATCTACTGAGAAAAATGAAAAACCAGTATATTCAGGTTTAAGAGGTGTAGCTTATAAAATATATAATGGTAACAATCTTACACAATCTGGAATATTTGGTGAAATTAGGTCAGAGGATATAGACATCGAAAATGTTAAAGATTTTAAGACTGAAAAAAGTCAGGAAGAAAATGACCGATTAAATACTGCGAATAGTAAGAATGAGCGAATCAAGCAATTAGAAGAAACTATAACAGTAGACTCAAGCAAAAATAATAGTAATAATATTAAAATTGAGGTATTAGTACAGGATAATGCAGGAAATACAAATTATCTGGAAAGAAGTATTAAAATAGATACTACCAAACCTTCCATTGATGTAAGTTATAACAATAATACTGTTAATAATAAAACTTATTTCAAAAATAATCGTACTATGACAATCAAATACACCGAACGTAACATTACACCAGATGGTCTTACATTTGATTTTGCTGCAGGAGGTGTAACGTATAAGAAGATTAAATTAGAAGAATTAAGGTCTAAAATTTCAGAGGAAAACTTAGGAATTACAATCTCAAAAGGAAAGGATTCTCAGGATGGTGCAAATGCCAAAGATTATACAGATGAGCGAACATTAACTTATGATATAACATTTGATGGTGGAGAAGGAAATGATATGGACTATCAGATTATTCCACACATTGAGGACTTAGCTGGTAACAAAAATGATAGTATAACATATGCTGATGGTACAAAGGCATCTCAGAAATTTACAGTAGATAAAGTACAGCCAGAGATGAATGTGTCATATTATCTTGTAGATTCTAATGGAAATCGTGGAGAAGAAATTAAAGTTTCTACAGACAAAATTAACAGGCTGTATAAGAA
>CAKREL010000157.1 GCA_934317205.1 uncultured Eubacterium sp.
CCCGTGAAATTCCTCGAAATCACTAAAAATCTCATTAATATAATCCAATGAAGTAAGTCGGTCGGAAGATCTCGCTGCCATAACACGATCCCAGGCCGTCATTTTTGCTTTTTTCTCTTTCTGCTCATGCATGATATCACACATTTCATTTGGCTCAATGGTATCTACGGATGCTTTCTGTGTATGCATATGCAGCAGACGTGCCAATGTATCTTTCATATCATCGCGGCGGATAATTCCGTCAATTAAACCATGTTCCACCAGAAATTCAGCACGTTGAAAACCTTCCGGCAACTTTTGGCCAATGGTTTGCTCAATAACGCGTGGACCGGCAAATCCTACCAGTGCCCCCGGCTCTGCCAGGATAATATCACCCAGCATGGCAAAACTTGCTGTTACGCCGCCGGTAGTTGGATCGGTAAGTATAGAAATATATAACAGTCCTGCATCGGAATGCTTTTTCAGTGCTGCAGACGTTTTAGCCATCTGCATCAGAGAAACCATCCCTTCCTGCATGCGGGCGCCTCCAGAACAGCAGAAAATGATAACCGGAAGTTTCATCTCTGTTGCCTTTTCTACAGCACGGGTGATTTTTTCACCTACGACATATCCCATACTTCCCATAAGAAAACGTGCATCACATACGGCAAGCACTGTTTTCTCGCCTTTGATAGTGCACACACCCGTTGTCACAGCTTCATCAATATGAAGTTTTTCCTTTAATCCGTCTAATTTTTCCGGATACCCCGGATACTCCAGCGGATTTGCTGTCTCTAAACCGGTATCCCACTCTTCAAAGGACTGTTTGTCTGCAACCATGCGCAGTCTACGTTTTGTAGAAAGACGGAAATATTTCCCGCATTTATAACAGGAATAGTGATTTTGTACCACATCTTCTTTATATAGTAATTCCCCGCATGCATCACATTTAATCCACATGCCCTCTGGGATATCCTGCTCTTTCCGCGGAACTGTAATATAGTTTGTTTTCTTAAACTTTAACACTGTGCTTCACCTTTATTCTAATTTCAAGATTCCTTCGCGAATCTGCGTACATTATTCAAAATACTGCTCGATAAAACTAGTTGTAATGTTTCCGGACTGAAATACAGGATGAGTAATGATATCATACTGATAATCCAGGTTTGTAATAATTCCGTCAATATTGACTTCGCCCAGCGCACTGCGCATTTTATCGATGGCCGTCTGCCTGTCTTTTCCATAAACAATAATCTTTGCAATCATGGAATCATAGTTTGGCGGAATCGTATAACCGGTATAAATTGCAGAATCAATTCGAATACCGTTTCCTCCCGGCAAATGCAGATATTCAATTTTCCCTGGACAAGGCATAAAATTCTTTGCCGGATTCTCTGCATTAATACGACACTCAATAGCATGACCAGTGATGTGGATATCTTTCTGTTTCCATTGTAGTTTCTGACCAGCAGCAATAAAAATCTGCTCTTTGATCAGATCAAGACCTGTTACCTGCTCTGTCACCGGATGTTCCACCTGAATTCGTGTATTCATTTCCATAAAATAAAATTTTTTATTTTTATCTAATAAAAATTCTATGGTTCCTGCACTCTCATATTTCGCTGCTTTTGCTGCACGAACAGCCACTTCTCCCATCTGAGCACGCAGTTTATCATCCAATGCAACAGAAGGAGATTCCTCCACCATTTTTTGGTGTCGACGCTGAATAGAACAATCGCGCTCTCCCAGAGAAATAACATTTCCATATTTATCTGCCAGAATCTGGAACTCAATATGACGCGGATCCTCGATATATTTTTCAATATACATCGTATCATCTGCAAAACCGTTAACAGATTCGGTCTGTGCAACTTCAAAATTTTCTGTAAAATCTTCTTTGCTATGGGATATTCGCATTCCTTTTCCACCGCCGCCGCTTGCCGCTTTGATCATAACCGGAAAACCAATCTGCTCTGCCAGTTTCAAACCGTAATCAGCAGTATAGACAGCTTCTTTTGTACCTGGAACAACCGGAACCTTTGCATTAATCATGGTATTCCTTGCTTCCTGCTTGTTTCCCATCTTGCGAATTACTTCTGCAGATGGACCGATGAATGCAATGTGACACTGTTCACACATCTGCGCAAATTTTGCATTTTCAGACAAAAAACCAAATCCTGGATGAATCGCTTCTGCATTAGATGCAATCGCAGCACTCAAAATCCGTTCCATATTCAAATAGCTGTCTGACGGTATAGCTTTTCCGATACAGATTGCCTCATCCGCCAGCTGTGTATGCAGTGCATCTTTATCTGCTGTTGAATAGACTGCCACAGAAGTAATTCCAAGTTCTCTGCAGGCGCGGATGATACGCACCGCAATTTCACCTCTATTTGCAATTAATATTTTCTGAAACATGTTTTTTTCTCCTAACCAATGGCAAATGTCAGCTCTGCAATAACAGCTGTTTTTCCATCTACGGTTGCTTTTGCGGAGGCCACACCAATCGGTCCTTTCTGCTTGATCATTGTTGTTTCCAGCATCAGAACATCTCCCGGAACAACTTTGCGTTTAAATTTTGCAGAATTAATAGCTCCGAAATAAGCTGTTTTTCCTTTAAATTCGTCACAGCCAAGAATAGCTACTGCCCCAACCTGCGCCAGTGCTTCTACAATCAGTACCCCAGGCATAACCGGCTCTGCCGGAAAATGTCCTGCAAAATACGGTTCATTGTAGCTGACACATTTTTTTCCTACTGCTCGCTTTCCTGGCTCTAGCTCTTCGATTGTATCGATCAACAGAAATGGCTGACGATGTGGAATAATATCCATGATTTCTTTTGTTGTTAAAACTGACATCCGCGACCTCCTACTCTATGACAAACATTGGTTGATCAAATTCTATCAAATCACCATTTTTTACTAAAATATCTTTTACAGTTCCATCAAACTCGGATTCAATCTCATTCATCAGTTTCATTGCTTCCACGATTCCAAGTACCTGGCCTTTTTTCACAATGTCACCCACCTGTACATATGGTGCGGCATCTGGAGCACTTGCAGAATAAAAAGTTCCGACCAGAGGACTTTTTACGATATTTCCATTAATTTTTTCTGTTACATCAGTACTTTCTGCTGCTGGAACCGTTCCTGACATCTGTACCTGTGAATTAACTGTTGCCGGTGCAAGCATTTCTACTGGTGCAGTAGCAACAATTTTCTTCTCAGGATGTTTTTTTATTTTCACGGAAACGCCATTTTCTTCATAACAGAAATCTGTCAGACCTGCCTCGGAAACAGCGTTCATTAATTCGATTAACTG
>CAKREL010000158.1 GCA_934317205.1 uncultured Eubacterium sp.
ATCCTAAAAACCAGATAGTAAATCGCGGTAAACACCAGAATTGTAACGAGCAGGCAGGTTACAAACAATGGCACATTCGTCAGGTTCAGCATTGCCAGCAGCCGTCGGATCATCGGAAACGCTGCTGCCACATGCACAGCTGCCATCACCAGTGGCAGGAAAAATACGATTCGGATCTGTGACTGGATCGATGTCTTTACTTCTGCATTGCTCATACCTACTTTTTCCATAATAATATAACGCTCTCTGTCATCATACCCTTCGGAAATCTGTTTGTAAAAAATGATCATAACTGTAACCATCAGGAACATAATACCAAGGAACAGCCCTAAGAAAAACAGTCCTCCATACAAAACATAAAAACTTTTTTCATTTTCGGTTCTGCTGCGCAGATAACCGGAATCATCCAGGTCACGAGCAGAAATCGCCTTACTGACTGCATCTTCACACGCCAGTTTTTCTTCTTTTGTTCCATCATATTCAAAATTCATTTCTGTCCGATATAGCGAATACATACCGGAACCATCTGCATTTGCTCCTGCCGCTATTTGTAATTCATACATCCGGCTCAGGGTAGCTTCATCCGCAACCACATAAAGACTATCCTTTACCGAAAGATAAGCATCCGCTTCTGATTCATACCTGAAACTGTGATCTACTGCAAAATCCTGTCCGAGATAGCAAAATACACTTTCATCGTACCCGTTTTTACTGTAAATGTCGATTTTGCCAGCTTCCGGTTCCGGAACATCTGCTGATTTCAGGGAACTGTCATAGGCAAGCAGATTTTCTCTCGTCAGGAAAGTTACCTCCGATAAATCCGCAAAGTCTGTATCATGATCAACGAACTCAAACATGGAACCTTCTCTCTTCATAAATAACTGAAAGTAACTGAACATCGAAGAATCCGTGATTTCCCTGTCCTGCTTTGCGATTGTATCAGCAATCGTCTGATAAATCTCCTGACCGTCTGTATTTTCCTCTATTTTATCTGTATCTACGCTATAGGATAACTCATACGGATACCGCTCTTTCAGCTCATCATCCACACCGGCAAACATACTGACCGTCATGGAGATCATCACCAGCACCATGGTAGACAACACACAGATGCTTGCCAGTCCGGCCGCATTCTGTTTCATACGATATAGCATACCGGATACCGCTGTAAAATGCTTTTTATTATAATAAAACTTTTTGTTTTTGCGCAGCATTTTCAAAATAGCAATGCTTCCTGCGGTAAACAGAAAATAAGTTCCAATAATTACAAGAACAACTGCAAGGAAAAATTTCATCAGCACTTCCATTGGATTCTCTGTGGTAATTGCAATATAGTAAGCCACTGCCAGACATGCGGCTCCTGCAACTGCCATCACACCTTTGGTCTTTGGCTCTTTTTCTCCCACATTTCCTCCATGCAGTAATTCGATCGGATTTGCCAGACGGATCTGCAACAGATTGTAGAGCAACGTAAGCATATATAACACGCAAAAAACGACGACTGCCCACGCAATTCCTGCTTTGGCAATATAAAATGATACACTCTCCTGAAATCCCAGCATACGGTAAAGTAACATCAGGATCAGTTTGGAAATTATAATACCTGATAAAATACCACCTACGATGGCAAGCATTGCCGCAAAAACAGTTTCCAACCCAAGAACTCTCGCAATGTGTCGTTTTTCCATACCTAATATATTGTACACACCGATTTCTTTTTTCCGACGCTTGATGATAAAACTATTGGTATAAAAAATAAAAATATAAGCGAAAATAGTAATAATACCGACACCAAGCGCCATAATTGTTTTCAGGGTTACAGATCCCGGAATGATTTCCAGTCCCGGATTATTGTTGATAAACATCATCAGATAAAACATCATCACCGTAACAATGCCGGAAATTATGTATGGCAGATACAGCTGCCGGTTGTTCTGAATATTTGTCTTTGCCAGACGTACATAAATATTATTCATGCTCTTCACCACCTGTCGTCAATACGGTCAGCGCATCGGAAATCTTTACATATAACTGCTCATTTGTCGCGTTTCCCCGATAAATCTGATGGAACACTTCACCGTCCTTAATAAATAGAATGCGGTTTGCGTGGCTTGCCGCCTTTGTACTGTGCGTTACCATTACAACGGTCTGTCCTTCTGCATTGATCTGTGAAAAAAGCTTCAGCAGCCCGTCCGTTGCCCTGGAATCCAGCGCACCCGTCGGTTCATCCGCAAGAACCAGTTCCGGATTGGTGATCAGTGCACGGGCTACTGCTGCACGCTGTTTCTGCCCGCCGGACACTTCATAGGGATATTTTTCCAGAAGTTCGGTAATCCCAAGCTTCTGTGCAATCGGACGGATGCGTTTTTCCATCTCCTTGTAATCCACACCGGAAAGTACCAGTGGGAGAAAAATATTATCCTTTAGGGAAAAATTATCCAAAAGATTAAAATCCTGAAATACAAATCCCAGATGATCCCGGCGAAAAGCAGAAATCTCTTTTTCCTTTACAGATACCAGATTTTTGCCGTTCAGCAGAACTTCACCTGCGGTCGGTTTATCCAGCGCTGCCAGAATGTTCAGCAAGGTTGTTTTTCCGGAACCGGATTCACCCATGATTGCCACGTACTCGCCTTTTTCTACGGAAAAATTGATGTTGCTCAGCGCCTGTACCTGGTTACCGCCAAATCGTGTCGTGTATATTTTTTTTACATTATTTACTTCCAAAATTGCCATGATCGTCACTCCTTTGCTGTGTTCTGCACGGCATTTCATAATTTTTATAATTTCATGTCTTGCAGAATGTTTGTCTTTTTGTTTCAGCATGCTTGTTTCTTTGTTGAGACTATCATAACAAATGAGCGAGATTCAAGCCATTGATTTGGCTTACAGTTTTCTTACATTTTTGTAAGATACGGATGTAAATCGGTAAGACAGGAAAAAAGGGATATGTTCAACAGACACTTATAACAATCCATTATATATTTTCAAATCTTCATCCTTAAACACATTAAAGATTACCTTTTTTATTCTGCTGTCTTTGTCAAGATGCTGCTTTACAGTGTTCGTTGCAATTTCAGCAGCCCTCTGCTGCGGAAAACGGAATACTCCTGTGGAAAGGCAACAGAATGCAATGGATTCTGCACCTGTATCAGCTGCAAGCTTTAGACACTCTGTGTAGCAGCTTGCGAGCAGGTCTTCATCTTCTTTTGTGACTTTCCATTGTATAATAGGTCCTACCGTATGAAGAATATATTTTGCCGGAAGATTGTA
>CAKREL010000159.1 GCA_934317205.1 uncultured Eubacterium sp.
CTTTTGCAATAGTTTTTACAAATATCAAAAGAGAACTGGATGAGAGTAATTTGCAAACAGCAATATGTGAGAGAGGATAACGAAAAGAACATGTTAAAAAATAAAATGACAATCGAGCATATGAATCTTCATTACGGAGATTTCCATGCGTTAAAAGATATTAATCTGGAGATTAAAGAACATCAGATTACAGCATTTATCGGACCTTCCGGATGTGGTAAATCTACCTTGCTGAAATCATTAAACCGTATGAATGATCTGGTAGAGGGATGTAAAATTGACGGTCTGATCGCATTGGACGGCGAAGACATTTATGGAAATAATATGGATGTAAACCTGCTGAGAAAAAGGGTTGGTATGGTATTTCAGAAGGCAAATCCATTTCCGATGAGTATTTACGATAATGTAGCATTCGGACCGAGAACACACGGTATCCACAATAAAGCACAGCTGGATGACATCGTAGAAAAATCACTTCGTGATGCAGCTATCTGGGACGAAGTAAAAGACCGTCTGAAAAAGAGTGCACTTGGTGTATCTGGTGGACAGCAACAGAGAATCTGTATCGCCCGTGCACTGGCAGTTCATCCGGAAGTACTTCTGATGGATGAGTCCACATCTGCGCTGGATCCGATTTCTACATCCAAAATCGAGGATCTCGTTATGGAACTGAAATCCCAGTACACCATCGTTATGGTAACACATAACATGCAGCAGGCCGTGCGTGTATCTGACCAGACTGCATTTTTCCTGCTGGGCGACCTTGTAGAGTATGGTGATACCGATCAGTTATTCTCCACACCGAAAGAGAAAAAGACAGAAGATTATATTACCGGTAGATTTGGTTAATGCAAGGGAGAACATAAAAATGAGAAATCAATTTGACAGACAGTTAAATACTTTAAATGGTGAATTGATCCAGATGGGTCACATGGTAGAGCAGGCTATTGAGCATGCAATTGAAGCCATGGTACATCAGGATGCAGAAAAAGCAAGACAAAACATGGAATTTGATTCAGAAGTAGATCAGCAGGAAAAAGATATCGAGACACTGTGTATGAAACTTTTGATGAAACAGCAGCCGGTAGCCAGAGATCTCCGCCTGATCTCAGCGGCATTAAAAATGATCACAGATATGGAACGAATCGGTGATCAGGCAGCAGATATTTCGGAATTAGCTTTATGTCTGGTAAATGAAAAAGAACTGCCGATGATGGAGCGTATGAAACAGATGTCACAGGAATGTATGCTGATGGTTATGAAAGGCCTGGAAGCATTCGTGGCAAAAGATATCGAGATGGCAAAAAAAGTAATCGCCAGAGATGATGTGATTGATACCATGTTTGATGATACAAAAAAAGAAGTGATCGAGCTGATTCAGAATCATGCAGCAGGTGCAGAAGTGGCGACAGATCTGCTGATGGTTGCAAAATACTTTGAGCGAATCGGCGATCATGCGACAAATATTGCAGAATGGGTTATCTTTTCCATCAATGGAACCCACCCGACGATAAATCCGGAGCCGGTTCTGTAAAAAAGCCAAAAAACAGTTCACCTATTCCTTTCACGGGCAATACGTGGGCTGGACATAAGTAATAGCGGATATTACTCCGATATTATAAAAAAACAGGCAATTGCCTGAACCACTGTAAAAACAGCACAAATTGTGGAGGATGAGATGAACACAAACAAGAATTTATGGAAAAAAGGTGTAGTTTTAGCTGCTGCGGCAACCATGATCGCAGGCGCAGTGCCAACAGTAAATGCATTCGCATATGGAGCTTATGATGTAAGCAAGAGTACCTTTAAAGCTGATACTGATAATTCAGCAGATTTCCAGAATTGGTTAACCAATGTATGGCAGGGTGGAGAAAATGCTTATGCAAATACAAATGAAATAGCCCTGACACCTGGAAGTAACGCTGCAGGATTAAATTTTGCATGGTATTCTGAAACTAAAGGAACACCGGCAGTTATGATCTGGAAAGATGGTGCCAAAGGAGCAGCAAAAGTATTTACCGGAACAGCAAGTGATATCAGTGCTGCAAACTGGCAGGGAAAAACTTATGCAGCATCCAATAAAGTAAGTATCGCGAACTACTTTAATGAAAATACAAAATATATCTATCAGTATACGGATGATTACAAAGAAGACGGTACAAGCGTATGGTCTGAGGAATACAATTATACTACACAGTCTACCGATAAATTTTCTGTCATTCTTACTGGTGACCCACAGGTAGGAGCCTCCGGAAGTTCTTCTGACAGACAGGCTGATGATGCAAGCGTTGCCAGAGATGCCTATAACTGGAATAAAACCATGCAGCAGGCATTAAAGACATGTCCGAACGCATCATTCCTTTTATCCGCAGGTGATCAGATCAATGAATCCAATTCTAATACAGATGAAGTAAGAAAAACAAGAGAGAGCGAGTACGCAGGTTATTTATATCCGTCAGTATTTCGTAATCTTCCAATCGCAGCAACGATTGGAAACCATGATATGAATGGTTCTGATTATTCTGCTCATTTCAATAATCCAAATTCAGAGGAACAGCTGGGACAGACAGCAGCAGGAAGTGATTTCTACTTTAACTATGGTGATACGTTATTTATTTCACTGAACAGCAATAACCGTAACCAGGCAGAGCACAGAAAATTCATGCAGGAAGCAATTGCAAGCAATCCGGATGCAAAATGGAAAGTTGTTATTTTCCACAGTGACATTTACGGTTCCGGTCAGCCGCATGCAGATACAGATGCTTCTACAAACAGAATTATTTTTGCTCCACTGATGGATGAATTCGACATTGATGTCTGCCTGACAGGTCACGATCATACTTTCTCACGAAGCTATCAGGTGTTGGATGGAAATGTCATCGATTATGATATCAGCAGCGGAACAGTTGCTGATCCGGAAGGTACAATGTATATTACGACAGGTTCAGGATCCGGTTCCAAATATTATAACCTGTTGAACTATACACCGTATTATATTGCTGAGAGAACAAATGCATGTCTGCCTTCTTTCTCAACCATTGATTTTACGGATGATTCCTTTACCATCAA
>CAKREL010000160.1 GCA_934317205.1 uncultured Eubacterium sp.
CTGGATGATACGGAAATGTTAGCACAGATACATTATGTGCTGGTTCATCCTGATTATCAGGGGAAGGGGATTGCTGGCAAAATGATTGAATATATAAAGGAAAAATATAAAAAATTTATGTATATTGAAGGAATGCCCGAAGATAAAAATAATGTGCTATTTTACGCAAAACATGGGTTTTCGGTTATGGAGAATGGAGCGGCAATCCAGATTTGCAATTATGAGCATATACATTAATTAATGAGGTCAGATGACCTCTTCAGCTCTTTTTAATGCAGCGGAAATGTTTAGCTGGAAATTTTCTTTGCTATACTGACAATATCAACAGAAAAGATGAATATTAGCGAGGTGATCAGATGAAGGTAGCACAGAGAATACGATTAATTCGGATAATAGAAAAGATTGAAAAAAATCCGGAATTCAGTAACAAACTTGGTGTGGAAAATTTTTCTTTCCGGTGATATTAATTGGATTGGTGGTAGGCGGATTAATGTATATAGCTTTTCCGCTATTAATCATTGCTGGGATTATCGGACTTGTAACGTCACATTCATAAAGAGTCAGAGATGTGTTTTTTATGGAATATGATATTGAAAAAGAAAAAAGAGAAGCAATTGAAGTATCGTTAATCAATTACAGCGTATGTAAAGAGAACGGCAATGAATCAGAAATGGTTCATTGCCGTTCATGCGTTATGGATTATTTTAATTTATCTTTTTCGGCATTTAGAAGTTCAATCTCTGACTGAGATAAACGCTCCGCGAGGGCGCACATTGTCTGAGAGACAATGGTTTTGCGCCGACCGAAACGAAGTGTAGAGTGCAGTGATTCTGAGATGAATATGTCAGCTTACGCTGACCAGAATCACGCACCAAGTCTCACGTGCGTTCGACTTGAACCAGCTTTTGTGAAAAAGCAAATCGAATAGAATAAACAGTATATAACAGTTGACAACAGTATTATGCTGTTATATACTGTTTGTAGCAGGAGGGAATATATGAAGATTATAATCAATAATACATCAATGGTACCAATTTATGAACAGATCATGGAGCAGATTAAGGCGCAGATTATCTCCGAAGAATTAAAAGAAAATGATATATTGCCATCTGTGAGAACGATGGCAAAGGAACTGAAGATCAGTGCACTTACCGTGAAGAAAGCATATGACAATCTGGAAGCAGAGGGAATGACTGTCACAGTTCATGGAAAAGGAACATATGTAGCGGCTTCGAATACACAGCTGATGGAAGAAGAGCGCAGGAAAGAAGTTGAGGCGGATCTGGAAGCTGCGATTCAGAAGGGAAGGCGCTGCGGAATGAAAAAGGAAGAAATCCGTTCATTATTTGAACTAATCATGGAGGATGAATAATTATGTTAGAAATCAAAGGAGTAAAGAAAAACTATGATGAATTTCAGTTAGACTGTTCGTTAAATGTAGAAAAAGGAAGAATTACTGGTCTGGTTGGAGAGAATGGAGCCGGTAAGAGTACTTTGTTCAAGGCGGTGCTCGGACTCATTTCTTATGATGCCGGTGAGATAAAGATTCTGGGAAAAACACAGGAAGAGTTAGATGAAAAAGATAAAGAAGATCTGGGAGTTGTCCTGGCAGAAGCTGGATTCACTGGATATTTGAAAGGGAAAGATGTTGAGGCAGTACTTGTTAGATTATATCCAAAGTTTGAAACAGAAAAATTCCATCAGATGTGTGAAAAATATCAGATTCCGTTGAATAAATTTATAAAAGAATATTCAACAGGAATGAAGGCAAAGCTGAATCTGATCATTGCATTGACACATCAGGCAGAATTTCTGATGCTGGATGAGCCGACAGCAGGGCTTGATGTCGGAGCAAGGGAAGGGATGCTGGATATTTTAAGAGAATATATGGAAGAGAAGCCGGAGAGAAGTATCCTGATCAGCTCACATATTTCTTCGGATCTGGAACATCTGTGTGATGACATTTATGTGATTCATGAAGGAAAAATTGTGCTTCACGAAGAGATGGATACGATTTTGGAAAAATATGCAGTGTTGAAAGTCAGTGAGGAACAGTATCAGGCAATGGATAAAAGTTATCTTTTGAAAGAGAAAAAAGAGTTTTTTGGAATTTCCTGTTTGACAAATGAGAAGCAGTATTATATGGAAAATTATCCGGAAATCGTAGTGGAGGGCGGATCACTCGATCAGGTGATTCTTATGTTAACAGGAGGCGAGAAATGATGAAAGGAATCAGAGGGCTTTTGGAAAAGGATTTTCGGTTGTTTTATCGACAAGGTGGTAAACTTTTTCTGGTGTTAGCGCTTGTAGCATTATTTTTTATAATAACTGGAAAAATGGGAGCTACTTTCATTGCAGTATATATCCCATCTGTTATGGCAGTATATTCAGGTAACACGATTAGTTACGATGAAAATGGTCATGGATACACATATTTATTTTCTTTACCGGTAAATAAAAAAATATATGTCAGAGAAAAATATATTTTTTCCTTTATTATGACAGTATGTGGATGGTGTATTGGGGCAGTCTGTGCAGGAATTGCTGCACTCATAAATTCTGAAGAGGTGTTCAACCTGGAAATTCTGTTGATGGAGTTGATGACATTCTTTGTGATTCAGGCAGTTGCGGGAATTATGATTGCAATCCGACTAAAGTTTGAAGGAGAGAAAGGACGAATTGTGCTGCCAATTACGATTTTAATTATTTTTGCAATTTGCTACACAATTGGTTCTTTTCTCGAGGCTAATTTGGAATTAAAAGAAAGTATTCTAGATGTGATAGGCGAAGCAGGAGATTTTGAAATTGCGATTGCACTTATTGTGCTAAGTATGCTTGTATGGTATGTTTCGTATAAGTGTAGTATGCGAGTTATGAGAAAGAAGGAGTTTCTCTGAAATCTGCGTTCATGAGCAAGTAGCGAAAGCGGATTGCGACTGGCCGATTTACATAGACTTAATCCAGGAATATTTCCACGCAGCATGATAAAAAATAGAATAGTAGTAAGAGAGAAAAGTACAAATAAGAATCGAACATTTGTACTTTTTTCTT
>CAKREL010000161.1 GCA_934317205.1 uncultured Eubacterium sp.
ATAGTAAAAATGGAATAAATCAGATAAATCAAAGAACGGAGAAAAACATGTATTTTGAATATGGAGAAACAGAAATAGAATATCTGAAGCAAAAGGATAAAAAGTTGGCGGAAGTGATAGAAGTACTTGGAATGATTGAAAGAACTGTGGACACGGATCTGTTTTCTTCTGTAGTGCATCACATCATTGGCCAGCAGATTTCTACGAAAGCCCAGAAAACAATCTGGCAGCGGATGCAGGATGACCTTGGAACCATTAATGCGGAAACGATTCTGGAAGCGGGAATACCGCGATTGCAGGCATATGGAATGACCTTTCGCAAAGCAGAATATCTGATGGATTTTGCAGAAAAAATAAAAAGTGGGGAATTTGATCTGGATGCTGTGTGGCAGATGTCAGATCAGGAGGCAATCAAAGTATTATCGTCATTAAAAGGAATCGGCGTCTGGACTGCGGAAATGATTCTGCTATTTTGTATGCAGCGACCAGATGTATTTAGTTATGGTGATCTGGCAATTTTGCGAGGACTTCGCATGGTGTATCATCACAGAAAAATTGATAAAAAATTGTTTGAGAAGTACCGCAGACGATTTTCACCGTACTGCAGTGTGGCGAGTCTGTATCTGTGGGCGGTGTCAGGTGGTGCCATTCCCAGCATGAAGGATTATGCGCCCAAAACGGTAAAAGATAAGGCAGAAAAAAAGAAAGTTAGTATGAGGTAGAAACATGGAATACATACATCGTTATAAATCTCCGTTGGGAGGCATCACCATGGCAAGCGATGGCGAAGCATTGACTGGGTTGTGGTTTGATGGACAGAAATATTTTGCTGTGACTTTATCAAAAGAGTATGAAGAAAAAATGGTGCCGGTATTTGACGCGGCAGACCGTTGGTTAGACATTTATTTTCAGGGAAAAGAGCCAGATTTTCTTCCAGCAGTTTCTTTTGCATGCGGATCAGAATTTCAACAGGAAGTGTGGAAAATATTATTATCAATTCCGTATGGAAAAACCATGACTTATGGAGAAATCGCGGCATGTATTGCAAAACAGCGTGGAGTTACCCGAATGTCAGCGCAGGCAGTGGGTGGCGCGGTTGGTCATAATCCAATTTCTATTATTGTGCCATGTCACAGAGTGGTTGGAACAGATGGAAGCTTAACTGGGTATGCGGGTGGAATTGATAAAAAAGTTGCATTATTAAATCTGGAGCATGCGGATATGGAGCAGTTTTATGTGCCAAGCACCGTGTCTGACTGGTAAGTGGCAGTTTCCCTGAAAAAACAGAAGAGGAAAAGCCCAAAAATGCACAGTACATTTGACTGTTAAAAACAGAAAATAATAGTAACAGATTAGTGAAGAAATGGGGGAGGTTGATCATGAACCATATAAAAAGAATCTGTTCCGTATATTTCAGTCCCTGCGGAAATGTAAAGCAGATTGTTTCAACGATGGCACAACATGCTGGAGAACAGTTAAATCTGCCGGTTGTGGAGATGGATTTTACGCTGCCGGAACAGCGAGAGGGGAAATATGTATTTGAGGCGGATGAGCTTGTCTTTTTCGGAACACCGGTTTATGCGGGGCGTGTGCCGAATAAAATCATGCCATATATCAGGGATAGTTTTATGGGAAATGGAGCATATGCGGTACCAATCGTAGTGTTCGGTAATCGAAACTTTGATGATGCACTGGTGGAGCTAAGTCTGCTTCTGGAACAGAATGGTTTCCAGACAGTAGCAGGGGCCGCAGTGGTGTCGCGTCATAGTTTTTCAAAAGTGATTGCCCCGGATCGGCCAAATGAACAGGATAAGGCTGACTGGAAGGTGTTTGTGAGGAATGTGCTGCAGAAGCTGGAGACATCATCGAAAGAAAAAATACAGATTTCTGATCTGCTTCCGGGAACCAATCCGCCAGAAAAATATTATACACCCCTTGGTATCGATGGGCAGCCGGCAAAATTCCTGAAGGCACATCCAAAGACAGATTCTGCGTTATGTAAAAAATGTGGAATCTGTGCGGCAAACTGTCCAATGGGAACGATTCACCGGGAAAATCCGTCCGTGACAGAGGGGCTCTGTATTAAATGTCAGTCCTGTATCCAAAAATGTCCGATGCAGGCAAAATATTTTGATGATTCGGCATTTTTATCTCATAAGCAGATGTTGGAGCAGAATTTTGACAGACCGGCAGCATCAGTGTTTATCAGCTAATGGATCATTTACGGATAAATTGGTGATTTTGCACTTTTTATTGACAGATCGTGATTTTTGTGTATATGCTAACAGATAGATATCAGATTAAACGTTAGAATATTTGCCGATACAATTATCACATGAAGTGGTACAGGCAGTTATGCAGAGGGTACCACACTGCAAAGGAACCTATACCATGGAAGCAGTAGAAGAAACACAGAAAAATAAGTGAAAGAAAACAGGAGGAAACGAAGATGAAATTTTTTATTGATACCGCAAATGTAGAAGATATTAAAAAGGCGAATGATATGGGTGTAATCTGTGGCGTAACGACAAATCCATCCCTGATTGCAAAAGAGGGTCGTGATTTTAATGAGGTGATCAAAGAAATCACATCTATCGTGGACGGACCGATTTCCGGAGAGGTAAAAGCTACAACCGTAGATGCAGAAGGAATGATCAGGGAAGGCCGCGAGATTGCAGCAATCCATCCGAATATGGTCGTAAAAATCCCGATGACCATCGAAGGATTGAAAGCCGTCAAAGTACTTTCATCAGAAGGCATCAAGACGAATGTAACACTGATTTTTACCGCAAACCAGGCACTTCTGGCAGCAGAGGCAGGTGCTACCTATGTATCTCCGTTCCTGGGCAGATTGGATGATATCAGCCAGCCAGGTATTGATCTGATCAACACAATCTCAGAGATTTTTTCCATTTATGGTTATGAGACAGAGATTATCGCTGCTTCTGTAAGAAATCCGATCCATGTAAC
>CAKREL010000162.1 GCA_934317205.1 uncultured Eubacterium sp.
GATCATTTATGGGCGACACTATTTCCGGCACAGGAATGGCTGACATGCATAGGAAGACTGGCATTTCCAATCTTTGCATTTATGATTGCAGAAGGATGCTATTATACTTCAAATATCAAAAAGTATATGCAGCGTCTTTTTCTATTTGCTCTAATTTCAGAAATACCATTTAACTTGATTATGGGAAGTTCTGTATTTTACCCGTTTCATCAAAACGTGCTATGGACATTTCTATTAGGTCTGGTATCGATACAGATTATTGAAAAAGCAAAAAGGACACAAAAGAAATGGATACTGCTTCTTGTAGTTTGTCTTGTGCTTTTGACAGATTATCTGCTTGGAATCATAACCATGGTAGATTACAATGCAGCGGGAATACTGACAGTATTGCTTTTTTACTTTTTCCGAAAAAAAACATGGGTTTCTTTTGTGGCACAGTTTGCCGGAATGTACTATTTGAATGTAATTATGCTTGGAGATCTGTATTATCCGGTAACTATCCTGGGACATCATTTTGAGATTGCACAACAAAGCTTTGCACTGTTGGCGCTTATTCCAATCTGGTTATATAATGGAAAGCAGGGATACCATAGCAAATGGTTCAAATATTTCTGCTATGCTTTTTATCCGGCGCATCTTCTTATCTTGTTTATTATTTGGCAATGGAGCATTCGATAATAATTCAAGAACGGAAAACGATAATATTTAAAATCCAGTGTAGCGAAAATTATAAGAAAATAATGGGGAAAAAATGAAGACTTATACATATGTTTCAAAAGGGAAATTTGAATTAATAGAAAAACCGAAACCGATGCTGATGCATGAAAGGGATGCCATTGTAAAGGTGACACTTGCAAGCATTTGTTCTAGTGACCTTCACATTAAGCACGGAAGCGTTCCAAAAGCAGTTCCGGGCATTACAGTCGGCCATGAGATGGTTGGAATCGTGGAAGAAGTTGGACGTGCTGTAACGAAAGTGAAGCCTGGAGACCGTGTGACAGTAAATGTAGAAACTTTTTGCGGGGAATGTTTTTTCTGCAAGAAAGGGTATGTAAATAACTGCATCGATCAAAATGGCGGCTGGGCTCTTGGCTGCCGTATTGATGGCGGTCAGGCAGAATATGTCCGTGTACCATTTGCAGATCAGGGACTGAATAAGATTCCGGATAAAGTTACAGACAGACAGGCTTTATTTGTAGGAGATGTTCTTGCTACCGGTTATTGGGCAGCACGTATTTCTGAGATTACAGAAGATGACACCGTACTGATCATTGGAGCCGGACCTACAGGTATCTGTACCTTACTGTCCGTTATGCTAAAGAATCCGAAACGGATCATCATGTGCGAAAAAGACGAAAATCGTATGCATTTTATTAAGAAACATTATCCGGAGGTTCTTACAGTTTCTCCGGAAGAATGTTTTGATTTTGTACAGACAAACAGCGATCATGGTGGCGCGGATGTTGTTCTTGAAGTTGCAGGAGCAGAATCTACTTTTCGACTGGCATGGGAATGTGCAAGACCAAATGCAATTGTGACGGTAGTGGCTCTTTATGATAGAGCCCAGACCTTACCACTGCCAGATATGTACGGCAAGAATCTTACATTTAAAACAGGAGGCGTGGATGGCTGTGATTGTGAAGAAACGCTGGAGCTAATAGCAGAAGGCAAGATCAATACAGAAGCGCTGATCACACACACCTATCCACTTAGCAAAATAGAAGAAGCCTATGAACTTTTTGAAAATAAAAAAGATGGCGTGATCAAAGTGGCAATAGAATGTTAATTTAAACTCCCACAGGATTTGCACTGCAGATTCCGGATTCCACTGCATAAGAAATAAACTTCTTCACTGCAGGAGAAGCCTGCGCAATAGATGGTAATGCAATTCCCATTTCAATGTAATGCTCAGGTACTGTCGGAAGTGTCACAATATCTCTGCTTGTTTTGGTCGGAATACTGATCTCATTCATAATACTGATTCCAAGTCCCTTTTCTATCATGGCAATTGCTGTAAATGAATCAAATGTAGACAGATATACATCTGGTTTGACATTCACTTCGTCCAGCATGTCAAATACATCTTGATCCTGTCCATGCTCCGGCATAATAAAACGTTCATAACGGCATGCCTCCACTGGAAATAATTCATTTTTTGCCATAGGATGATTCGTCGGAAGAACCGCCACCATACGGTCTTTCATCAGTGGCAGCCAGTCATAATTTTTCGTATCTGAACAGTTAAAAAATGCCAGATTTACCGTTCGATCATCCAGATACTGTAAAATATCCTGTTGCGTGCCCTCAAAAAGCTGAATACGTATATTTGGGTATTTTTTCTGAAATCCACTGATCAGTGACGGCATCCACACTGCTGCCAGACACTGATATGCTGCAATATTGATATTACCAATGGACAATCCACGCATTTCAGAAGCGGTCTGAAATAATCGGCTTTCCGACTCCAGAATCTCACGAATCGTTGGTCGCAGCCTGCGCCCTTCCTGCGTCAGGCTTACCCCTTTTTTACTTCGATAAAGAAGTGTAAATCCAAGTTCCTCCTCCAACGCTTTGATCAGCTGACTGACACCAGATGGTGTATATCCCAGCTCCTCTGCTGCGTTTTTGATACTTCCGGTTTCTGCCGCCATCAGAAATGCCTGATATCTCGCTGTATCCATAAAAACCTCCTTTAGCATGGCTTTTGTACAGATTATACAAATAAAAAACCTCTATTTGTGCACTATGTATGCTTTCTAAACATTATCATTAAGTTTCACTTAATACATACATAAAATACAGTAGCTTTACTTCTTTCATTATATATAATATAATAATCTCAACAAGAAAACAAGAACTACTTAACATTCACATATAAAGGAGGACACAATCATGACATTATTCAAAGGTTTATATACAAGAGCACAGGAAATGAGCGCAGAGC
>CAKREL010000163.1 GCA_934317205.1 uncultured Eubacterium sp.
TAACATTTTCCTTTCTGCAAAAAATACTCTTTTTTATCTGTATCTAACGCGAACTGATTGATTGGATATACTATACCCCTTTTTCCGTCAAATGTAAACCCGCTTTTTTTCTCAAATTGTCAGATAGTCAGATAATTCTTTTTATACATCTCTATTGTTTTTGAATTATTTTAATTATCTGTTTATTTTGTTTTGTATTACACAATTTCACCTTGTATTTCTTTATAAAAAAATTTACCTGTAGAAATCAAATTCATGTGTTACAGGTAAATTTTTCGAATTTCATATTCAATTTATTCTTTTTCGGGGATGTTGGCTAAAATTTAATATTATGAAGGACGAAATCAGAGACTCCTTCTGCAACCGCTAGTCGCTCGCTACCCTCGTTTCGCTTCGGTTTTTCCTTTAATAACCTACAAATTGACACCCATTAGAAATACAATTTCAGCACTTTTTCGTCAGTTTTTTTGCCAACCACGGAACCAATCACCATGCAAAGCAGTGATACACTGATGCCGATCAGAATCTGGTGCAGATTCGCGATTTTCAATCCAAAGAACATGGTCACACAATAGCATACCGTTCCACCGATGATTGCACTGATCGCTCCGGCTTTATTTGCCTTTTTCCAGAACATACCAAGTAAGAAAATCCAGAAGAATGCACTTTCCAGTCCACCAAAGGCAAACATATTGATTTTCCAGATGACACTTGGTGGATTGATGGAAATTCCGAAAATAATGAGTCCGATCACCAAGGTACAAATCTGGCTGAGCATCGTTGTTGTTTTTTCAGATACCGCATGTCCCTTTTTCTCTTTCTCATGCATATACACATCTTTTACGATGGAAGATGTCGTGCTCAGCAGCAGAGATGAAATCGTGGAAATGGATGCTGCGATTGGTCCAATGATACAGATTCCGGCTACGAATGGTTTTAAGGAACCTGCAATAGCAAGCGGAATGATATTATCCACACTGTTTCCATAATCTGCCAGGTTTCCGGTCAGCACACCTGCGGATAATACACCAATAAAGTTCATGCCGATATTCATAGCGCCGACAACAACGGTACCAAGAATAATCGCATGATGCAGCGATTTCGTATCTTTGTAGCTTAAACAGCGCACTGCTGACTGCGGTAATCCCAATGTAAAGATACCAACCAGCATCCACTGGGAAATGTACAGACTCACCGGCATATTTCCACCGGATAACGGCTCCAGCATCTCAGGCTTTGCAGCTGCAATATTTTCCATAATTGTCTCATAGCCGCCGCCCTGACGGATAATACCAATGAGCAAAATCACCATACCCGCCAGCATAACTACCGCACAGATGGCATCTGTAATCGCTACGCCGCGAAATCCACCGACAGTCGTGTAGATAACAACAACCAGGCCGAATACGATCAAACCGGTGAGATAAGAATATCCTGTTACTGCCTCAAATAATTTCGCACCACCTACAAACTGAGCAACCATCGTTGCCGCGAAGAAAATAACGATGATAATTGCGGAAATATTTGCCAGCACATCGGACTGATACCGATGTCTGATCACATCGATAATTGTTACCGCATCAATTTTTCGTGATACCATCGCCATTTTTTTACCAAGGATACCAAGCACCAACAATAACGCTGTCACCTGAACGACTGACATATAGATCCAGCCGAATCCAATGCTCCAGGCCTGTCCCGGTCCACCGACAAAGGAACTTACCGAACTGTAAGTTGCAACGGTGGTCATCGCCAGTACAAAACCGCCCAGACTACGGGAACCAATAAAATAATCTTTTACAAAGCCCTCAGAAGCCCTTTTTGCAGATGCCCGGCGCACATAAATACTTACGATCAGCATAATGATCATAAAAATAAACACCGGCATCAAAGCCAGAATATTCTTATTCATCCTCGTTTTCCTCCTCCAGATCAAAGTCTTTAAATACGCGTTTCATCAGATATACAACGACAATAATGGAAAATATCCATGTGCCGATGCATCCTGTGATTGCCCATAACGGAGTATGGAAAATAGTGATATGTAACTTACTTACTCCAAACCCTGCAACTATCCAGAACACGATAATTGCAATCACTGCCCACAGGACAGATTTTGCCTCTTTTGCGATCTGCCGCATTTTTTCCTTTCGCTTCATGACGTCCTCCCTCATTTTTTGGCTCGTGTCAACGATTCCACGGTTCACTCAGTTTCGTTCTGATTTTTCATCTCTGATTAATTTACAAACAGACATAAAACTTATCTATTATAAGCTATACCAGTGCTTCCCGCAATGCCTTCTGGTCTTCATATACGGCCACAGCACCGGCATTCCACATTTCTTCTGTACCTCCGAATCCATAGCCTACTCCGATGCAGTCAATACCGCCTTCCTTTGCACCATCCGCATCATAATGCGTATCTCCGATCAGCACCGTTTGTTCTTTGGAAAAATCCACATACTGTGCTTTCATCCGTCGAAATGCTTCCTGCAATACTTCAATTTTTGTATCAATTCTGCCATCATGACTGGCACCGACTACTTCGTCTAATTCTGTCAGCAGATCAAATTTTTCCAACACCTGGCGGCACTGTGCCTCCGGCTTGGATGATGTGATGACCTGAATGTATCCTGCTTCTTTGAAAGCCTGAATCGTCTCACGTACGCCTTCAAATAATTCACACTCATATACTCCGATCGGTATATAGCGCTCCCGATAGCGCACAATTGCTTTTTCTGCTTCTTCCTCGCTGAGTCCGCAATATGTTGTAAAAGAAAAACGAAGCGGAGGTCCGATAAATTTTCTCAGGTCCTCCTCTCCTTCCAGATGGATTCCGTAAGGTTCCATGGCATATTTCACACAATTTGTCACACCCTCATAAGTATTCGCCAATGTGCCATCCATATCCCAGAA
>CAKREL010000164.1 GCA_934317205.1 uncultured Eubacterium sp.
CAGGAATTGATCGATTACTGTGTTTCCTGTCAGCTTCCGATCATAGAAGATGGAGCATATCTGGAACTTTGTTATGCGCAGGAGCAACCAAAGACGTTAAAGGAACTGGATCAGTCTGGAATGGTCATCTACCTTGGTACTGCTTCCAAAACGCTGGCTCCCGGACTTCGGATTGGCTGGATTGTTGCACCTGAACCAATCGTGCAGCGGCTGGGGGATGTGAAAATGCAGATGGATTATGGTGCAAGTTCAATTTCACAATGGATTTTTGCAGAATTTTTAAACAGCGGGCTTTACGGGGAATATTTGCAGGAACTGAAAGCAATTTTACTGCATCGGAGAAACTGTGCATTGAAAGCATTACAAGAGCATTTTTCAGATCTTGCCACCTGGCGTATACCAAAAGGAGGATTTTATATCTGGCTGACTTTTAAGAAAGAACTTTCCGTGGAAATGATTTTTCAGGAAGCTTTAAAGCATCGGATCTTATTGAATCCCGGAGACATTTATGGATTTGAGAAAACAAATTCACTCCGGCTTTCTTTTTCTTATGTTACTCCGGAGGAATTTGCGCTGGCAGCAGAAACACTGGCAGAGGTTGTGCGGCACGCAGTGTAGGGTGCCTTTTTATCCCCCAGGGTGGCTTGTGAGAACGTCCTGATTTTGTTAATCTGATTACAGTGTTAAAAAATGAGTGTCACTGTAATGAAAAAAGAGAATGAAAAGAGACAGGGGGAAACACAATGGCGCATAAAAAAATAGCAAAATTAGGGACAGTTTTTATGGCGGCAGTACTGATGTTTGGCCTGCTGGCCGGATGCGGAGACAATAAAGATCAAAATAGCGGTTCTGCAAAAGCAGAAACTGCCAGTGAAAAAGTATTTACGTTTGGAGATACGACATTTAATGCGGAAAACGATGAGTCGGATGTGAATCCGCATAGAGGATATTCTGGTTGGGCATGTATCCGTTATGGAATCGGAGAGACTTTATTTAAATATTCTGATTCTATGGAACTGGAGCCATGGCTGGCAAAATCATATGAAAATATAGATGACAATACATGGAAAATCACATTGCAGGATAATGTGACATTTTCCAGTGGACGGAAAATGGATGCACAGGCAGTGAAAGAATGTCTGGATGATCTGGTGGCAGTGCATGAACGTGCAGCGGGAGATCTGAAAATCAGTAATATCGAGGCAGATGGACAGATTCTGACAATTACAACGAGTGAACCGGTTCCGGCATTGATGAATTATCTGTCAGATCCGTATGGATGTATTATCGATATGAAAGCGGGCATTACGGCAGATGGAAAAGTAGTTGGAACAGGACCATACATTGTACAGGATTTGGAAACAGACAAAGGCGTAACGCTGGTAAAAAATGAAAATTACTGGAATGGCACACCGCATCTGGATAAAATCTATGTGAAAACAATTACTGATGGAGATACTATGACGATGGCGATGCAGTCCGGCGAACTGGATGCTGCTTATGGGCTCCCGTATGCAAGTCTGCCATTGTTTGAAAATGAGCCATATACGATTTCTTCCTGTGAGACTTCCCGCTCTTTCTTTGCACAGATGAATTATGCAACGGAAGCACTTCAGGATGATGATGTGCGGGCAGCCATTGCAAGTGCGATTGACAAGGAGAACTTTACTTCTGTATTGATGGATGGAAATGGCACTGCGGCAGTGGGACCGTTCCCGACAAGCTTTACGTTTGGGGATGATACCGTAACAGCGGAATCTTATGATTCGGCGAAAGCAAAAGAATTATTGAAAAAGGCCGGATGGACAGATACTGATGGAGACGGCTATGTAGATAAAAATGGCAAAAAGCTGACGATTCGCTGGTTGACTTATCCAAGCCGTCAGGAGTTGCCGTTGTTGGCGGAATCAGTACAGGCGACCATGAAAGATGTCGGAATTGATATTCAGGTAAACTGTACAGCCAACCATCAGGATTATCTGGATAAAGGCGACTGGGATATTTTTGCAGGAGCATTTGTCAGTGCACCGACTGGTGATCCGGAGTATTTTTTCACTACCCATTGTCTGGACAGCTCAACCAAGAATCGTGGAGGTTACCACAGCGATGCGCTTGAGGCACTGGAAAAGCAGATGTCAGTTACTTTTGATTCGACAGAACGGGCTTCTCTGGGCACACAGATGACACAGACCATTCTGGATGACCATGCATTTGTATTTGCATCTCATCTGAAAATGTCTATGGTATCAGGCAAAGGGGTATCTGGTCTGGTGGCACATCCGTCGGATTATTATGAGATTACGGCAGATTTAGATAAAGAATAACGAATGTTTCTGGTGTGTGAGGAAAATACGAACAGGCATGAGAAAATATATCATAAAACGATTACTACAGCTGATTCCGATTCTGTTTGGCATTACATTGCTGACTTTTGTGCTGATGCACACATCTTCGGTAGATGCGGTTGATATGATGGAACAGAATACGGGAATGGCATGGACGGAAGAACAGAAAACTGCCATCAGAGAAGAACTTGGACTGGATAAATCTGTGCCGGTGCAGTATCTGAACTGGGTGGGAAATATGCTGAAAGGAGATATGGGAACATCCTATATCTCCGGTCAGCCGGTTTTGCAGATGTTTCTGACAAGACTTCCCATGACAATCTACCTGACGATCACGTCTATTTTGCTGACGATTGCGTTGTCAATCCCGCTAGGTATCCTTTCAGCAGTTCGAAAAAACAGATTTACCGATTATTTTATCCGGATTTTAAGTTTTGTCGGAAACTCAATGCCCGGATTTTTTGTTGCATTATTGCTGAT
>CAKREL010000165.1 GCA_934317205.1 uncultured Eubacterium sp.
ATATATTTTTACAACCACCGATTCTTATTAATACCATTAATTTATTTACTTATTTTTATTAGAATTATTAATATATTATTTTAAAAAAATCCCCACAGCCGGTTATACTGTGGGGATAAAGATACAGTTCACTCGCGCCATTCGCAAAACGCCCATTCTGGGCTTATCCGTAGCTACGCTACTATTTTTGCTCATAAAAAGGCGCTCCCTTTGTCACTATATATTCAGATAACTCCTCATGCAAGCATGATCGTTATCTGAATACATGTGACAAGTGAACTGTACGGTTAATTTTTGAAGCTGTGGATTGGAGCCGGAATACGTCCCTGACGATTTACAAAGTTTGCGCAGGAATACTGGTTTACCGGCATGATCGGTGCATAGCCTAATAATCCACCAAACTCCACCATCTCGCCAACACCTTTTCCGATAACCGGAATCAGACGAACTGCTGTGGTTTTCTGATTTACCATACCGATAGCCATCTCATCGGCAATAATACCGGAAATTGTTGTAGCCGGTGTATCTCCAGGAATAGCGATCATATCCAGACCTACGGAGCATACACAGGTCATCGCCTCTAATTTTTCTAAAGTCAGTGCATTTGCTTTTACGGCATCGATCATTCCCTGATCTTCACTGACCGGGATAAAAGCACCACTTAATCCACCAACATAGGAAGATGCCATGATACCACCTTTTTTCACCTGATCGTTCAGCATAGCTAATGCTGCCGTTGTACCCGGTGCTCCGGCGTACTCCAGACCGATCTCCTCAAGAATTTCCGCTACACTGTCACCAACTGCCGGTGTCGGAGCCAGAGACAGATCAATAATTCCAAACGGAATACCGAGCATTTTGGAAGCTTCTTTTGCTACCAGCTGACCCACACGGGTAATCTTGAATGCGGTCTTTTTGATCGTCTCACAAAGTACTTCGAAGCTCTCGCCTCTTACTTTTTCCAGTGCGGTCTTTACAACACCCGGACCACTGACACCTACGTTAATGATAGCATCTGCTTCTGTCACACCATGGAACGCACCTGCCATAAATGGATTGTCATCCGGTGCATTACAGAATACTACCAGTTTTGCGCATCCAAGAGAATCTGCATCTTTTGTATATTCTGCTGTCTCTTTGACGATCTCACCCATGAGACGTACAGCATCCATATTGATACCTGTCTTGGTGGAACCAAGGTTTACAGAGCTGCAGACGCGTTCCGTGCAGGCAAGTGCCTGTGGAATGGAACGGATCAGCAGTTCATCAGCAGTTGTCATGCCTTTGCTTACCAATGCGGAATATCCACCAATGAAGTTGACACCTACTTCTGCTGCCACACGGTCTAATGTCTGTGCGATTGTCACATAATCTTCTGGTTTTTTGCAGGCAGCAGCACCGATCATGGCGATCGGAGTTACAGAAATTCGTTTGTTTACAATCGGAATACTGTAGCGGTTTTCGATTGTTTTTCCTGTTTTTACCAGATCTTTTGCCAGTGTTGTGATTTTATTGTAAATGTTCTGATTTACTTTGTCCAAATCAGAGTCAATGCAGTCTAATAAACTGATTCCCAGTGTAATGGTACGAACATCCAGATTCTCCTGCTCGATCATCTTGTTCGTCTCATTTACTTCAAACATATTTATCATTGGTCGTAATCTCCTTTTCCAGTATTTTATTAGATACGGTGCATCATATCAAAAATTTCTTCTCTCTGGCATTTGATCTTTACGCCAATTTCTTCACCCAGCTGCTCTAATTCTTTTACGCAGTCTGCGAACGGTTTTGCGGAACCGCTCATATCCACGATCATCATCATATTAAAAAAATCCTGTACAATTGTCTGTGAAATATCCAGTACATTAATGCTGTTACTTGCAAGGTAGGTACATACTTTTGCAATGATACCTACGGTGTCTTTTCCTACTACTGTGATAATTGTTTTGTCTGTTGTCTTTTCCATTGTGTTCTCGCGCATATGCGCTCTCCTCTCTCAAAATTGTGACCGCAAAAAGTTTTTATATGCTGACTAATTCAGAAACCTCATCCCGTTTAGCAACCACCATTGGAAAATCACTGCCCTTGTAAGGATTTTCTCCCATAGTCACTTCCAGTCGAACTGTCTCCCAGGCAAGTTTTGGATAATTATTCTCTTTGCTCAAATGGCCTAAAATCACTTTTTTAAACCCGTCATGTAATACTTTACCAAGCAGCTGCCCGGACAATTCGTTTGATAAATGTCCTCGTTCGCCAAGAATCCTCCGCTTCAACTGATACGGATAAGTTCCTGCCTGCAGCATATGTACATCATGATTGGCTTCTAACAATAATACATCCAATCCCTGTAATTTGTCTACAATATAATTATCGTATTTTCCAAGATCTGTTATAATTCCCATGGATTTATCACCCTGATACATCATATAAGCCACTGGTTCCGCCGCATCATGAGAAGTCGGCACCGGGGAAATCCGCATATCGCCAATGGTAAAATCTTCCTCTGGATGGATCACCTGAAACAGGGATTCGTCCACTTTTCCGATAGATGATTTTTCTTTGATGGCCTCTATGGTTCCCTTGGTAGCATACATAGGAAGTCCATATTTTCTTGCCAGAACTCCAAGACTTTTGATGTGGTCAGAATGCTCATGAGTCACAAGAATTCCATCCATCTCCGCCGTTTTCAGTCCAATCTCATTGAGTCCGGCTTCAATCCGTTTGCCGCTGATTCCGGCATCCACAAGGACATG
>CAKREL010000166.1 GCA_934317205.1 uncultured Eubacterium sp.
TGCTCCATTGTACGGAACTGGTAACGGCTCTCTATCTTCAGTTCTCCACTTTCGGCATCTTCCAGTGTAAATTTAACCGGAGCAATGATCTGTTTATAAGTCTCCAGCCCGGTCGACGGTACTCTGTCCGGTCTTAACAGACCATCCATACAGAAATTAGAGTTGTTCGGTGCATCCCCGTAATCTCCGCCGTAATAATAAACGGTATTTTCATTTGCATCCTTTTCTTCAATTCCGTGATCGTACCATTCCCAGATAAATCCGCCCTGAAGTCTTGGATATTTGCGGAACAGTTCCTGATACTCTTCCAGGTTTCCTGGTCCATTTCCCATGGAGTGTCCGTATTCACAAAGGATATGTGGTTTTCCATGTGCATCATTTCCTTCCGCGATACGCTTCATACCATCCAGACGTGTGTACATTGTTGAATATACATCTGTAATATCTGCTTCAAAATCTCCTTCATAGTGGATCAGCCTTGTATTATCCAGTGACCGAATTCCTGCTGCCGATGCATCAAAGTTTGCTCCCGTCGATGATTCGTTTCCAAGTGACCACATAATGATGGATGGATGGTTTCGGTGTTCCTTTACCATACGGCTGCTTCTGTCACAGTAAGCATTTTTCCAACTTTCTTCTTCATTCAGCCATTCATATTTTTCAATCCATTCAAATCCATGTGTCTCCAGATCCGCTTCATCGATCACATAAAAACCATATCGGTCGCACAGATCATAGAAGTACGATGCCTTTGGATAGTGTGAACAACGGATTGCATTGATGTTATGCTGCTTCATCAGGATCAGATCCTGTTCTACTACAGCCGGATCCACCGTTGCTCCGCCCTTTGGACTGAAATCATGCAGATTCACACCGTTTAACAGAATCACTTTTCCGTTAACTCTGAAATTCTTTCCATCATTTTCAATCTTTCGGAAACCAGTCTGAGTTTCGATTACGTCAACTGGCTGCTCGCCTTCATAAAGTGTAACCTCAACACGGTACAGATTCGGTTCTTCTGCATTCCAGCTCTCTACTTTTCCAACAAGATCTGTGGCTTCCCCACAGCCATTTTCCAGGCTGATCTCACCGCCTGCAATCTCTTTAGATTCCTTCCAGAGCTTCCAGACAGCTCTGTCCGCAGCAGCATCTGCACAAATCGTCTGCTTCAGGATACCATTTTCGTAAGTCTTATCAAGATCCGCATCTACAATATAATCACTGACAGCATCCTTTGGCTCTGTGTAAACGGTCACATCTCTGAAAATTCCTGAATACCACCACATATCCTGGCACTCCAGGTAGGTTCCATCCGACCAGCGGTAAACTCTTACGGTAATCTGATTTTCCCCTGCCTCACAGTAATCCGTGATATCAAATTCACTTCCAAGTCTGCTTACTTTACTGTATCCAACGTGTGTTCCATTGATCCATACATCATAAGCACTGCTCACCCCATCAAAACGAAGAATGATCTTTTCGTTTTTCCATCCTTCTTTTACCTCAAAAGTTCTTCTGTAAATACCTGTCGGATTCTCTGATGGTACAAACGGCGGATTGATCGGGAACAGATACCACACATCTGTATAGTGAAGCTTTCCATATCCGTTCAGTTCCCAGCATCCCGGTACTTTTATTCCATCCCAGCTCTCATCAGCATAATTCTTTTCTTCAAAATGTTCCGGCGAATACTCCGGTGCCTTTAAGAAAAGAAATTTCCACTCCCCATTCAGTGAGATCTTTTCAGAAAAATTATCGTGCCGCTTAAAGTCTGTATGCGCTTCTCTTCTTCCTATCTGGAGAACCTCCTCATTCTCCCACTGTTTCCTTTCTCTTTTCAATTTCATTTCCTCCAAATCTTGTATCTATATACAAGTTAACATTTTACTAGTAATACGTCAATGTTTTACCGCTGTTTTCTTTTTCACAATGTCATTTTTGTCAATATGCGCAATCTTATTATATATTTTTTGTGCATTTTTAACCTTATCCTTTGTAACTTTTGTCCATTCAGCTTTGATTTATTTAGTAAAATATTATTTTTTTACTTATAATATTGATTTTTTGCGAATCGTCAATTATACTTATATAAAAAATAATAGTAGGTGATTTTATGAATCAGGATAACAAAATATTGAATTTTTTCTCAAGAGTAGTTGATTTGCTTTTACTCAACTTTTTGTTTGTTATTACCAGTCTTCCAGTGTTCACATTAGGTGCTTCTCTGACCGCCCTTTTTTCGGTAGCAATGAAACTGGTTAGAAATGAAGAATCGTATGTCTCAAAAGATTATTTCCGGGCATTTAAAAAGAATTTTCGCCAGGCAACCGTTTCTTTCTGGGCGTTTGCCCTGGTCCTTGCACTTTTATCCGGAAATCTTATGATCTCATATCAGCAGTCAGGCAGTTTTTACCTGGTTTTGCGTATGATTTCTTTTCTGTTTGTGATTTTTATTGGAATTTATTTTTTGTACTTCTTTCCGGTTCTGGCACGCTTTTATTTCACAACACGCCAGATCTTGCTGCATATTCCACATATGATCCTAACGCATTTTTCTAACTTCATCCTGTTGGTTATTTTGTTGATACCACTGATATTTCTCAGTGTATATTCTCTGTTTACCGCAACCTGCGTGATCGTATTCGGATGTATATGTGGATTTTCCGTGTATGCGTATGTGATGTCCATGCTGTTCCGTAAAATTTTTGAACCTTATGA
>CAKREL010000167.1 GCA_934317205.1 uncultured Eubacterium sp.
CAGAACAGGCACTGCAGATGTATCAACAAAAGCAATGCGTTGACATGCAACGTCATTTATGCGAAAGCAACGGACAGTCTATGATTCGTCTGAATGAAGCAGCCAGAAGAAAGGAGTTAGATATAGAGGCTGATGAGCGTAGGAGAAGGAATCATGAACGCTTGAGATGTAAGCGTGAAGGTGAGTATAGCATCGTGGAAATTTCTCCGTCAGGAGTTCCGTTAATGAAGAATCGGAATGCATATGATGAGGAAATGGTGCATGAGTTTGTTGATCTGACATGCCCAAAGCTGTGCAAGATTTCTTCAACTAATCAGCTGACGAAAGAAAAGCATGTTATCTGGAGGTTGAGTTATCGTGCGAAACAGGGATGCACAGAGATTTACATGTCGGATGAGAATTTGTGTAAGACAGATTACATTGTTCGTTGTCTGAAAGAGAGCGGGGTGAAGATTAAAGCGAAAAACAAGCAGAAACGGATTGAAAAAGTTGCTTTGCTGATTTCAGAACTGTTGGCACAAAAAGAGGAGATAGAAATTCCATATTCAACTGGTTGGTATTATGATGAGCAAAAGTATCTTGCATATGCCGAAAAGGCAGAAAAAACTTGGAGAGGTCTTGTAGAAGGTAAGTCTATTAATTACCCAGTGCATGAAACTTCTATCGTAAATGATTTCCAAACCCTTTTAGAATGGTTATCTACTCCTGTGGCTCTTATATTTTTTCAAGCACTGTATAGAGTACCGTTTGAACTGGCAGAACATTGTAAGCCGGCTGGAATAATCCTGACAGTTGAAAATCGAAGAATGGCAAATGTTTTTTTGGATTATCTTAAGAACTTGTTTCCAAATGTAATGCAGTTACGAAAAAATTCCAGAGAATATGTTCAGAATGATGGTATCGGCATTCTGCTATATAATCCAGGGATGAAAGGCTGGGAGATAGAAAAATTCTTGTTAGAGTCAGATTTTTTTCCGGTATTACTGGTTGATAATCGTCGCTGCCTTGATAATGTCATTCATGAGTGTATGGTTCCTGTTTTGAATATATCAGAAGCGGACTGTGTATTGTTTCAAGATAGTGCCTATGTGGGAACGCTTCTTACGATACGTGAGAAAAGCGTTGTCAGGCATTGGGTTGAGCATAAAATCCTGGAAGGAATACAAACAGGGAAGCCATGGGAGATGGAAAGTTTTTGGCAGCATCAGTCTATTATTTTGTCAGAGCTGTTGCATTTTCTACTGAATAATGAAGATGAGTACCATAAAGGGATGAAATATATGAAAAAAGTTTTTGAAGAAAAAACAGAGATCTATTATGTGGCTACTTCAGATTCGCGGGATATAACAGAAACTTTTATAGAACTTTTCGAAAAGGCAGATTTGCAACAGAAAGGACGCGATAATGTTACATGGGAGGAACTGGAAAGAAATGAAGAGACAATCATTTGTACACCAACAGATTTTTGGCTGACGCTGGGATGCTTTAAAAAAATAATTCATCCAGTGGTTGCAGTAATGTCTGAAAGGACGATAAAGAGAGCACTTGCGGAAACAGGAGTGTTGAAGTCAGAGAAGAGCGATTTTACAAAGAAGCTGACTTTAAAAGAATCACCCAATAATCTGATTGCAGTAAGGAGAAGAATGATAAATCTGGATAGAACTTGTGTGGAAACATTGATGGTTCCAGAGGAGGAACGAAGATGATATTAGGAAAGAGTGTAAAAGGAGAAAATATTGTGTTTTCAAAGGAGTGTATGAATAGTCATATACTCATTACGGGTAAAACGGGTAGCGGGAAATCTTATAGAATGGCTGGCATAGAGTATGAAGCTGCAAGGGAAGGTAAGACGGTGATTGTTTTTGACAAGGATGGAAATCACTACGATTTCCATCCTGAGCTGACACATAAAATCAATGTGATTGAAGATGGAATTGAATGGAATTTTCTACCGGAAATTCAAGGAATGGATAGTATGGCAAAAAAAAGAGAGGTAGGACATGCTGTTGAAATATTGACTCTGGGGCAGAATTTTGGTTCACGTCAGCTATTTTGTTTACAAAAAACAATTAGCAATATGGTAGAGGCCCCTGATTTTGTTGAATCGTACGATGCAGAGTTAGATGCCATGAGTGACTTACTACTACAGTCAGAAGATTTGGTGGCAAGTAGCGTATACAGTAGATTGTATCCTTTACTGAGTAGCAATATTTTTAGAAGAAGGGCAGAAACGATATACTCTGGCAAAGTAAATGTGATCGACTTTTCTGGTTACGATTCGAAGGTACAATGTGTAGCGATAGAGATTATTCTAAATATAATCTGGAAAAAACTCCGAAGGGATAAGCCGGTGAAAAAAGGGCTTGTAATCAGTCTTGATGAAATTCAGAACATATCTTTTGGGAGAAATTCTGTGTTTTTTCAAATGCTGACAGAATCAAGGAAATATGGAGTTTCGCTTCTGATGGCTACACAGTTTTTATCGAAGTTCAGTAAAGAACAACTTGACAGTTTGGATCAGGCTTCTGCAAAAATCTATTTTAAACCAAGTGATGGCAGTGAGAAAAAAATTGCGAATATAATTGATTATACTGCTACAGCCAAATACTATCGGTTGTTACGTGGCTTAAAAATAGGATATGCCTTGATGAAGGGAGAAATAGAAATGAATAATCAGAGTGTCGAAGGTGTTATTCTGTCAAAATCATAAAAATC
>CAKREL010000168.1 GCA_934317205.1 uncultured Eubacterium sp.
CGAACACAGAAGTTAAGCTCACTTGTGCCCAAGATAGTTCGCTGGAAACGGCGCGTGAAAATAGGTAGTCGCCGACTTAAATGAAGCCCCTGAGGATTTTCTTCGGGGGTTTATTTTTGTAAAACGGGGAAGACTTGACAAGCTGCCAGAAAAACACTATACTATAAACAGAAAAGGCACTACCGCAGTGTGTGGTCAGTTCCTTCCCTAAATCATTTTAACAAGTAAAACGACCGCTGGGCTGGTAACTCTAGGCGGTCGTTTACTTATTTTTATGAGAATAATGCTTAGCGCTTGAACTGCTCTGAAAGACATCTTTCGAGATCATCCATGTCACCGTAGTGACATCCACCAGAAGGTGCAAAACGTTTACAACAATACTCAAAATATCCATAATGGACTCCTCCGTTCGGTTTCACAATTGAGATTTCTACCAACCGGAGAAGATAAATAAGTAACCCCCTCCGGCTTTGATACCGGGAAGGAGGAATGACCACCTGCACTGCAATAGCGCCTTTTGCCTGCTATCTCTAGCATTGGTTATAGTATAGCAGAAAATATGACAAAGCACAATCAAAAAACAACAACCTCTGAGGAAGAAATTCTTCAGGGGATTTTTTTGTTTTGCTGTACAGGTGTTCTTTTGTCAAAATGCCCTAAAAAATCCCATGAATTTGTGAGTATCTACAAACCTCGCCCAGACCCCTTGATTTTTTATAGGGGGGGGGGGGTATGATAAAATGCGGAAAGTTCCTTACCATCAAAATAGAAAGATCAGCAACCCAGTCGGAAGGCTGTGACGCAAGGCCCAGTATGGGCCGCCAGCTGCACTTTGCTCTGCAACCCTCTCTCCATCATGCAAAAACGTGCCAGCACCCTTTGGCGGCGGCAATGCACAGCATGGGTCGAGAGGGCGAGCACCCCTAAAGTACAAAACGCAAAGCGTTGTACCAGCCATTTGGCTGGTGCGGCGCTTTTTCTTTTTATCGGGTGCTTTCCATAGAGAAACTGGGAGTATTGATGACTGACAAAGGAGGATTTTTATGAAAAAACGGCTCATCAGCCTCTTACTGGCATTCAGTATGATGCTGACATTCCTGCCTGCGGGGGCAGTGTCAGCATTTGCGGAGGATCCCAATAAACCACTGTCGGGCAATTGTGGTGTGGAAAACCATCAATTGAGCGATAATATCACATGGAAGCTGATTCCAGCCAACGCTGGCGCGGCAGAAACCACTTATACATTGGACCTTAAAGGTACGGGAGAGTTGCTCGGCAGTTACCCGGGAAACCCAACGTGGAACTGGGCAAGCGAGCAAATAACGCAAATCAATCTCCCAGAAGGCGTAACAAGCATCAGTTACCATAATTTTTCGTTTTGTGGTCAATTGCGCAGTATTGTAATTCCCAATACTGTATTGAAAATTGGAGACTTTGCTTTTCAACGCTCTGGGTTAGAGGATATTACGATACCCAGCAGTGTGCTTTCAATTGGACAATTTAGTTTTAATGACTGCGAGTCGCTCAAGCGTGTCACAATTGAAAATGGACTGGAGAAAATTGGCTTTGGAGCTTTTGAAGGTTGTACAAATCTGAGAGAAATCTACCTGCCTGTGACGGTACCTGAGATTGCAAGTACCGTCACACGTGAATGTGGAACGAAAGATGACCATGTCAAGATTTACTATCCCGGCACGAAAAATGATTGGCTTGCTCAATTTGCTGTGGTGAATAATAAAGTTGTTGATTTGCAGGATAGTAAAACGGAAATTCGGAATGGTGTCTGGTACAACTATGATGGTGATCATCCGACTGAGGATTTTACTATCCCCATCTGCTATTATATCGATGTAGCCTTTGATGCCAACGGCGGCAAGTTCAGCGGAGGAGCAAGCACCGCAACGGTCAGCAATGTGTACCGTACCGAAAATGTGGATGCAAACAAGGTGCCTGTGCCGACCCGCAGCGGCCATCAGCTGGCCGGGTGGTGCACCGACCCGGATGATGCAGAAAACACGATGGTTGACCCCACGGACATTAAGCCTACTGAATCGAATGTTTACGGCGGCGTATCCGATGACCTGAAGCTGTATGCCGTGTGGAAGGCTATCCCTGACCACGAGCTGACCGTGAAAAACGGTACCTTTACCTACGATAACAACGCCGCCAGCGACAAGGGCAATGTTTATGAGGGTGCTCTTGTTACCGTTACTTTGGACGAAAACAACCAGCTCTGGAAGGACAGCAACCTGAGCTTTGACCACTGGGATATCCAGTCCGAGGCAAAACTGCTGGACGAGAACGGCGAGGAAATCGTCAACCCGGGCAAGACCTTTACCTTTGTGATGCCCAAGGAGGGTGTGACCATCGAAGCTATGCCTAAGGAGAACGCCGTTGAAGATGACGGGTCCGATGTACTGGGCACGGTTGCGGTCATTGGTACTGCCGCTGTGGGTACCGCAGTGCTGGGCTATCAGGCCTATTGTCTGGGCGCTGAATTTGCAGGCAAGCTGCTGGATCTGCCCTACTTCCCCAGCAACCGCAGCGCCCTTGCCCTGATGCTGTGGGAGGATGCAGGCAAGCCCATGCCCGAATCCGAACTGCTCTACCCCGATGTCGGTCAGGAAGAGCAGGATATGGACCTGCAGCACGCCGCCCGCTGGGCCATGGAAAACGAACTTATCCCTGACCTG
>CAKREL010000169.1 GCA_934317205.1 uncultured Eubacterium sp.
TGGAGATAAAATAGCACTTAGCACAAGAGAACGACAGGCACAGCAGAAAAGAAAGCAGATTCTGACGGCATCGATAACCTTGTTTGAGAAAAAATGTATCGAAGACACTTCAATAGAAGAAATCGCGAAGCATGCCGGTGTGGGTGCTGCGACGGTATATCGTTATTTTTCTACGAAAATCGAACTGGTGATTGAGACTGCGGGACACTACTGGGAACAGGTAGCAGGAAAATATCTGACAGAGCTGGAAAGAGCGGAATCTGTTTCTTTAAAGAAGTGGAGCGGTTATCAGCGTTTGGAACAGATTTTACATATTTTCTGCCGGATTTTTGAAGAAGAGAAAGCATTTTTGATATTTTTACAGGAATTTGATGTGTTTGTAAAAAAATATGAGATTTCCCAAGAAGGTCTGTCTGATTACGAAAATGGCATTTTGAAGTTGAAACCATATGTGACAAATGCACTGGAAACAGGATTGGAAGATGGAAGTCTTGCTTTTGTCTGTTCAGTAGATGAAATGTATTTTTCACTGACCCATACACTGTTGTCACTGATGGAAAAACTGGCAGTGGGAGGAGATATTTTGACTTCTGATCGGATTGTGGAAGGAAACGTACAGCTTCAGGTGATGACAGGAGTGATTTTGAGGGGATTACAGCAGAATTCTTTGGATAAAAAATAGAAGGAGACGGTATTATGAAAAAACTATCAACAGCAAAAATATGGCAGTTTGCAGCAGGTCAGTTTGGCTGGGCAATGTTGTCGGGAATTATTTCAAACTGGCTGGTATACTTTTATCAGCCGGATCAGGTAGTAATCAGTCAAGGACAGACGGTATTTATTCCGCAGGGACTGGTAGTCTTTGGAATCTTTACCATTATCGGGGGAATTACCGCGTTTGGAAGGATTTTTGATGCGTTTACAGATCCGATGATCGCATCGTTATCTGACCGTTGTACATCGAAACATGGGCGAAGAATCCCATTTTTGAAATGGGCATCTTTGCCACTGGCACTTTCAACCGTGCTTGTATTCTGGTCACCGGTGAATAAAAACAGCCGAATTAACGCAGTGTTTTTACTGGTCATGATTCTGGCATACTATTTATCAATTACGGCATATTGTACACCGTACAATGCGTTGATTCCGGAGCTTGGACATACGCAGCAGGAGAGGTTAAATATTTCAACGGTTATTTCTTTTACGTTTATCGCCGGAACCGCGGTAGCTTATCTGGCACCGACGATCTGGGGAATGTTTATCCCGGCTTTTGGCAGAATCGGTGCAATTCGCGTGACGTTTACGATTATGGCGGCGGTGGCATTTGTCTGTATGCTGATTCCGGTATTTTGCATTAAGGAAAAAGATTATGTCAATACAGTTCCGGCGAAAGAATCTGCATTTCGTTCTCTTGTGGAAACATTTAAAAATGGGGAATTTCGCAAATTTGTCGGATCAGATATTTTTTACTGGATTGCGTTGACAATGTTCCAGACAGGACTTCCGTTTTTCGTTACCAGTCTGTTGCGTCTTCCGGAGACAATGACAACTATTTATTTTGTCGGAATGACTGCATTATCTCTGGTGTTTTACATACCGGTTAATAAGCTGACACCGAAGATCGGAAAGAAAAAGATGATTCTGTTTGCATTTGTGGTATTCAGTTTGGCTTATTTTTATACCGGTTTTATGGGAAAAATTTCTTTGATACCGGAAAACGTACAGGGACTGATTCTTATGGTTGTAGCAGCGCTGCCGATGGCAATTTTCGGAATTCTCCCGCAGGCAGTCGTTGCAGATATCGCACAGAGTGATGCTATAACTTCCGGAAGTAACCGGGAAGGCATGTTTTATGCAGCAAGAACCTTTGCATTTAAACTGGGACAGAGCCTTTCCATGCTGATTTTTACAGCTGTTTCTACGATTGGAGCGGGAAACGGAACCGGTTATCGGATCGCAGCATTTGGAGCAGCAGTATTCTGCTGTGTTGGCGGTATTATTCTTGCGTTTTATAATGAAAAAAGAATTAACGGGATTATCAGCGGAAAATAATCGCTTGTAACAGGGAAGGACAAAAGACAGGATACGAAGGAATGACAATATGGAAATTATACAGGAAGTAAACTATGATGAGACTATGAAGACGACGGTAGAACCATATCTGAAACAACGATGCATAAGCGGATATACAGACAGTTATGATGTAGTCGGTAAACTGCATGTTTTACGTTACCAGGCAGACATGCCAAAAGGTGTGATTGTAATCTGTCATGGATTTACGGAATCCTATCCGAAATATGATGAACTGGTCTATTACTTTTTACAGACCGGTTATCATGTGTGGCTTCCGGAACATTGCGGACATGGATGGAGTTATCGCCTGACGAAAGATTCTTCTCTGGTACATATTGATACATGGAAACGTTATATCAGAGATTTTCTGAAAATTTGTCAGATGGCAAAAAAAGAATATCCGAATTTGCCGTTAAACTTGTTTGCCCATTCGATGGGAGG
>CAKREL010000170.1 GCA_934317205.1 uncultured Eubacterium sp.
GCATCCACATTCGCTCCACAGTCGATCAGAAGTGAAACTCCCTTTTCCGTCGGAACTAAAGGTGCCAACGGTGGACGCTCAATGCCTTTAATTCTGCCAACCAGTACCTGGCCGCCAACTAACGTTGCTCCAGTACTTCCTGCTGTCACAATGGCATCTGCTTCCTGATGCTTAATCATATTCATTCCGATTACCAGAGATGACTGCTTCTTCTTACGAATCGCATTTACCGGCGGTTCTGCCATCTCAATGACTTCCTCGGCATTCACAACTTCAATTTTTTCCTTATCATAAGTATATTTCGCAAGTTCAGCATTGACAGCATCCTGTCTGCCTACCAGAAATACTTTGATATCCTTCTCTGCCTGAACAGCTTGTACCGCACCTTTTACGATTTCTCCCGGTGCGTTGTCACCGCCCATGGCATCCACTGCTACGCGGACTGTTTCGCTCATACTTTTTCCTCCGTCTCCTTGTCCATCCACTAAAAAATATACACTATGTCTATATATAAATCAACCGATTTTTCTTATCCCGATGTAAAACTTTTTACCGTTTTTTCAGTTAATAAGAAATTTTTTAAATTGATCCTCTGCATCATGAAAATCCTTCATTCCAAGGTCATATAATTGCTGTTCTACTTCCCGATCCATCGTATAGGTACTCATTTTCGGCGGATTGCTCGGTGCAAAAATAAATGCTTTTCCTTCTTTTTCCAGATCAAACAGCTGCTGCTGGCATTTACCATACATAATATGGCGGTTATCCAGTGCTTTTACCGTATTTGGGAATTTTCTGCACATTCTGCTATATAAGAAACGCATACCTTCCGGTTTCTTTATAAATCCTCTTGGCTTTGATAAAATCGCAACGATCTTGTCACAGCCGTCATCCAGGGCTCGCTGCACAGGGATCGCATCCGTCACACCTCCGTCATAATACCGTTTTCCATCAATCTCAATCGGTTTACATGCTGCCGGCAACGCACAGGAGGCCATGATGCAGCGATAATCATCCTGTTTCATCTTGCTCTTTGGAAAATATACTGGTTTTCCTGTCGCTGCATCCGTTGCCACGATCCAGTATTCCGTAGGATTGGCACTCAATGTCGGAAAATCAATCGGATCCACACCGGTAGAATTGGTCATATCTCCGTAAATATGCTGCAATCCGAACAAATTCCCGGTTTTGATAAAACTCTTTATACCAAAATATCCAGGATCTTTGATCCAATCCGTATAATATCGAAGATTACGACCACGCTGACCTGCCAAAAAAGATGCCACATTGGCAGACCCTGCTGATACACCGATTGCATAGTCAAATGTAATATCTTCATCTATAAAAGCATCCAGAATGCCTGCGCTGTAAGCGCATTTCATCCCACCGCCTTCTACAATTAATCCTATTTTGCTCATATGTTCTGCCACCTTTTTATTCTCTCATGCTTTATAAAATATCAATCATTTAATATCTATCCTATTTTATCAAAGATGAAACAGATGTCAATGAACGATTTGTCGGAATTGTTGCTACACATTCCCTATTCACATTGCTGATATTCACTTAATCGCTGAATAAATCCCGAAAATTCCGGAACCGTAAAATCAAGCTCCTTGTAACGTACCGGATAAATAATACCTTTGCTGATCAGCTGTGCCCTCGCCGTGGAAATCGATGTGACTGATTTTCCCATAATTTTTGCCACATTCGAAATCGTACAGGGAAGTTCCCCACATTGCACCATTGCAAAAATAAATTTCTTATCTGAAGCAGAACACCGCTCATAACGCACCTTGAAAAATCCATTGTCAAGTACTGACCAAAATTCTTCAATATTTTGTTCAACATCCGTCACATCAATCAATTTGCTATCTGTGTTCTGATAAACAATCTGACAAAGCTGCTGAATAAAAAACGGATACCCTTTCGTAATTTCCACCATACGTTCTACTGCCGCATCCGTATAATGTACATCAAATTTCTCTGCCGGGATTCGGATTGCCGCTTCTGACTGTTCCTCACTCAGGGAACCAATCTCTTTATAAAGAAATAATCGCTCTGAATAAGATTTTTCTTCTGAAAGCATCGCATATATTTTGGGCAATCCAGCTCCCACGATCATAATCGGATAGCCCAACTGGTTTGTTCGATGCAGTGCCGCAATCAGCGCACCTAATTCTGCCGATTTCATATATTGAATCTCGTCAATAAAGAAACAGATTGGTGTCTCTGACTGATAAGCTGCTTCTCCTAAAGTCGTAAATACATCTGTCAGGCTTTGCGTGAGGTTCGAACTTTTATACAACTCTCTTTCCTGAACAGATAAGGAAAAGGTACTGTCGTTCGGATCAAAAGAAATCACCAGAGATTTAATCGCTTCCAACGGTTTCTGAATCAGATGTCTGAACTTTTCCTTTGCACTGATTTTTCGCAAAAATGCCTGAGAACAGCTTGCAATCTGAGAAATAAAATCATTCCGTTC
>CAKREL010000171.1 GCA_934317205.1 uncultured Eubacterium sp.
TTCAAGGGCATGCCGCTGCGCGGTAGCTGAAATCCTTCCTCAGGCTCAGAATCTAAGAACATATAGTGGCTTCGCCATCAAAATAAGCAACTAAGGATAAACGCAAAGCAATTATAAATCTGTACCATACGGTTTAAATAGCCAATTCCTTTTGCTTTTTCTTTTCTCTGTGTAAATTTGCGCATGCAACGTATGTTTATTAGTTCAAAAAAGTATATGCATGCGTGTCACGCGGTGCCACGGCGTAGATAAAAGAAGTTGGAAGAAAAACTCCAAGGCAAGGCGGTAGACTGATTTTCGTTATCGGAGCGAGCATAGCCCGACCGCGAGAGTGTGTCTGAGCCAACAGCTGTTTTTGCTGTTGGTGAGTTCGCGGAAGCGGTCGGAGATAGGCAGCGCAGCGCAGATAGGAAATCATTCGTGCCGGCATTGGAGTTTTCTTCCAGCTTCTTTTTAAACTAACCTAAACAAGAATTGTTTTCGTGAAAGCGGGAGAGGAACTGTTGTGTTCTTTCTTCTTTCGGATGTTCAAATACCTGATAAGGATCTCCCTGTTCCAGGATATAACCATCATCCATGAAAATGACCTGATCTGCCACATCCCGGGCAAATGCCATTTCATGTGTTACAATTACCATGGTCGTTTTGGTTTCTGCCAGTTCTTTGATAACCTTCAATACTTCGCCGGTCAGTTCTGGATCAAGAGCTGAGGTCGGTTCATCAAAACAAAGAATATCTGGCTGCATTGCCAATGCACGTGCAATAGCAACACGCTGACACTGTCCACCGGACAGCTGATGAGGGTAGTTATTGATTCGTTCGGAAAGTCCCATCTGCTTTAAAAGGCTGACTGCCTGAGCTTCAATTTCATCATGGATTTCTTTCTTGCGTGCTTTGTAGTCCGGGCGTTCTTTGGCAAGTAATTCCTTCGCAAGCATTACGTTTTTCAGTGCAGTATATTGAGGAAAGAGATTGAATGACTGAAAAACAAGACCGAAATGCAGGCGGTTTTTACGGATTTCTGCATCCTGCAAGGTTGTCGGATTTGCTGCATCAAAGACAGTTTTGTCCTTGACGCGGATAATTCCATTGTCAGGCTGCTCTAAGAAATTCAGGCAGCGTAAAAGAGTAGTTTTTCCACTTCCGGAAGAACCGATAATGGAAAGTACTTGGCTTTCTTCCAGAGAAAAGCTGATATCTTTCAGTACTTCGGTCTGCCCAAAGGATTTGCATATATGTTCTGCTTCTAAAATTTTCATGAGTAGTTTCTCCTTTTATCTGAAATAATCCAGTTTCTTTTCTAATTTTCCAAGTATTACTGTCAGGATACCGTTGAAAATGAGATAGTAGATGGCTGTGAAGAATAGTGGCCAAATCTGTCCGGAAATACCCTGAGATCCTTTCATAAAGGCCTGTCCTGCCCAGATGATCTCCTGCAGTGCAATGATACGTGCGAGAGATGTATCCTTTACCAGAGTCAGGATTTCATTTGACATTGGTGGAATGATTCTTTTTACCATCTGCAATAATTTTACCCGGAAGAAAATTTGGGACTTTGTCATACCGAGAACCAGTCCGGCTTCTTCTTGACCGATTGGTACACTTTGAATTCCTCCACGGTAAATTTCGGAGAAATAGCAGGCGTAGTTCAGAATGAAAGATACGGATGCTGCAAGGAAACGGCCGGTTTCGCCGCCGCCCCAGATAGGATTATGCAATACCAGACCTGGGAAGAAGTAGATGATAAGTAATTGGATCATCAGAGGGGTACCACGGACAACCCAGATTAGAAGTTTGAAAAATGCACTGATTGGTTTGATACGGGACATGGAACCAAAACAAATTGCAAGACCGAGCGGACATGCACCGATCAGGGTGATTGCAAAAAGTCGTAATGTCTGTAAAAAGCCGATATTTAAGGAATGAATGACGATCGGCAGCTGCTGTGAAAAATCCATAATAGTTCCTGCTTTCTCTAAGTATTTTTATTACAGTTACGTGCATCATATGTATTCAGGTAAGGCTCATGCCTGAATGAAGAAACGTGTGAACTGTATATTTTTTTTGCACAACAAAGAGCGGAAAATCCGCTCTTTGTCTTTAATTAAAAATCACTATTTATTTTACAAATCTCAACAAACAAATATTTCTCAACAAAACAAGTATTTCTCAACAAAACAAGTATTTCTCAACAAAACAAGTATTTCTCAACAAAACAATATATAACCAATTCAAGTCAGACAGACGTGACTTGGTTATAAGCAAGTAGTATAAGCGGATTGCAACTGTCCACTTCGGTTATAACAGGATTATTTCTGCTCAACAACTGCAGCCTGTACACCGTATTTCTCAGCAATCTGCTCCATGGTACCGTCAGCGTAGCTGGATTTGAAGAAGTTATTTAATTCTTCTGTCAGATCAGAACCTTTTCTGAAACCAACACCATATTCTTCATCATTTAAGCCGAT
>CAKREL010000172.1 GCA_934317205.1 uncultured Eubacterium sp.
GGGATTATCGAGCGCGAATGCTACAACAAAGCGAAGTCCGAGAGCGCAAAGATGCTGATCTGCCCGCCGGATAAGGAAAAGGCGATTGAAGATGCACTGAGGTTCTTTGGGATGATTGCGTAAAGATTTCAAACCGGATCGGTCGGGGAATACTACCCGCTCGATCCGGTTTAATAAATTGAACCGATGTAAATCTGAGCCAGAAACGAATCCGATGGATTGATAGGACGTCGTTCTATGTCATTTTTTCATCGTGACAAATTTCTTGTTGACGAAATGGAGATTTCATGTTATACTGCCATCAGCGAAAAGGATTTTAAAGGTCCATACCTGTTATTTATCGTCCATGACAAATCGAGGTGAACCCATGAAGTTAGGCGAACTGGCAACCGTCCGAAGCGGGCTGGTTTTATCCAGAAAACAGGCGCGCAAAGGCGCCCCCGTCAAGATGCGGTATCCCCTACTGAGCTTTCGCGCCATCCACCCAAACGGATACATCGACATGGAACAGCTGGATGGTTTTGACGCTGCGGAGCAGTTATCACCGGAGTACCTGACACAGATCGGCGACGTCATCATCCGCCTGACCTCGCCGTACACCGCTGTTCTCATCGACGAAGCATCCGCCGGCATGGTCGTTTCATCAAACTTCGTCATCATCCGTGTTGATCGAAGCAGGCTCCTGCCCGGATATCTGGTCTGGCTGATCAACACGCCGAAGATCAGGAAAGCCATTTATGAAAACACCAGCAGCAACATGCTGGGCGCCATCAACGCCAGATTCTTTTCCGAATTTGAAATTCCCCCGCTGTCCATCCTCCAGCAGCAGAAAATCGCCGAACTGCATCTGCTGGCGAAAAAGGAGACGGCGCTGCTTCGCCAGTTGTCGGCAGAGAAGGAGCGCTACTACGATCTGCTGATCCGCAATGTACATTCGACCATGAAATGAGGTATGCACCATGACGACCCGCAACGATATCGAACGCGTTCTCTGGAAGGCCTGCGACAGCTTCCGGGGAAAAATCGACAGTTCCCGCTACAAGGACTACATCCTTTCCATGCTGTTCGTGAAATACCTGAGCGACGTCACCCTCGAAAGACGCGCCCTGTACATGGAGCAGTACGACGGTGACGAACGGCGCGTCGAGCGCGCCATGAGCCGGGAGCGGTTCTCCCTCGACAGGGAATCCACCTTCGATTATCTGTACGAAAACCGCACGGATACAGAGATCGGCCAGAAGATCAACGTCGCCCTTTCCCACATCGAGGATCACAACAGTGGAAAGCTGCGCAACGTGTTCCGCGCCATCGACTTCAACTCCCAGGTTGACTTCGGCGACGTCAAGGAAAAGAACGCGACACTCCGCAACCTGCTGGAAGACTTCCACGACCTCGATCTTCGTCCCGGCCAGCTCGGCTCCGCGGACATCATCGGCGACGCTTATGAGTACATGATCGCCAACTTTGCCTCCGACGCAGGCAAAAAGGGCGGCGAGTTCTTCACGCCAAGCCAGGTATCCGAGCTGGTGGCCTCGCTCGTCAAGCCGCGGGAAAACGACCGCATCTACGACCCCACCTGCGGAAGCGGCGGCCTGCTGCTCAAGGCCTACAAAAAGGTGCCCAGCGGCAAGGTTGCCGTCTATGGTCAGGAGCTGAACGCCCAGACCTGGGCGCTCTGCACGATGAACATGTTCCTCCACGGCGTGGATGACGCCCGCATTTGGCAGGGCGACACGCTCTCCAATCCGCAGAACCTCGAGGACGACAAGCTCATGAAGTTCCAGGTGGTGGTCGCCAATCCCCCCTTCAGTCTGGACAAATGGGACAGCGGCTTCCTCGCCAAGGCTGGTCTGGATGAAAAAGGAAAGAAGCAGGAAAAAATGTCCGCTTCTCTGGACGAGCACCATCGGTTTGACTGGGGCGTTCCGCCCTCCTCCAAGGGCGACTATGCCTTCGTGCTCCACATGCTTAACAGTCTGGATGCGGAGAACGGGCGCATGGCCGTCGTCCTGCCCCACGGCGTGCTCTTTCGCGGTGCCAGCGAGGGCAAGATTCGCAGGCAGCTGATTGAAATGAACCTGCTGGACGCGGTCATCGGCCTGCCCGCAAACTTGTTCTACGGCACGGGCATCCCCGCCTGCATTCTGGTGTTCAAAAAGAGCCGCACCTGCGACGACGTCCTGTTCATCGACGCCTCCGGCGAGGGCAATTACGAAAAGGGCAAGAACCAGAATCTCCTGCGGGACAGCGATATTGCCCGCATCGTCAGCACCTACGAGGCGCGCGAGGCCAAGGTGGACAAGTATAGCTACCGTGCCTCCCGCGCAGAAATCCGCGAGAACGACTACAACCTGAACATCCCCCGGTATGTGGATACCTTTGAGGAGGAGGAGCTGGTGGACATCGACGAGGTGAAGCGGAATATCGAAAGCATCGAGGCGGAGCTTTCGCAGGTGC
>CAKREL010000173.1 GCA_934317205.1 uncultured Eubacterium sp.
CACCTTGATACACTGCGATTGGTTACTCCAAATTGCTCTGCAAGTTGTTCCTGGGTAAGCTGTTTTTCCTTTCTCAGATTTCTTAGAAATGAACCTACCTTTTTCTGATCCATATCTGTTTCCTCCTTTCTGCTAATATAGTAGTGTTTTTCGGGTGTTTTTTACAGGACACATTGCAGGAATTGGCTATTTTCAGCAAATATGTAAATGCAACAGATCACTAAATCAGGTTTAGTCTTTTTTATCATTTTAAGTCCCATACATAAAAATATAGTTGACCACGACATTTTTATTGTCGTAGTCAACTATTATCAGCAGCCGATAAATACCCCAGCCATATTATAGATCTATACGTATTATATTATTGTTTTTCTTCTATATTGCGTCTCTTCTATATAAATAATAATTAGCTATTTTTATAATTACCATTATATCCGGCACCATACTGAGCATTGCCATACGGATTGTAATTGGCATTGCCATTCGCAGGCCCATTGTACTGGAAATTGCCATAACCGGGGAGTAGAAATTTTTCATTTACTCCCCAAAATAATATTTAACAATGTTCTATATTATAATTCTTGTAAATCTAGCTATTACAATATATAATCTCCAATTATTGAAATTATTTTCAGCTACTATATATCACATTCTATTAGACACACTTTTTATTTTTGTTTCAATTTGCTTTAAATTAGCTACTTTTATAGATACGTTTTTACTTCTTTTTACATCTATAACTCCAACAGAATCAAAAATCATTTTTATTTCTGCTTTACATTTATTATTTAACAATCCAATTTTTTTATTCAGATAAACTACATCTAAATTTTGCTACTATATTATCATCATTCAAGTACTCATCATAATTATACTTGGTTATTTTTTCAAATGCATTTTCTTCCATTATATAAAACTTATTAACACTATACAGTTTATGAGATTCTAAACTTTCTTTGTATTTCTTATTAAGCTTGTCAAGCATTTCTTTATTATCATCTGTGTTGAGAATAAAGATTTTATTCATTGCAGAAACATTGTTATCATATTCCGAATTATTCTTATCTTTAACTTCAGTTATCTCTGAATATACTTTTACATTTTCTGAATTAACTAATTTTACTATAATATTTTTTATATATGATTCATAATCATCTCTTAATAATAGATTCAAATAATCATCAGTTATAATCTCTTTATCACCTATCTTAGAAACCGTTACTGTTACAATATCACTTTCTGTTAGTCCTTGGGGATAAACTATTAATTGTTCATCTTGTAGCGAGTTTGGCGCGATATAACCTTCATAAATAAATTCTTCATCATATTCACTATCTAAATACTTATATAACTCCTCAATTCTTTTGATTGCAATCCTCTGTGAAGATAACAAATCATCATAATTGGCAGATAATCCCGCTTCCTTTAATATTTTCTTCTGTCTACTTGTTAATTCTACTTGAGAATTCTTCTGTGAATGTTCTGTTTTTATTTTTTCACCACACCCTACTAAACATATAATAAGACAACAAATCAAAAATAATGCACTTTTTTTTCGCATGTCGCTATCCTTTCCAAAACTTAATATTATCCTTATCTGTTTTTTCAAATGCTACTCGAGTATCTATAATTGCTTTATGAGTTTCTTTAACTAAAGTATCTAATTGTATTTGAACATTATTTAAAGTTTCTATAACGTTTTTTATTTTTCGACGTTTTCAACTTTTCCGTGTTGCCCTCATAATTACAGGATGCTACAATCGGGACATGTGTGCTACCATAACGGTAGGCGGTTAGTCCTTCACCAGAGGGACTGTGGTCTACACTCCGTTACGGTCGGTGCTAAACGAGTGCCACCGGCACTCAGCACCCCTCTGATTACATAGAAACCTTTTACAGGAAGAATTGGAAAAGAGGGCTAAGCCAATGAGTATCATGGATTTCATTGCAGTAGTTGGCTTCGGCATCACCTGCTTTTGTGCCGGATACACATTCGGTAAAGATAGTAATAAACCACAAAAGTAACCGCCCCAGACTCACAAACTGAACGATTACTCTTGTAATCAAAAAATATGTGGGCTAACCATCTATCGGTAGCACCTTTTTCTGTATTCACATTAACACACATCTACGTGTATGTCAAAGTATTTTATCCCCTGTACCCTTAATATCCTATCTGTAAATCTCCTATCCTTAGATCTTCCTTCTGAGATTTTTATGTCATTTGTAGGGTCAAAGCTCATTTTTTGCTCTAAATTAGGGTCACAATAAGGTCAAAAACCATTTTCAGACAGAAAAAAGACCTCCGAGGGCGAACCCTCGAAGGTCTGAAAATTCTTTATTTATGCGGTTTATCAGCGATTACTCGATGATAGTTGCAACTCTTCCTGAACCTACAGTTCTACCACCCTCACGGATAGCGAATGTAAGACCCTGGCTCATAGCGATTGGGTG
>CAKREL010000174.1 GCA_934317205.1 uncultured Eubacterium sp.
CAACATGGCGGCTGGCTATTAAAAGACTTTTTCCGATATAATAAATATAATTGTATGTAAGTAAGGAAGTGACAAGATGCAAATAGCAATCTGCGATGATGAAAAGTCTATAGGATTGATATTAGAAGAAAAAATAAAGAAATTATTACCGGATGCAGTAATAGAAAAATATTTATCTGGTGATGAATTGATTGCAAGTGGTTGTGAGCCGGATATTCTATTTTTAGATATTCAGATGCCAGGAATGGATGGAATGGAAACGGCAAGGATTCTGCGTCAGAAAAATGAAAGAATGGTATTGATATTTGTAACTGCTGTGGAGGAGTATGTTTTTCAGGCATTTGATGTTGCAGCATTTCATTATCTGGTGAAACCATTTTCAGATGAAAAATTTGAGGAAGTTGTGAAACGTGCAGTCAGAAGCATTGAAAAATATTCTGAAAATCAATCGGATGAAAAATACATGATGGTGCAGTCCGGAGGAAGCCATATGAAAGTGTTTTTGAAGGATATTGTGTATGCTGAGGTATATAATCGAAAAGTCATTATCCATACACGGGATACGAATATTGAATATTATGGAAAATTGCAGGAACTGAGTGAAATTGCGGGAGCAGATTTTTTTCGTACACACAGAGCCTACCTCGTACATTTCAAATATGTTCAGAAATATGATGCAAATTGTGTGACGATGGAAAATGGAACTGCATTGATTGCAAAACAGAATTATTCTGAGTTTGTAAAACAATATTTGAAATATAATCAGAGGAAAGGAAAAGAAATCGGATGAGTTTGGTAGAAAAATGCTGGATGGTTACATCGAAAATTTCTGTTATTGCACTCCTTATGATTACAGGAATCTATTTTGGAAAATTTGTTTGTCCCTATATAAAAAAGAAAAAAGGGGCTGTGGCAGTCAGTATTGTTTATATTACGATTATGCTTGTTTTATATATGATTCCGCCACAGATTGATAATTTTTCCGCATATCTGATTGGAGTTATAGCAGCGTTTCTTGCAATGTATGTAGAGGACAGAAGAAATATATATCAGAAAATATTTCTTGCAATTACGTTCTTTTCTATCCGATGGTTAACGGTTGCAATGGCAGCCAGACTTGATGATCTTGTTACAAAAGCACTTGTATTTCGGAATATGGGTGCAGAAAAAGTGTGGCTGCAATACGGACTATATGTTGGAACCAGAGTTTTGGATATTGTACTTTGTATTGCTTTTATTGCGGTTGCAATAGGACTGATCAATAAAGCGTATATATACAAAAAAGATGAAATGAGCGTCAAAGAGATGGTAATGCTTATTATACCTTCGCTTGTAGGCGTCACTGGGTATGGCATTTTACAATATTATCTCATGATATACGAAAGAGATACTGGAAAGAACTTGATTGATACATATGGATTTTATGGAGCTTTAAGCTTTTTACACTATCTGATTTCCATAGTTGCTATTCTTGTTGTGATTGTAATGTTTCAAAACTGGAAAGAGATGCAGGAAGAACAGCGGGGACAAGAGCTGGTATTAAATCAGATCAGTGACATGAAAAAGCATATCGAGGAAGTCGAAAAGTTGTATCGGGATATCCGCTCCATGCGCCATGATATGGGAAATCATATACAGACACTGGAACATCTGGTGGCACATAATAATATGGATGATGCTACAGAATACTTGGAACATCTGAAAAATGAATGGGACGAGGTATCTCCGGAAATAAAGACAGGAAGTCCGGTAATTGATGTCATTTTGATGGAAAAGCAAAGAGAAGCAAAAGAAAGGCAGATTCGGTTTCTGTCGGATTTTCATTATCCGCAGAATACGAAGTTAAATGCATTTGATCTGAGTGTGATCATGAATAATGCCTTGAATAACTGTATGGAAAATGTAAGTGGAGATGATCCGTATATCAGTATTTCTTCTTTTCGGAAAAACAGTATCTTTATGATAACCATAAAAAACAGTTTTGGGGGTCAGCTTAATTTTGGTGATAGCGATTTGCCAGAAACAACCAAATCTGGGAGGGAACATGGAATGGGTTTGAATAACATTCGCCGGGTTGCCAGAATGTATATGGGAGATATATCTTTGGAGCAGGGAAATGAGGAAGTAATCCTTAGCATTATGATGCAGGTAGAATAAAGAAATAAATTGGCACTATGTATTTTGTAAATTACAGAAATATGTAGTGCTTTTTTTGCGCAGGTAGCGATGAAAATATGTTGCTTGCAACAATATTTGAGGAGCACTGCGACAGTCTGAAAAGCATTTTCAGACTGCTTCACAACGAAAAAAGGGCGGTTCACAACATCACGGTTTATTGTGAAGAAAGATATGCCGAAAGAAAAAATAAAGAGAAATCATGTTATACAGATTTTCAGGAAACGGATTTCAGAGTATTAGCTCAAGGAGG
>CAKREL010000175.1 GCA_934317205.1 uncultured Eubacterium sp.
GGACCAGTCATGTTAGTTCTTTTAGTCGGAACAGGAGTACTTTTAACGGTTCGTTGTAACTTCCTGACATGGAGAAACCTTCCGTGGGCATTAAAAAAGACTTTGAGCAAAGAGGCAAGAACAAAGAGTCGTGGAACAGGAGACGTTTCTCCGTTTTCGGCACTTACAACCGCTCTTGCGGCAACAATCGGAACCGGTAATATTGTAGGTGTTGCAACTGCTATGGTTTCCGGTGGAGCGGGAGCTTTAGTATGGATGTGGATTTCTGCCTGTTTTGGACTTTCTTCTAAATTTTCCGAATGTATGTTAGCCATTAAATACAGAGAGGTCAACGAAAAAGGCGAAATGTCCGGAGGACCAATGTATACTATGAAAAAAGGGTTGAAAAATAAAAAGCTGGGTGCAGTACTTGGCTGGCTATTTGCCCTGTTTGCAGTAATTGCTTCTTTTGGTATCGGAAATATGACACAGGGAAACTCCATTGCGACATCTGTTCACGCAACCTTTGGTGTGTCAGTAACTACCGTTGGTGTTGTGATCACAGTACTTGCACTTTTAATTATTATTGGAGGAATTAAGACCATTTCTAAAGTTTCTTCCGTAGTAGTTCCAGTTATGGCTATTTTTTATGTGGTTGCCGGAATTATTGTAATTTTTGGAAATATACATAATCTTCCAGAAGGAATCGTTATGATATTTAAAATGGCATTTAGTGTGAAAGCAGTAGGTGGTGCTTTGTGTGGAAATATCGTGGCATCCATGATGAATGCAGCACGTTACGGTGTGGCACGAGGCTGCTTCTCAAATGAAGCGGGAATGGGATCAGCCGCAATTACAGCAGCAGCGGCAACAACAGATAATCCGGTAAGGCAGGCATACATCAATATGACAGGAACCTTCTGGGATACTATCGTTGTCTGTACGATCACAGGTCTTGCTATTGCAAGTTCCGGTGTACTTGGACAGATTGACCCGGCAACAGGTCAGCTTTATGTAGGTTCTGACTTAACAATTGCAGCTTTTTCCACTGTACTTGGAAAGGTCGGTGGCTATCTTGTAACAATCGGCATTGCTTTATTTGCATTTTCCACAATACTTGGATGGGAATACCACGGAGAAAAAGCCTTTGAATATTTAATGGGAACCCATAAATGGAATATGATCTATCGAATTGTTTTCTCACTTGTAGTTTATACCGGAGCAACCCAGACATTAGAATTGGTATGGAACTTCTCTGATATTGCCAATGCCTTGATGGCAATACCGAATCTGATTTGTATGTTACTTATGAGTGGGGAAATCGCAAAAGATGTAAAGGCGTTCCAAAAGACAATTAATGCAGAAAAATAACTCCTGATATATTGGAATGAGGGACGAAAAAGAAAAAAGAGAGTAGGATAAATATTTAACCCTACTCTCTTTTTTCTTTTTCTGTTTGCCGCTCCAGAAGTAAATCAGAAATTAATGCTGCTAGAATTATGCACTAAGTCTTATTGGATTCGATTCAAATAGAATTGTTGTGTGTAAAAATATCATTTCAGAACTAACTCTGTTGCAAAAATTGTACCTACTCCTACAAGAACGCTTAGTATCATGTAAAGAAAAGCCACCTTCGGATGTCCACTCTTTATCAGCGTTGTCGATTCCAGTGCGAAAGTGGAAAATGTAGTAAATCCGCCACAAATTCCAGTCTTTAAGAAAAGAACAAGCTTTGGATTTGGAAGAGAGCCTTTTGAGGCAAGCAAAGCAACGAGAGCGATAGCAATGCAGCCAGTGATATTGATAAAAAATGTTTTGACGGGAAACAGGGTGGTTTCACAGACGGGAATTAATCCGATAAGATAGCGGAGTGTTGCACCGATAAAACCACCGAGTCCGACAGCAATACAATTGGTCATAGATGTCTCCTGATAATATTAGTGTATTAAAAAAATAAGAAAAATAGCGTTTTTCTAAGTCTTCTAGATGTAAGATCATAGAATCTGTCATTTTACGCTATCTCATTATAATATAGTAATGGTTACTAAGCAATTAGTATATACATAATGTAACATAAAAGTCAATAAATATTTATGAAATCTCCAGAAGAAAGTTTCATTACAGAAGATGGTTCCCAACTGCAGATTTGCACAGTCAGAAAAAAGAAAATATCCCCTATCCCAGATGCGGCTTGGGAGCGTGTTTAAGATGCGGACGAGCATCTTAAATACAGCGACTACGGAGCAGATGGGATAGGGGATGTTTTCTTTTTTCGTCTGTTTTGCCTGTTTAATCAAGCAAGATTACAGCTTAAGACCTGCCAGTAATGCTCCTAATCCTGTGGTTGCATCACCTTCGTCTTTATAGCTTACAGTTTCTTCTCCGTTTGTATC
>CAKREL010000176.1 GCA_934317205.1 uncultured Eubacterium sp.
TAAGTTTTGACATTGCAGAGCAGGACGGACGTATCGGAGAAGTTGTACATTCTCTGGCAAAATGGAAACGTTACGCATTAGACAAATACGATTTCGAAGTTGGTTCCGGACTTTACACTGATATGAATGCTATCCGCCGTGATGAAGTGACAGACAACATTCATTCTATTTTTGTAGATCAGTGGGACTGGGAAAAAGTCATTGATAAAAACCAGCGAAATCTGGATACTTTAAAAGAAACTGTTCGTCAGGTTTACAAAGTATTGCGCAAGACAGAAAAATACATGTCCATTCAGTATGACTATATCCATGAAATCCTGCCAAAAGAAATATTTTTTGTAACAACACACGAATTAGAAGAAATGTTCCCGGATAATACTCCGAAGGAGCGTGAATATTATATTGCTCAGGCAAAAGGCGCTGTCTGCATCATGCAGATTGGTGATGAGCTGGAATGCGGTGAACCGCATGACGGCCGCGCACCGGATTATGATGACTGGTCTCTGAATGCAGATATCGTTGTTTACTACCCGGTTCTTGACATCGCACTGGAACTTTCCTCCATGGGTATCCGTGTAGATGAAGTTTCTCTGAAAGAGCAGTTGGACAAAGCCGGATGCCCGGAGAGAGCAGAACTTCCGTTCCAGAAAGCAATTTTGGAGAAAAAACTTCCGTATACTATGGGCGGAGGTATTGGTCAATCACGTATTTGTATGTTCTTCCTCCGAAAAGCACATATCGGAGAGGTACAGTGTTCTCTCTGGCCAGAAGAAATGGAAGCAGAACTGAAAAAGGGTGGTATTCAGTTACTGTAAGATGTAGGGGAGTAATGTATATGGGGAAACTGTCTTTTAACTGGGCAGAACTAAAGCCAGAAGTAAAACAAGTCTGGCAATTAAGTCTGCCCGCAATTTTAACGCAGATCACAACGATCGCCATGCAGTACATTGATTCTGCTATGGTCGGTGCTCTCGGTGCATCTGCATCTGCTGCCATTGGCTTAGTCGTTGCCATGACCTGGCTGTACAATGGCGTTTTGTCTGCAATTTCTGCCGGATTTTCTGTGCAGGTAGCACATCACATCGGTGCCAATAAGGATATGGAAGCCCGAAATGTCATCCGTCACGGACTGATCAGTGCCCTGACCATTTCCGGACTTTTATCCTTAAGCGCACTTCTTCTCAGTCACCCCTTGCCAATTGCATTAGGTGGTGACCCGACAATCTGTCCAGATGCAACAGCATACTTTTTTGTATATGCGCTGATGATTCCATTTTCGCAGTTAAATTCCTTGACATCAGCATTTTTACAATGTAGCGGCGACATGGTAACACCAAGTGTATTAAATGCTATCATGTGCATTCTGGATGTAATATTCAACTCTTTGTTTATTCCGCGTTTTGGAGTTCTCGGAGCCGGTATCGGAACCGCGCTGGCGTGCGCTCTTATCAGTCTGATGATGGCATGGCGCTGCTGCATTTCCAACAAGCGGCTGCATCTAAGACGCACGGATAAGCATCCATATGACCGCAATATCCTGCGCAAAGCCTTCCAGATTGGAATGCCTGTAGCGGTACAGGAAATTGCTATGAACAGTGCTATGGTTATGTCCACCAGAATCATTGCACCACTGGGAGCTGCTTCCATTGCTGCCAACTCTTTCGCTATCACAGCGGAAAGTTTGTGCTATATGCCAGGATATGGTCTCGGCATGGCGGCAACTACATTGGTTGGACGAAGTATCGGTGCCAGAGAAGTCAAAACTGCCAAACGCTATGGTAATATCAGCATTGCTATGGGCGCTATTTTCATGGGCTGCACCGGTGCGATCATGATGTTTGCCTGTCCGCTGGTCTTCCGGCTTCTGACTCCGGATACAACTGTGCAGGCAATGGCTGTTCATGTCCTTCGCATTGAATTGCTCGCAGAGCCACTTTTCGGTGTCTCTATCGTGGCTGCCGGAGCATTACGCGGAACAGGAGACACTTTCGTGCCAAGCCTGATGAACCTGGGCAGCATATGGATCGTGCGTATCGGACTGGCATTAATCTTGGTCAGACATCTCGGTCTCACCGGAATGTGGATTGCTATGGCCAGCGAACTGTGCGTGCGCGGATTGCTGATGCTGTATCGGCAACGTACTACAAAATACTACCGTTCGCATACTTAATGTAAGGAATAAAAGAAAAACATCCAGGACAGACACGGACAATTTTCTATCTTCGTTGCGCCGCCCATTATCGACTGCTCCCGTGAACTCACCAACAGCAAAAACAGCTGTTGGCTCAAACACACTCCCGCAGTCGGGCTATGCTCACTTCGATAACGAAAATTGCCCTACCGTCTTGTCC
>CAKREL010000177.1 GCA_934317205.1 uncultured Eubacterium sp.
AACTCTTGTGTGTTCACTCTCAACTTTACTTTATTTAGTTTTGTCCCTTAATTTGGAAAAATCAGAAAGTGTGCTATTACGCAAAAAAAGAGATACGTGGTAATGTATCTCTTAAATCTTTCATTCCTTATACATTCCTACGTTGGCATTATCCAAATCAGGTTCGTGGGTCGAAGTTCTGAACTTCCTCTCAGCCTAGTACATAAGCTCCCCGTATGTGATTACAAGGCTGAGTATAAAAATAAATGGCAAAAATGTCAATAGTTTTTTTGAAAAAATAAAAAAGCAGTGGAAGTGTTTGAAAAATCAGATAATTCATGTTTTTTGATAAAAAAGACACATTAGGAAAAGTATTGACATGATCAGGGAAATATTGTATAGTGTACAGGTCAGCGATTGCTGAACAGGCTGCCGTGGCACAGTAGGTAGCGCACCTCATTGGTAGTGAGGAGGTCACGGGTTCGATTCCCGTCGGTAGCTTTGAGCCGGAAACTGGAGTTCATCAGTTTCCGGCTTTTTTTTACTGGAAAATTATATTATAATACAGGATATGACAATGGAGAAATGATAAAAGTGAGGAGTGGGAAAAAGCAGCAGATTCAAAGTCAGAATCTGAAGTAATGGAAAGCAAAATGCTTCTGCCTCGTATCTTGGCAGGTATTGCTCTTATAATCATTGTTGCTTTATATATAACCCATTTGAGATAAATTATGAATGATTTACAGATAGAATACTTTCTGGCAGCAGCCAGAAATATGAGTTTTTCAAAGGCGGCTCAGGAGTTATTTGTGTCACAGCCTGCTATTAGCCGACAGATATTGGCATTGGAGCAGGAACTTGGCTGTCCATTGTTTGAACGATTAAACAGGGGTATAGTACTGACGACAAATGGCGAAATGTTTTATGATTTTTTTGAACGGTATCGCGGCGAATTATTTGACCTGAAATTGAGAGCAAAATTATCTCTGGAAAATAAAAAACAGGTATTGCATTTTGGTGTTTTAAATAACTGGGATATTTCTGAAATCCTTTTGCCGGTATTACAAGATTTTTCCAAAGAGTATCCAAATGTAAAGGTTGAAGTAAATAGCTACGAGCCCCGCAGTTCTCAGGAAGCTTTGCAAAGCGGAAAAGAGGATGTGATTATTACTATTGAACCTAAGATTTTAAATATCCAGGGGATCATGCATGCAAAAGTAGCAGACTTGCCGAGAGTTTTGATATATAGTACGGCAAATACACCCAAATATGACCGTGTGCTTACTCCTTACGATTTTCGTGAGGAAGAATTTCTGGCGGTTGCCGGAGAGGACAATGATTATGTGACGGATCTGATTCGAAGCGTCTGCAAACCATATGGTTTCACACCGAAGATCCAACCGGTTCACAGTACAGATGCAATGATCATGGGCGTGCAGTGTGGTCTTGGCGTAGCCGTTACAGATAGTTGGAGCCGTGCATTGGATAATCCGGGATTTGCATATCTGAATCTGGAATCTACCCATCCTTTAAGTGTTGTATGGATCAATGAAAATCAGGACCCTGCTATTAATCGTTTTGTATCACTTTTGAAAAAAGTAATCCGTATGTATAAATGGAGTTAGATATAACAATATGGTTATAACAGAGCCGCTTTTTTTGTATTTGACGTATGAAAAAGATTCGATTAGAATAAAAATATCAAGAAAAAAGGAGGCAGAATAATGGCAGACAAATTTTATGCCAAGGGACCGGGAAACAACGGTTATATTAAAAACCTGGAAGTTCTCGATTTCAATCCTTGGAATGGTAAAAGCGGCGTTTTCCAGATGCAGGTTTATAAAACCGCAGAAGGCAAATACTATCTGTATGGTTCCTGCTTTGGCGGTTCACAGAACGGAGTACTGATTGCTGATATTACAGATCCGGAACATACCAGATTTGTAAAGCATCTGCAGTTGTTAGATCCGGAAGAATATCCGACTACCTCTACACCAAAGATTCAGGTAGCAGACGATCTTCTGATCTGTGCAATGACCGCTGGTTCAGGACCGGGTGCATTAGTAGAGCAGAGCGAACTTATGAATATGAAATGTCAGGCTGGTATCCAGATCTGGAGCCTGAAAGAAGATCCGGAGAATCCGAAATATTTAGGATACTGGGATTGCGGAGTACCTCACTCCATAGGTGTTCATCGTTTTATGTACAACGGAGGTCCTTACGTATATCTTTCCTGCGAATCCGAGCGTTTCGAAGGTATGATCATGCGTATCGTAGATATCTCTGATCCGACAAATCCGCATGAGGTTGGTAACTGGTGGGCTCCTCATCAGTTTGTAGACGGATATCCTTGCAGAAC
>CAKREL010000178.1 GCA_934317205.1 uncultured Eubacterium sp.
GTTACTGACATCTCATCCTCCATTCTGGAGCCTTAAGCTTCTAACATTTTCACAATTTCCTCAAAAACAGTTTCCATTGGCAAAGTTCCATCTACTGTCTTTAAGATTCCCTGATTTCCGTAATAGTCGATCAGAGGTTTTGTCTGTGCATGATATACATCCAGACGTTTTTTTACTGTCTCTGGTTTGTCATCATCACGAAGAACTACCGGCTCTCCACAGCGGTCACAGATACCCGGTTTCTTTGTCGGAATATTAACAATATGGTATGTTGCACCACAGTTTAAGCATGCTCTTCTTCCAGACATTCTGTTTACAATATTCTCATCAGGAACATCTACATTGATGGCGTAATCCATTTTTTCATTACGCTCGTTCAATGCATCTGTCAGGCACTCTGCCTGCGGAATTGTTCTTGGAAAACCATCCAGGATAAATCCATTTTTGCAGTCATCCTGTGAAATACGATCAACGACCAAATCACATGTCAGTTCATCCGGAACCAAAAGTCCCTCATCCATGTATGTTTTGGCTTTCTTACCAAGTTCTGTACCATTTTTGATATTTGCACGGAAAATATCTCCTGTGGAAATATGCGGAATATCAAATTTGTCTGAAATTTTCTTTGCCTGTGTTCCTTTTCCGGCACCTGGTGCCCCTAGCATAATTATTTTCATCTTTTTCTCCTCCGATTTCCGAACTGTCCCTTATCGCTCTCTCTACGTTTTACAGGATAGATTGCTTTTTATATTTGTTGTTCACCACTTGCAGAAGTGGCAGTCTTCTCGACTAAGATAAATAACGTAAAACACAATTGGAGATACCTGTAGTTCAAGTATCTCCAACTGTACATTAATCGTTTAAAAATCCTTTATAATTCCGAACTAACATCCGGGATTCAATCTGCTTTAAGGTCTCGATGATAACACCAACGATGATGATCAGAGATGTTCCACCAAATGAAATAGATGCATTAAATGCTCCTTCAAAGAAGATTGGAATAACTGCAACAATTACCAGGCCTACGGCACCGATAAAGATGATGTAGTTTAAGATTTTTGTCAGATAGTCACTGGTCGGTTTACCTGGACGGATGCCCGGGATAAATCCTCCCTGTTTTTTCATATTGTCTGCAATTTCCAACGGATTAAATGTGATAGATGTATAGAAATATGCGAATGCAATAACTAATACAATATATACAATTAATCCAATAGAGTAAATCGGTTCATTGAAATCGCACCAGTTGGACTGATTTAACATTTTAAGAATTGTACCGCCAATTCCATTTCCACCTGATTTACCAAGCAGCTGCATGATGATCAGTGGGAACATGAACAGGGACTGTGCAAAGATGATTGGAATAACTCCGGCTGTATTCACTTTTAATGGAATATAGGAAGATTGTCCACCAATCTGCTTTCTTCCCTGTACTTTTCTGGAATACTGAACAGGAATTCTCCGCTCAGCTCCCTGTAATGTCACAGTCAGTACAGTTACCGCAACGATAATTGCAATAATAATTGCAAGGTTCAGTACCTGGAATGCAATTTCTTTTCCTTTTACAAACTGTTCAAATAATAATGTAAGATCCTGCGGAATTCTGGAGATAATATTGATTGTCAATACAATGGAAATACCATTTCCAACACCATTCTCCGTAATTCTCTCACCAATCCACATGATAACTGTGGATCCAGCTGTTAATGTTACAACAGCAGTAATGATGTTTAATGCATTATACTCCAGAAGAAGACCACTTTTACCGAATCCAATCGCCATAGCCAGGGATTCCATTAATGCAAGTGCAACTGTAAGATAACGCGTGATCGCAGTCATTTTTTTACGACCTTCTTCTCCATCTTTCTGCAACTCTTCCAGTTTTGGAATAGCAATCGTTAAAAGCTGGATAATGATAGAAGATGTAATATATGGAGTAATATTTAATGCAAATACCGACATCTTCTCGAAAGAACCGCCGGTAATTGCATCAAAAAATCCGAAAGCGCTGCCTGAGTTTCCTGAAAACCATTCTGAGAAATAGCTTCCATTTACTCCCGGAATCGGAAGCTGTGTACCGATTCGTACTACTACTAACATAAGCAGAGTATAAATGATACGACTTCTGATTTCCTTGAGTTTAAATGCGTTACGGACTGTTTCAAGCATTAGATCACCTCTGCATTTCCGCCAAGTGCCTCAATTTTCTCTTTTGCTGATGCACTGAAAGCGTTTGCCTGAACTGTAAGTTTCTTTGTCAGTTCACCGTTACCAAGGATTTTAACGCCATCTCT
>CAKREL010000179.1 GCA_934317205.1 uncultured Eubacterium sp.
GCCACATAGACCAGCATCCGTCCCCCGCACACCATGCCCCGGTCTGCTGCCACTTCGTTGCTCATATCGAGCGTAAAGACTTTTTCTTCTCCGGTGCCGATCATACGGAAAGCTTCCCGCAGAACTTCATTTTCGGTACAGCCTCCGCCAATGGTTCCTGCTGTCTGCAGATTGCTGTTTACCATCATCATGGCACCTGATTTCACCGGTGTCGATCCGGTGGTATCGTATACCAGCAGCATGGCTTTTCCTACGGAGGAGTCTCCCATCATTTCAATCACCTTAGGATCTGTATCCGTGCAGGTCAGCAGCTGACTGTGGGAACGCCGGGGAGTCCCTTTCCGGCGCTCCTCGATAAGTTCTGCCACAATGGAAATGGCGATTTCCGGAACGGTAAGCGCCCCGATATTTAATCCAATTGGCATATGGATCTGAGCTACTGTTTCCGGAGAATTTCCTTCCTCCTGCAACAGATCAATCATGCCCGTCACCCGCCGTTTGGATCCCATCATACCTAAGTAGCGTGGAAAAATGCCCGCAAGCACTTTTCTCAGACAGGTCAGATCAAACCGATGTCCTCTTGTGACAATAGTGATATAATCATTTTCTCCAATCTGAATCTGGTCGATCGCTTTTTCAAATTCTTCGCAATAAATTTCTTCCGCATCCGGAAAACAGCTGCGATTTGCAAAAGAAGGTCTGTCATCCACTACAATGACGTAAAAGCCCACTGCAGACGCAAATTTGCTGATAGCCTGTCCCACATGGCCTCCACCGAGAATGATCAATCGTTCCGGTCTGTAAAATCGCCGCTCATAGACGCCACCTTCTATTTTTAATTCGAGAGTTCCCTCTCCGGTCTGTTTTATATCTTCTAACAGTTTTTTTATTTCCTGCATTTTTCCGCTCCCAATATGCTTGTTATGATTCGCCACTTATAGAAGTGGGACTCTCAGCTCAGGCTGAGATAAGTCAATGTCTCATGTAGTTTTCTGCTTCCTGCAGTTGTTCTTTTGTATCAGTATCCATAATGCAGCCACGATCTTCCACCGGAAGTTCCATCATGTCGCCGCCAAGCTGCTTCCAAAATCCTCGCAGGCCGCCACCGCCGGCACTTCCTTCATAAGTGAGAATGTCTGCCAGCAAATCCATACGGATCAATGCCGGGTGTCCGCGATGTCCGTCCACCGTTGGAATGACTGCTTTTTTCTCGTTCACAAGCATTGCTTCCAATAGTTTTTGATAAGTCTCCGACATTATACAGGGTAAATCTACCAGCTGGATAAATACACTCTCGCAAGCTGCAAGTTTCGGCAAACCTGTTTTGATCGATGTCAGAATACTTCCATTTCCGTAATTTGGATTCCAGATCGTATGAATGTGGTCTGACGAATAATTGTCCTGCAGATAAGCTTCGACCTGTTCATGTTCGAAACCTGTTACGATCTGTATATTATCTATCCCGGCTTCCTGCATCGTTTTTATTGTCTGGTCAATCAATTTTTTATCCAGAAACTTTGTCAGGGGTTTGGACTGTCCCATGCGGGTGGACAATCCTGCTGCCAGGATCAATCCGCCCACACTACTTTCACCATTTTTTTCTGTGCTATACATCATTCTTTTCATGCCTTTGTATCTTTTATCATGAACCGAATCGCATCCACTGCCGTCTTGATCGCTGCCTGAGTGTCATGCGCCACCGGATTTTCCAGATGCAGTTTTTCCCGCTCCTGATTCGCTACCACAAGGAAAATGGAACCGATTCTTACATGCAGGTAGCTTGCCACCACGAACAATGCTGCTGATTCCATCTCCGAAGCCAGGCAGCCCAGCCGTTTCCATGCCTCCCACTTCTGTGTCAGTTCATAACTTACCGGCATTTTTTCCGGCTCATGCTGACCGTAAAAAGAATCCTTGCACTGAACGACACCGATATGGCAGGAATATCCATTTGCTTTCGCTGCTTCTTCCAGTTTCTGCACGATATGATAATCAGCTACCGCCGGAAATTCGATCGGTGCATACTCCCGGCTCGTTCCCTCCATGCGGATTGCTCCCGTGGCGATCACCAGGTCTCCGCTTTTGACATCTGTCTGGATACCGCCGCATGTTCCGACACGAATAAATACTTCCGCACCGCAGCGCACCAGCTCTTCCATTGCAATGGCCGCAGAAGGCCCTCCAATGCCCGTAGAAGTCACGCTGACCTTCTCCCCGTCCAAGTATCCGGTATAGGTCGTAAACTCCCTGTGATCGGCCACCAGACGCGCGTCATCAAAAAGTGC
>CAKREL010000180.1 GCA_934317205.1 uncultured Eubacterium sp.
ACACGAAGTCCGCCAAGTGCCAGAGATTCCATCTCATTCTCACCCGGATATACGATAACCGGAGCAATCCACTCTGCGTTTTTCTTTACTTCGTTTGTAAAATACTCAGAATATGCAATTCCACCAGTCAGGATGATTGCTTCTACATCCCCGGCAACAGTTGCAGCCTCCTCACCAATCTTGCGTGCTACGTTTAAAGCCATCGCATCATAGATCAGTTTTGCATGCTCATCGCCATTCTCAATCATTTTCTCAACTTCACGGCTGTCGTTTACACCAAGATGTGCTACAAGACCACCGCGGCTCTTCATTTTCTTGAGCATCTCTTTTGTAGTCATGCCACTCTCACCAAAGTATTTGATCAGAGACTGAACCGGAAGTGCACCTGAACGCTCCGGAGCAAACGGACCATCCTCATCATTGATGATATCTGCAATTTTTCCACCATACTGTAAGGTTACGGAAATACCACCACCCAGATGTACTACGATCAGTTTGCAATCTTTATACTCTTTACCGTTCTCACGCGCATATTTCATTGCTGCTGCTCTTGTATTCAGGTTGTGACCGATACCTTTTCTACTGATTTCTTTCAGACCTGTGATCTTCAAGATCGGCATCATCTCGTCAACAGTTACACCGTCATAAATAAAAGCCGGAATTCCAAGTGGTTTTGCAATTGCATCTGCAATAACAGCACCAAGGTTGGAAGCATGCTCCATAGCCGGTTTATTTTTCAGCTGCCATACCATATCATCATTTACACGGTAAGCACCAGCTTTCAGAGGCGGAAGTAATCCACCACGGGCAACGATACCTGTCAGATCCTCCAGTTTTACATTTTTCTCTTTCAGAACTTCCATGATCATATCTTTACGGAACTCATACTGATCTACGATCAGATCGTATTTTGCGATCTCATCTGCGGAATGGGAAATGCTCTCTACAAAAATCTGCTTTTCATCTTCGTAATATGCAATTTTTGTAGAAGTAGAACCCGGATTTAAAATTAATAATTTTTCCATTGTCGTAATCCTCCTGCTTTTTATTTTGCACTCTTATGTTTACATATTACCATATATTATATATCTTGCACAATATATTTTTTCAGAATTCTGTGTATATTTTTTATGAACACAATAAGTAAAACTTATTGTAATAATTTAGTAAATTTCTGTTTTTCTATTGACGAATCCATGTTTTCGTATTAAACTGACCAAAGTTTTAAAGGCACAGCCTTTCTAACAATTTGAACGCAAAGCAACTGCGTTCATGAGCAAGTAGCGAAAGCGGACTGCGAATGTCCGCTTTACTTTTTTACAGGAGGTGTGATCATGGACAATTGTGATAGTACAGGACGAAGTATGATCTGCGGTGGCAGACAATGGAAACTGAATATGCAGCTGTTCCATGTAATGCACTGATCCCTGCATTTTCATTTCCAATTGAATATTACTCCCACCGCACAGAGGATTCCTATACTGCACAGTCGTAACTGTAACGTTTGCTTTCGGAATTTCGTAAAGCGGTGATTTTTTATGCCCTTTTTTAGAAATACAGATGGATTCTTCCTTTCATTTTAAAAAGATTTCAACTGGATCTGAGGGCTGTCAGGAGGAAATGAGATGAAAAAAACATTAAAAAGACCAAACTATGCTGAAGAATTGCTGAAAATCATTCAGAGCCCATTAAAAAATGAGATCCTTTTGGACCGGCTGAATGATTATCATGAAAGAGATATTGCTGATGCATTAGAACTGCTGTCACCACAACAGCGCAAAAAACTGTATCCGGTGCTTGGAGCCAGACGGCTTGCGGAAATTTTTTCCTATCTGGAGACACCTACCCAGTATCTATCTGAACTCAGCATCAACCAGGCTGCAAAAATCGTATCCTTCATGGATTCTGATGATGCGGTAGATATACTGGAGCAGATGGAAGCATCCGCCAAGGAAAAAATTGTAAAACTTCTGGATGCAGATTCCAGTCATGACATCCGACTGATCCTCTCCTATGATGAGGATGAAATCGGAAGTATGATGACAACAAACTTTGTTGCTATCAAAAAAGATCTGACTATCCGCCAGGCTATGCGTGAACTGGTGGCACAGGCGGGCGAAAATGATAACATTTCTACCGTTTATGTAATTGACGATATGGATCATTTTTATGGTGCCATAGATTTAAAAGATCTGATCGTTGCAAGAGAAAGTGATGATCTGGAAAACATCATCAGTACTTCCTATCCATATGTAACTGATCATGAAAAAATTGATAACTG
>CAKREL010000181.1 GCA_934317205.1 uncultured Eubacterium sp.
TATTGTAATAGGTATTTGTGTCTGTTTTTAGATTTCCATGTTCCCATGCCATGAGTATACAATAATTTCTGATTTTTGGCTACCTTAACCCACCGTCTAAAGCCAGTGGGATTGCGGTAGCCTTATTTCAAAAATCCAGTAGTTGCATTATAACAAAAATGCTGATGTTTTCCAAGAGGCAGATTTACAGACAAACGTCCCCTGCTCATTGCTTATCGCAATTCAAACAGAGGACATTCTCTTTTTCTTCAACTATTACAACTTTTCTTTACATTCATACACGCAACGGATATCCTTTAAACCGCAACATCTTCCATTTACATAATTCGGCTGCGTTTCCAGATATATCTTATCATCTTCCTCCAGTGGATACAACCGTAGTATCAATTCCGTTGGAAAATCAAATCGTTTCAGACTGACTTCCCAGACATCACCAATGTAATACTGATCCGCAATTTTCTCACCATTCAGGTAAAGTTCTGCCTGATCTGCCTGAAAATCAATCCGAAGAAAGATATTTTCTTTTGCTGCATCATATGCTTTGTCATAGGAAATTCGAATCACATATTCCTGATAATCTTTGCCAGTATCGTCAATCGCACATGCTTCTGCCTCGGAAAAATCTGTTTTTTCTGCTCTCTGAAAAACATTTTTTTCTTTCCGTATAATGCAGTTATTTACATCTGTATGTGTAAATGACGCGACAATCTGATTGTCTGCTGCCGCCAGATCATGACTCAGCACGCAAATTGTGGATGCATCACCTTCCACATGTAAGAAATCCGGAATGATATCTGGTTTTTTCCACCCATTGTCAATCCACGTTTTAGCATCTTCCACAGTCGCATCCATGATTATCCAGCAGTTTTTCTGTGCACGATCACTGCGACAAATTACCTCTATCCCATTTTCTGTTTCCAAAATAGGTAACGCACTGAAAAACAATATATTTGGATATTTTTTCATGCGCCATGCACATTTTGCCCAGGTTCGATCCATACTGATAAGCACTTGGCCAGACAGTTTTTCATCTGCCTCATACTGCATTTTGTCAATTCCATAGAAAAACCATAGTTTCTGGTTGATATTGCATAATGGTGTCTGATTAATCCAACGTAATGTCACGTCATCTGACAGCGGAAAATTAAACGGATAAAAGAAGTAAGCTCCATTTTTAATATCCTGTTTTGGGAAACGTATTTCTCCATCTGCTGTCTGAACACGCAACATCACATCTTTATGCTCTGCCATCTCATAGCCACGTTGATAATTATTTACAAACAAATAACCTTGATCACCGCTTCTGCGCGTAATCATACGAAATGCAGATAAATCTTCTGCATCCTGAAAATCTCCGGTATGAACTGAGGTACTCTCACAGTCATTCCCCGCAAACTGTGGCTGCATATTGCAAAATGTATCCCCATAATCATGTGCAAACATGGAAAGAAGTTTCAATTCTTTTGCTGTCTCTGAAATCTGACCATATTCCCGGATCGGTGCCTGAAAATCATAGGAAAGTTCAGGGACATCGCAAAAGGAACCCACCGCCGTCGATTCCTGTAAGCTACTGAATTTTCCTTTCGGATTTGTCCCACCGTGATACATATAATAGCCTAACAGGTTACAACCACTTCCAAGTTTGCATACTGACATCGCTCCGATATCTTCTGCTGCCACCCGTGGTCTGCGATGATGTGTCACCTGCACACCGCCACCAAGTTCTGCGGTCAGATACGGATACGCATCTTTATCAAATGACAATTCCATGCCCGGCGCATAATCACTGCCAATATTTCCATCATTTCGCACCGTTGAAAACAGATAATTTTTGTTTGGCGGAAGCTGTTTTAAAGAAGCATCCCATGGGGCATCACAATAACCGCCCATAACCGGTGTCAGATCACCAAGTACCGCACCGCCCCATCCGGTCGCTGTCCAATAAGGTGCTTCAAAACCAATCGTTTTTGCCAATTTTGTTAGCGTACGCATATGTTGCTCCCCGGCAGCACCTCGTAAACCACCCACATGACCATATTCATTTTCAACCTGAATACCAAGAATGCAATGTGTTCCTGCCACTTCTTTATAAATTTTCTTCCAGAAACGTTCCACCAATGCCAGGTAATCCGGATCATCGCTGCGCAATTTATATCCTTTTTTCAGCAGCCAGTCCGGAAAACCACCATTTCGTGCCTCTCCATGCGCCCACGGTCCAATACG
>CAKREL010000182.1 GCA_934317205.1 uncultured Eubacterium sp.
TGGCCTTTTGTATATCCATTACCGATGATCATATCAACGTCTTTACCAACACCCTCTGCACCAAGAGCTGCTTTTGTAAAGCTTGTAGCCATGGAGAAGAAGTATACAATACCACCATCGTGAACTGGAAGGATTGCGGACATTTCACAGTTATTTACGTTTACACAGCAGATAGCTACATCGTACTCTTTGCCATCATTAGCTGCTAAAGCTTTCTCTAAAACATCTACCGGAAGTGCAGCACTTGCCTGGAATGCTTTGTGGCAAACACCAAGTTTTAATAACTCATCTACACCATCCTGGCTGTAATCCATAGCTACAACACGACCTGTCGGTCCAACACGTTTCATAGCTTCGTAGCAAACCAGTGTACCGGATTTTCCAGCGCCACCGAGAACCAGAACGCTCTGACCCGGTTTTACTAATTTTGCTGTCTGAGCAGGTGCTCCAGCTACGTCTAATGCTGCCAGTGCAAGCGGCTCGCTGATGTCATCCGGAAGTTTTGCATATAATGCGCTCTCGAATAATACAGCCTGTCCTTTGATATCAACACGGTCGATTTCCGGATGAATTTCAATGATCTCATCAATTTTCAGTGGTGTCATAGACAGAGATACTAAGGAAGCAATCTTGTCGCCAACTTTGATATCCAGATCTAAGTCTTCGCCAATGTAAGCAACTTTACCGATGAACATTCCGCCGGATCCTGTTACAGGGTTCTGCATTTTACCACGCTCGTTAACGATTCCAAGAATCATCTCTTTGATTTTCTCTGTGTCTCCACCACATGCCTCTTCGATCTGTGTGAAGGAAGCAGAGTCGATATTCAGAGAAATAACATCACAGATAATCTCGTTAGAATATTTTTTTGTCATGTCGTTATCGATTTTCTGAGCTGCCTGTGTCAGAACTCCCTGCGGCTCAATTACACGATGAATACCATATTTGTCGCCTACTAATTTTCCCATTGTTTACTCCTCCTAAAAAAATTCTTTCCTTATTATAATGTGCACCATAAATCATTTATAATGACTTATGTTATTGTTCACGCTTTTATTTGTAAAAGGATCCAGTTTCTTTGCAATCGTATGTCAGGGTTTTTAACATTTTCATAACCGAATCCCTTTTACATCATTACTAACGTCAGGTCTGAGATAAGTGAAACCTGAACACTTTTTTGGGATAATCTCAGATTATTTTAAACCTAAGATTTCTCTAGCTTCTGCCGGAGTTGCTACCGGTCTGCCAAGCTCTTTTGCAATTCTTACAACCTTTTCAACCATCTCCCCGTTGGATGTTGCAAGTTTGCCTTTTTCAATATATACGTTGTCTTCGAAACCAACTCTTACATGTCCGCCCATGAGAATTCCCATTGTTACCATCGGGTATTCAAATCTGCCGACACCTGATACGGTCCATGTGGAGCCTGCCGGAATACTGTTTGCCATAAAAAGCAGATCTCTCGGTTCGCCGGAAATACCACCGTTTACACCCATTACAAAATCGAAATGCATTGGTGCTTTGATATATCCTTTTTTATTAAGACGAATAGCCATATCGATCATACCTTTATCAAATACTTCGATTTCAGGTTTGATTCCGTACTCATTCATTGTGTTTGCAAAATCAATGATCATGTTCTCTGTGTTAACAAAGATCTCATCACCACCAAAGTTACATGTTCCACAGTCAAGTGTTGCCATTTCCGGTCTTAAAGTAGTCGGAGCAAGACGTTCCTCATTGCTCATACCAACAGCTCCACCGGTTGACGGCTGGATGATTACGTCCGGACATACTTCTTTGATTGCATTCATGCAAGCTTCGAAACGTTCTTTGCTCTGTGTCGGTGTTCCGTCATCATCTCTTACATGAAGATGGATAATAGAAGCTCCTGCATCATAAGCGCTTTTTGCTTCTTTTGCAATTTCTTCTACTGTGTATGGAACTGCCGGGTTGTGCTCTTTTGTAACCTCAGCTCCACAAATACATGCAGTGATAATTAATTTTTCCATAGCATTTACCCCTCCTTAATTTTTTCCCAATCCATTATAAAACATTAAGAGCGCTATCCATCGGAATCCATTTGGACTCCTATGAATAGCGCTCCACGTTTTCACATGACAATTCAAAAGCTGTTCGCCCCTGAACCAAGTCCGGATCTCATTATAAATCCTTCCTTTCGGCGATTGGCCCCTTCGCATACAACATTGGAAAT
>CAKREL010000183.1 GCA_934317205.1 uncultured Eubacterium sp.
TTTTCATCATTCGTAAAGTCTTTTCCGACATTTTTTTTACAAAATTTCTCATGTATCAAAAATAGCACAAATGAGTCGTGACTAATTACTGCTTTTCTACAACTTCGTTACGATTTTTATAAATAGAATGTGCAGGTACAACGCCACGAACTGCAGATAACGGATATACATTGCTCTCCGGGCAGATTACTGTACCAGGATTTAATACAGAATTACATCCTACTTCTACATTATTTCCAAGCATTGCACCAAATTTCTTTCTGCCGGTAGCAATTTCCTCTTTGCCATCACGTACGACAACCAATGTTTTATCAGACTTGACATTTGAAGTAATGGATCCTGCACCCATATGCGCTTTGTATCCAAGGATGGAATCGCCCACATAGTTGTAATGCGGAACCTGTACTTTGTTAAACAGAATGACATTTTTTAACTCTGTAGAATTTCCTACCACTGCACCTTTTCCAACAATGGCTGAACCACGGATAAATGCGCAATGACGAACTTCTGCTTCCTCGTCAATGATCAGAGGGCTTCCAAGGAATGCCGTCGGTGCAACTTTTGCACTTTTGGCTACCCACACATCTTCACCACGTTTCTCATATTTCTCCGGATCCAGAGTGGCACCCAGTCTTTTGATATAATCAGAAAGTCCGTCCAAAAGTTCCCACGGATACTCTGCAGTTTCCATATATTCTTTTGCGATTGTCTCATTTAAATCATACATATTTGCAATCTTACACTGTTCCATTTTATGCTTTAATTCCTTTCATACTATGTTTTTCATCAATTCTATTGTGCCACGTTTTCCACTCTTTTTCCAGTCCTTTTTTCCCGAATTATCCGTGTTGGTAAAAATCACTGTTTGCAATCATACTCACTGCAAAAAGAACCCTGACCCATGCAACATACCTGTCACATAAGTCAGAGTCCCTTTTTACTATATGAAACTATCTATTTTTTCTCTGTTCTTCTGTATCCGGATTTGTAATTACTTCTTTCCAGTTCTCCGGTTCTTTTTTCTGCATTACTTTTGCGTAAGCCCAGAAAGGAATTCCGAGTACAATATAAATAATAAGAACAATCCATGCATTCCGATCCATCGTTGTAATCGTCACATAAATAACGTACACGCAGAAAATGATAGATGCTATACCAAAAAACCACGGAATGCGCAATTTATACGGACGTTCCCATTCCGGATGAGAACGACGCAGTTTCAGGAATGACAGTGCAACAAGCAGATATACAACTCCGGCTGTCAATCCGTAAATCGTATAAATATAATTAACCCATGCATCCGGTGCAAATACTGTAAAGTAAATAGATAAAATACCAACGATGATATTTGCCAGAAATGGCTGTCCATGTTTGTTTACTTTTGCCAGCTTCTTCGTAAACTGTGCCTGCTTTGCAGCTCCAAACAAAGTACGGGACGCACACATCCAGAATCCGGACAATGTGGTCAGACAGGTTCCTGTTCCCATAATAACAATTACAATACCAAGCCAATGCATATCGATCATATCAGCAACACGCGGATCTACGATATCTGTCTGAAGCACCCAGTCCTGCGAAATAATTCCACCGACACCGACAACAGCCATTCCATAGATCAATACTGTAAACCCAAGAGAACCAACAAATGCTTTCCACATTTTCTTTTTCGGGAAGTTTGCCTCCTCGGACAACTGCGGAATCAAATCAAATCCGATAAATTTCATGATCAGCAACGCAATGGCTGCTGAGAATCCCTTTCCACCGGACGGAAACAGATTCCCTCTGAAATTAGAAAAACTCCAGGAGCCGCTGCAAATAAAGATTACAGATGCTACCAGTGAAACAATCAACGTTGCCCAAAACAAAATACTCTGCAGTTTTGCGATAAATTTTAATTCTTTATTGGTCAGGAAAAACCATACAACAAGAATGATTGCTGCAACCAGCTTTGTCTGTCCGGAAGTAATCGGATGAAGATATCCGATCATACTTGCTATGCCGTAAGATACAGTAGGCATCGCCATAACATAAAGTAACAGCACAAACCAACAGCAGACCCATCCGGTGTTCCATCCAAATGCATTGGAAACCCAGACATTTTCACCACCTGCATACGGCAGCATGGTTGTCATCTCTGCATAAATAAAACATAATGGTAACACAAATACTGCACACAGGATCAGTGCTAATAAAGAACCTGT
>CAKREL010000184.1 GCA_934317205.1 uncultured Eubacterium sp.
ATTCGTGCCAAAGATGTATATAAACGCGGGTATATCAGCGGAAGCATCAATATTCCAATGACGCAGTTAGAACTGATTGAAAAACGTGTTTTGGATAAGAAGAAAAAGATTTATATCGTTGGAAGCTATGATAATGAACCGAAAAAGGCAGCAAAAAAATTAAAAAAAATGGGATATGAAAATGCGATTCCAGGCGGAAGAATGGAAGAGCATGAAGGTCCATTGAAGAAACTGAAATAACATTTCAAGTCGAACGCACGTGAGACTTGGTGCGTGATTCTGGTCAGCGAAAGCTGACATATTCTTTTCAGAATCACTGCACATCCACGCGGAGCGTTTATCTCAGTCGGAGATTGTACTCCCACTGAGAAAGACTTGTTTTTACTCACCACTTGCAGAAGTGGGAGTCTTCTCGACTGAGATAAAATTTGGCGATTGACGCTTGTTAATCAAATGAATACGGAAAAATAAATACGGCATAATATCAAAACAAATTGATATTATGCCGTATTTGCGTTATAATTAGCGGAATATGCAAAAGACGGTTGACTAATAATTTAGCGACATGTAAAGCGGATTGCGAATGTTCGCTTTACGAAAAACGATATGGTACAGAAATGGTAAATGATGGAAAAGAAAGAAATCAGAAAACAGTACAAGATACTGCGAAATAAAATGAGCGAGATGGAAGTAAAAGAAAAATCAGATCGAATCTGCCAGAACATCATCTCAAGTAATTTGTTTCAGCAGGCAGAAAGAATATTGGCGTATGCGCCACTTGGAAATGAAGTGGATATCCGTCCGGTGATAGAAGAAGGCTGGCGGCAGCAGAAACGAATTGTGTTTCCAAAAGTATTTGGAGATACAATGCGATATTTTGAAATCAGTAGTTTTTCACAACTGAAGGAAGGTACATTTCATGTAATGGAACCAGTGGAGACAAATCCGGTGGACTGGGAAGAAGCTCTGGTGTTTGTGCCGGGAGTAGCTTTTGACCGTCAGGGTAACCGCATGGGCTATGGCAAAGGCTACTATGACCGCTTTTTTGAAGGAAAAACAGATTGTGTAAAACTAGGAGTGGCTTATGAACTGCAGGTGGCGAATCACCTGCCAACAGAAGAAAATGATCTGCCTATGGAATATCTGGTGACAGAAAAAGGAGTATGGAAAAGACAATGAATTATATAGAAGCAATGGATTTCCTGGAAAAAACAAAGAAATACGGCAGTCAGCTGGGTCTGACCAGTATTCAGAATCTGATGGCAGAGCTTGGAAATGTGCAGGATGAGATTTCTCTGGTGCATATCGGAGGAACAAATGGAAAAGGATCCGTAGGAGCCATGTTGTCGCAGGTGTTGACAGAGTCTGGTTATAAAGTTGGCAGATTTTGCACGCCGGATGTATTTGCCTATGAAGATGAATTCCAGATGAATGGCATTAATATAGAAAAAGACCGATTAGTGCAGCTTTTTACAAAAGTGAAAGAAGCATGTGACAAGCTGACGAGTCAGGGAAAGCCGCATCCAACCCGGTTTGAGGTGGAGACTGCGGTTGCATTTTTGTGGTTTTATGAGGAACAATGTGATATCGCCTTGCTGGAAGTCGGTATGGGTGGAGAGACAGATGCTACAAATCTGATCAAACGACCATTAGTAAGTGTTCTGACATCCATCAGTATGGATCATATCCGCTTTCTTGGAAATTCATTAGGAGAGATTGCAAGGGTAAAGAGTGGTATCATCAAGCAGCAGGTTCCGGTAGTTACTATGGAGCAGAAGCCGGAAGCGTTTGCGCAGATTGAGAAAAAAGCAAGAGAGATGCAGTCAGAGCTGATCGTGGCGAAAACAGATCAGGCGCAGAAGATCACGCAGAAAAATGGCAGATATGGCTTTGTATGGAAAAATCAGCAGCAAGAACTGCACATAAATCTGTCTCTCTGCGGTGCATTTCAGGTAGAAAATGCAGTCTGCGTTCTGAACGTGTTACAGATTTTACAGAAAAAATATCCGAAGATCACAAAAGAGACCATTCAGCACGGACTGGCGCACACAACGTGGCATGGCCGTATGGAACAGCTTGGCGCAGAACCTGATTTTTATCTGGATGGAGCGCACAATGAGGATGCGGTGCGCAAACTTCGAAAAACATTGGATGAAGGATTTTCCGACCGCAG
>CAKREL010000185.1 GCA_934317205.1 uncultured Eubacterium sp.
GCAGTGCCTGTTCTGCTTCATTATTCATTTGTACAGCCAGCGTGGACTCCTGTTCATTCGGTGTGATTTGCATAGGCGTATACGCTTTTGCTTCCTGCTGTATCGGTAAATTCAATGGGTATGTTTTCTCATTTTCATCTACTAAGCTTCTTAAAATATCAACCTTCATTTTTTCACCATTCCTTTCGCTTCATTCAATCCTGAAAGTAACTTTTCTTTATTTAATCAACACGGCCATGTCTTATGCTTAATCATACGCTCATTGATAATCAAAACAAATTCATATTTTATTGACTTTTTTATTATTTATGATTATTATTTAATATAAATATCCATTTAATCTTTTAATAATAATCATTTTAGGAGAAATTATGAAATCAATCAAAAAACAGTACAAAACCCCCATCTCTAAAAATGCCTATGATGATATCAGAGGTAAATTAAAGTATCTATTCTGGATTGATATAGACGAATTAATCAAGGATATAAAAAATTCAGAGGAATATAGCGATTTCCAGAAAGCTCCCTCGAATGATCTCAAAAAGCTCGAAAAGCTATTTGACAAGCTCTTCGACAAAATCTTTAAATATTGTGGTAATTACACAAAATTTCTGGATAATCCAGGTTGCTGCCAATTATTTTTCGATTATGACACTCTACATCCATTAGATGGAAACCCTCCTACCGACAAAAAAGGAATCTACAACTATAATATCTTCTTTTTATTCAAAGAAGCACTTAAAAATCATTTAATCATTCATAGTTTTCTATCATTCACTAACGAAAGTAACCAAAAAAAATACTCTTTATCTTTCAAAAACGAATTGGAATTACAAAAGGCATTAGATGGAAAAAAATTTTCAATCGCTTATAACCAAGATCATAATAATTTTTTTACCAGAAGAAAAAAAAGATATCATGATGATTCAGAAAACCTATTATACTCCCATCAAATTCTTAACGATATTTGCCAAGTCAATGATGACAGCACCTTTGAAACAAACACTTGCTTTAAAAATTGGGCATACTATTGTTATGCCACCAAATCAGTTTTGAACCTTGACACTTCTATATGCAATATAAGAAGTGATTTAACTCGGAACTTATCAGGCAATTTTTTCAAGTACTATCGTCAATTATATCTGCATACTTCTTTTTTTACTGCTGTTACTGATAGTCCGACCTCTAATTACAATGTACCTAATTCTAATAATACGCCAAAAGAATTTGAAAAAAATTTTGCTCCTGACTCTGAAATGAATGGAAGCAGCAAAATTCTTTTCCGTTATCCAGCTGAATGGTATTATGGATTTGCTACTTCGGATTATATTTATCGCATACTAGAAGCTTGCTATGATCGTTCTAGCATCCAGCTGAACTTATTGACATTAAAATCTCTTCTCAATAATGATTTTTTAAAAACGCTTAGCAAAGTATATTCTTTACCCAATGTCTTTTCGCGCCATTTTTTTCTTAAATATGCATGTACAGCTGCATTGCAAAGCAAGACACTCAAATTTGAATACCTGGAACCTTCTCATAGAAGCATGATCTTAGTTGATAAACAAGCTCATACTATTACAAACGCCAGTGGTCTCGTTTCTCGCATAGACAACTTTATTACCATGCTTAAAGAAATAACTATTCCAGTTCTCGAAGCCTGTTGGGATGTCGTAATCTCAGAAGTTTTGCCGTCTAACTTAACCGGTTTCACATCATATGTTAATTTGCATTATGACGAGTTAATATCCGACTATACACATATTCCAGATGAAATATTGGAACGAAAAGATATTACAGAAGATATTACAGGTTATCCAAAAGCTTCCTTTGTAGATTTACTTCATCAATCCAAGATTTCAAAAGATTATGTCAATGCTCTGTTCAAAAAAACTCTTCCTTGTAACGACTTATTGTCGATATTAATGGATTACTATAATTCACCTTCTACAACTATTTCACCAGAAGATGATATTCTTGATTTTCAAGTTCCTGGTCACCAACGCAACTACTCTTCTTCTAAACGTGATCTCCTCCAGGATTTACAAACTAGGCATATACGCAATCTATTTGAATATTATGTCCAAGCATTCGACACACGAACTCTGAGCTAATTTTTTATGTATTTCTTATTTATATTTTTCCATAATCTGCCTTCTAGAG
>CAKREL010000186.1 GCA_934317205.1 uncultured Eubacterium sp.
GCATTTTCCGGTCTGACAGTTCTGGAAGATTATGATTGTCCGACAGACATGGCATCAGCGGGATTTCTGATGGATACACTTTGCTATATGCTGCGGAGTGAGACGCCGTATTATATCTTTATTGATGATTTTCATCTGCTGGGGGATGCGCGGGTTATGAGATTTTTGCGTGATCTGGCCAGACGGTTACCAGGGAATGTGCATTTGATCATTGCCAGCCGGGGAACCGTTTTGCCGGGAGAAGCGGTTGTACAGCTTGGAGGAAAGCTCTGTCAGATAGCAATGGAAAACCTGTGTCTGAATCATACAGAGCTTTCTGCTTATGTCTATCGTTGCGGAATGGAATTGAATGACAGGCAGATCGAACAACTGCTCCATACCAGTGAAGGATGGTTTTCGGCTGTATATCTGAATCTGTGTGCTTTTTTAAAGTATGGACAGCTGCCGGATAATAAATCAGATATTTATGAAATGTTTGCGGCGGCCATGATTGATCCGTTGCCCGAAGAGCGGCGGGAATTTTTGAATGTTATGGGTCTTGCGGACGAATTTACGCTTAAGATGGCGAAATATATTACCCAAAATACGCATGCAGAAGCAATTCTGGCAGCGTTGACGGAAAATAATGCTTTTGTCAGTCGCCTGACAGATCATCAGACGTTTCGCTTTCACCATATGATGAAGGAATGTGCGGAGCGTGCTTTTTTATCATTGTCTCCGCAAAAGCAGATAATGTACCGGGATCGATATGGTGCATGGTATGAGGAACAAAAAATGTATCTGCATGCGCTGCGTTTTTACAGGGAAAGTCAGAATTATGATGCTGTTTTGCGCGTGATACAAAATGATGCGGGAATTTTATTGGCCTCAATGAAACCGGAGGAAGTGACGGCACTTCTGGAGCAGTGTCCGGTGGAGGTGTTAAAAGCGCATCCACTGGCGATTCTTGTGCTGATGCGCAGAATGTTTACATGGCATCAGGTGCCGAAGATGATGGAGTTAAAAGAATTGCTGATGTCATCGATATTGGAGCATCCAAAGATGACGCAGGAAGAGCGGGGAAACCTGTTGGGAGAATGTGATCTGATCATGAGTTTTCTCATGTATAATGATATTTCTAAAATGAGTCAGTTCCACCGCAGCGCCAGTGCTCAGATGTCGCGTCCGGCGATCAGTATCCGAAATGAAGGCGGCTGGACGTTTGGTTCACCATCGGTACTGATGATGTTTCACCGTACACCGGGAAGCCTGGAGAAGGAATTGCAGGAGATGAATGACTGTATGCCGCATTATTATCGGATTACGAATGGGCATGGACAGGGCGCAGAACGGATCATGAGTGCGGAGGCAGCATTTATGCAGGGGCATTTTGTAGATGCACAAATCCGGCTGGAAAATACATATGCGCACATTGCGGAAAATGGACAGGAAAATATGGCATTGTGTTGTGATTTCCTTGCATTGAGACTCTTGCTTTGTACCGAACTGAATCTTTGCTATACAATTTCGGAGAGACGCAGTAATCTGAGACGATGGCACAATATCACATGGGTAACACTGTTTGACAGTGCATGTGCTTACTATTATGCTCTGGCAGGACAGACGGAACAGATTCCGGAGCTTTTCCGGGAGCACAGACTTTCCTCGGTGAATTTTCTGGCACCAGGCAGACCGATGATGGAAATGATCGAAAACCAGGTATATCTTGCACAGGGTGCATATACGAAAGTGGTCGGAAGAAGCGAACAATTGCTTGCGCTATGTGACAACATGCATTATGCTCTGGTTGCATTACATATCAGGATCCAGACTGCGGCAGCGTGTGAACAGTTGGGTAAGCGCAGGGAGGCAAAAGAATTTCTGAGGGCGGCTGTTATGGACGCTTTACAGGATCAGTTTTATCTGCCATTTGCGGAAAATTATGGCTATATGCCTGAACTTCTGGAACAGGAAATCAGGACTTCAGAAGCAAAAACAGCTGTTTTTCTGGAAAAGGTGACAGAGCTTGGAAAA
>CAKREL010000187.1 GCA_934317205.1 uncultured Eubacterium sp.
GGCGCAGCGCAGATAGAAAATCATTCGTGCCGGCATTGGAGTTTTCTTCCAGCTTCTTTTTAAATTACCCTAAACAATAGTTATAGTGTACTTTCCCCGGTTCGAAAATGTCCCCGGGATTTTTTCTCTTTCGGTGCTTTCTGTTTTTTCTCCCGATGCAGGCGACGTTTTTGCATCTGCCGGCTTCGAATGGCCTCGTCCAGTTTTCGGAAACGGTCTTCCTGGGCATCTTCCTGTTCCCGCATGAGATAGTTCATTTCTTTGATGACTTTCTCTCCTACCTGTTCACCTACGGCAAGTCCAAGTGCCTGATTATTTTCTGCAATGGCATTTCGCACAATATCGTTCATCATAAGCTGAAACTGTTCTAATCGTGACATGTCCTTTACCGTTTCTGTCTGCTGAGCCTGTCCACCTGCTGTTACCTGCGGCAGCTGATCAGAGGCAGCCATTGTTGAACTTTTGTCATTCTGTGTTGCATATTCCTGTCCAGTGTGACTGCCTGGTATATTTTCATGTAATAGTTCCTTGCAATCCGGATTTTCATTGTGCAGCATCATTTTAATGGCTTTGAGCTGATACCCCTCTTCTTTCCATTTTTTTATCTGCTGAAATTGCTGTATATTCTCTTCGGTATAGTAACGGTGTCCCATCTCATTGCGTGGAACTTCCAGATTTAATTCTTCCTCCCAGTAACGCAACACATGCGACTCTACTTTCATCATATTTGCCGCATCTGAAATCATATATCGTACTTTTTTCACGATAATATCCTCCTTCATCGCTGTTACATTAATTGTAGCACAATTATGACAACGCTCAAGAAAATTTCATCGTAAAATTTCGACATAATCAGCAACATGGCTTTCCTGAAAAAAGAATTCATCTCTCATTTGTTCAAGAATGCCCTCGGCATTCTTGCTGCGAGATGCACGTCATGCAACGCATGACATATTCTTCTGTGCATCTCTGCAACTCTACATTCCGTTATTTCGAAAATGATCTACTAGTCTTCTTTGGCAATTTTCTGGAATGTAATGGTTACTTTAAACAGATCACCGTCCAGATACAGATCAAAAGTACCATTCTGCATAACAGTCAGGTTTCGCGCGATTTCCAGACCAAGTCCACTGCCCTCGCTGCTTCTGGACACATCGCCCCGCACAAAACGCTCCATCAGCTCATCTGCCTTAAAGTTTAGCGGATTCTCGGATACATTTTTCATGGAAAAAATGACGTTATCCCCTTCTAGACTTCCGTTTACATAAACTCTGGTGCCCGGCATTGCATATTTTGCCGCATTGTTATACAAGTTTTCGATGACACGGAACATCCGACGTCCATCTGCCATGATCAGCATCTGCTCTTCCGGCAGATTACAGATCAGATCCAGGTTCTTTGCTTCAAATTTTTCTTCAAATTCACCGTTTGTCTGCTTGATCAGCTGCTTCAGATTAATTTCCTGCATCGTCAGGGTAATATTTCCGGAACTGATCTTGGAAGCCTCCACCAGATCCTCAGTCAGCTGTTTCAGACGAAGTGCTTTGCGATTCAGAATCTCAATATAACCGGCAATCCGCTCATCCTGAATATTTTCACGTTTTAATATATCCACATAGTTGATAATGGATGTCAATGGTGTCTTGATATCGTGAGATACGTTTGTGATCAGGTCGGTTTTCAGACGTTCACTTTTCATTTGCGCATCTACGGCTTTTTCTACTCCATCGCGTACCTTATTGATTTCTTCTGCCAGTTCCAGATTTTCTCCGGACATGTGCTCGGTATTGATGCGGTAATCCAGATTTCCTGCTGCAAGCTGCTGGATACCGTCCTTGATGGCTTCTTTTCCACTGGTGCTCTTTAACATTTTCAGATAAACAAAAATATCAAATAAAATCATAAGCACAAAGAAGATAAATGCCAGTCCGCCCATGTAGTTGACTCCCAATACACAGATGATCCACATAAAAATGG
>CAKREL010000188.1 GCA_934317205.1 uncultured Eubacterium sp.
TGTCAGCGTGGATGATCTGGGAGGGCTGCTCAGTCCGTCGGGCAATCCGGATGCGTGGATCCACCATAATGTATTTTGTCACAGAGCAGAAGTGCCATTTGTACGAGCACATATGGATGATGGAAAATATGTGGCAGAGGAGAATGAAATCCATCTGATCTAAGTAGAATTTTTTTAGGGGAAATAAAAAATGCATGTTTTCATTCTGTTTAAAAACTGGTATAATGATAAAAAATAACTTTAGTTACATACAAAAAAGGGGTAAAAACGATGAAAGTAAGAAAAAATCGAGAGGTTATGATCATTATTCTGGTTGTGTGTATTGTAATTGTGGCAGCAGTGGCCGGTATGTTTGGAAAGAAAGCTTATGCGAAGCATAAGGACGCGCAGCGACAGGAAAAAATTGATGCAAAACTTGAGGAAATTCAGAATCTGGGAGATGCATTTGAAAAAGCCGGTGACAGAGATGCAAAGCTTCAGGTATTGAAAGATACAGAAGAAAGCTATACGGAATATCAGAAGCATGAAGGAGTCATCAATGATTGTATCAAATTATATGAGTCTACGCTTGAAACTGAGCGCAAGTATTTTGAAGATGATTACAATAATACGATTAAGATGAACAGTGTGGAAGATATCAATGCTGAGACAGACAAGGATAAATTAAGCACATTGGTTACGATGTTAACAGATCTGAAAAAAACAATCCAGATCGAGTATGATACATACAGTGTAGTATCAGAAGATAAGTTTAATGAGCTAAATACGACTATTGACGGACTGATCACATCCTATACAGAACGCGCAGCAGCTATTGACAACGAGGCGGCAGAAAAGCAGCAGGAAGAAGAGGCTCAGAAGCAGGCAATGGATGCTGAAAAGCAGAACGAGCAGGAGATAACTGCAAAGAAAAAAGCATCTGATAGTAATGAAACTAATAATACTAGCAGTTCACAGGCAGTAAAGAAGAAAAAGAATACTTCTTCCGGTTCATCAAATTCCAGTAGCTCAAGCTCTTCCAACAGACCAAACAGCAGTTCCACAAACGCTGGAAATACAAGCAACAATTCTACAAACACAGGCAACACAGGAAATAGTTCTAACAGTAATACAGGAAATACTTCCAGCAGCAGTTCTTCCGGAAATCAGAGTAACAGCAATTCCGGTGGCCTTGGAAATGAGGAAGGCGGATATTGGTATATTGATGAAGAAACAGGTGAATTATATCACTAATATCATTCGTCATTTATAAGATGATATAAGAATAAAATACAATGGATTAAAAAACTATATAATCAGAATGGAGAAAGATGACGGAAATAGTCATTTTTCTCCATTTTTTTGCTTGCGTATAAAGAACCAAAAACAGCAGATAATGTAAGAGAGAAAATTGAACTGTTTTTGGAAAGGAAAAAGAAATATTATGGCTGTTTATCTGGAAATTGTGGATGTATATGCGAGAGAAATATTGGATTCCCGTGGAAATCCAACGGTGGAGACAGAAGTAAAAGTGAAGGATGGAGGTCACATTTTTACCGGGCGGGCCAGCGTTCCATCCGGAGCCAGTACCGGGGAACATGAGGCGAAGGAATTGCGGGATACAGATTCGAAACGGTATCATGGAAAAGGTGTGCATCAGGCGGTGGTCAATGTCAACAATCGGATTAAATCGGTGCTGCTTGGAAAAGATGCAGCGAATCAGGTTTTGATTGATCAGGTTCTGAGTTGCACAGATGGAACGGAAAATAAGTATAATCTGGGGGCAAATGCAACGTTGTCTGTTTCTATGGCTTGCGCAAAAGCCTGTGCCAAAGCACTGAATCTGCCACTGTTTCGCTATCTTGGTGGTGTGTACGGAATTCGTATGCCAATTCCGATGATGAATATTTTAAATGGCGGTGCTTGTGTTATTATAATGACACAAGGCAGAACCCCTTATAATACAAGGGCTCTAGCGATTTAGTCCTAAATAAA
>CAKREL010000189.1 GCA_934317205.1 uncultured Eubacterium sp.
ATCATTAATGTATTAGAAGGAGTGAATGACATGAACAATGATTTAATCAGTATTGCAAAATTAAACGAGTTATTTTCCAAAAAAATTGATGAGGAAAGAAAGACAAAATTACTTTGGATTCTTGCCATCATCGGAGCAGTAGCAGCAGTTGTTGTAGCAGCACATTATATTTATAAGTTCTTTGCTCCTGATTACATGGATGATTTTGAAGATGAATTCGAAGACGAGTTCGAAGACGATGATTTCTTTGATGACGAGGATGATGAATACGAAGAGGAAGACTAAGTAATAGGATTATGAATGTGGATTGCGAAGCGACTGCATTCATAAGCAAATAGCGAAAATGGATTGTGAATGTCCATTTTACTGGTAGTTGATTCGTATTGGAACGCCCACTCACTTATGCGAGTGGGCGTTTTTTAAACGCGATATGTGACTACCTCATAAAAAGATAGAAAAATAAAGAAAAAGAAGATGTGAGGAAAACGATTTGAAAAAAGGACAGATATACGAAGGTATTGTAGAAAAAGTGAAATTTCCAAATAAGGGAATTGTAAAAGTAGAGGATAGTGAAGTAACCGTAAAAAATACCATTCCGGGACAGAAAGTTTCTTTTATGATCAACAAGAAACGTAAAGGAAAAGCAGAAGGACGTTTATTAGAAACACTGGAAAAATCAAAACTGGAACAGACAGAAGCGAATTGCCCGCATTATGGTGTCTGTGGTGGATGTAATTATCAGACATTACCATATGATGAGCAGTTAAAACTGAAAGCCGGACAGGTACTGGAATTAATGAGGGCGGTTGTACCGAATGCAGAAGATATTTTTGAGGGAATCCGAAGAAGCCCGCGTCAGTTCGGATATCGTAACAAAATGGAATATACTTTTGGAGATGAAGTAAAAGATGGTCCGCTGGCACTTGGAATGCATAAACGCGGTAGTTTTTATGATATCGTAACGGTAGATGAATGTCAGATCGTGGATGATGATTACCGCAAAATCCTCGGGATAACTGTGGAGTATTTTAGAAAAAAAAGCATTCCGTTTTATCATCGTATGCGGCATGAAGGATATCTACGCCATCTTCTGGTAAGAAAAGCAGTAAAGACAGAAGAAATTCTGGTTGATATTATTACTACCACACAGAAAATTAATGCAGAAGAAAGCAGTGTGGAAGAAAAAGCACTTTTAGATGGTTGGAAAGAACAGCTTTTAGCGCTGGAACTGAATGGAAGTATTGCAGGTATTCTGCATACACAGAATGACAGTGTAGCTGATGCGGTAAAAAACGAAGGAACTGAAATTTTATATGGTCAGGATTATTTTTATGAGGAATTGCTGGGATTGAAGTTTCGAATTTCGCCATTCTCTTTCTTTCAGACAAACTCTCTTGGTGCAGAAGTGTTGTATCAGACTGCTCGTGAGTATATCGGCGATGCTCTGAATGAAAAAGCGGATAAGACGGTGTATGATCTGTACAGTGGAACGGGAACAATTGCACAAATCCTTGCGCCGACAGCAAAGCATGTGATTGGCGTGGAAATCATAGAAGAAGCCGTGGAAGCTGCAAAAGAAAATGCAAAGTTAAATCAGTTGGATAACTGTGATTTTATTGCCGGAGATGTATTGAAAGTGCTGGATTCTATTGAGGAAAAACCGGATTTTATTGTGCTGGATCCACCACGGGAGGGCATTCATCCAAAAGCACTGGAAAAAATCATCCAATATGACGTAAATCGTATGATTTATATTTCGTGTAAACCGACCAGCCTGCAGCGGGATTTGGAAGTTTTGCGGGCACATGGATATGAAGTAGAGAGAATTTGCTGCGTAGATATGTTTCCGGGGACGGTGCACGTCGAAGCGATAGTTTCGCTACAAAGAGAAATCTAGTAGAAATCCTCCGTTTTACGTTATTTTCTCG
>CAKREL010000190.1 GCA_934317205.1 uncultured Eubacterium sp.
GAAAATTGGATTTGATGGGAGCTGGAAAGTTTATGTGAGGTGGGAGTGTTTGGGTGGTTTTCAAGATGAGAGAAGCATGTTAAAATGGAAAAATAGATGGAGGTGAGTGGAAATGCGTAGAGTAATTGGAATCGGGCAGCAGGATTTTGGGGATATCAGGAGAGAGAATCTGTTTTATGTGGATAAGACAGCGTTTATCAGAGAATGGTGGGAGAATAGAGACTGTGTTACTCTGATTACAAGACCGCGGCGTTTTGGAAAGACACTTACTATGAGTATGCTGGAATATTTTTTTTCAGTGAAACATGCGAAAGAGAGTAAAATCTTTGAAGGACTTAAGATATGGGAAGATGAGAAATACCATAAGATTCAGGGTACATGGCCGGTGATCAGTTTGTCATTTGCAAATGTAAAAGAACCGACATATGAGATGGCAAAGAAAAGAATTTGCCAGCTGTTGACGGATATTTACAATAAGAATCAATTTCTGCTTGAGAGTGGATTATTGACGGATGAAGAAACGGCATATTTTAAGCGCATTACCACGGAGATGGATGAGATCGATGCAACAATGGCATTGCATCGGATGTCAGATTTTTTATCAAGGTATTATCGGAAAAAGGTAATTATTTTGCTGGATGAATATGATACACCGATGCAGGAGGCTTATATTGAGGGATACTGGGAAAGACTTGTGTCATTTACAAGAAGTTTGTTTAATGCCAGCTTTAAGACGAATCCATTTCTTGAGCGTGCAATTATGACTGGAATAACCAGAGTAAGCAAGGAGTCGGTATTTTCAGATCTGAATAATCTGGTTGTGATTACAACGACTTCAGATGCATATGCAACAAGCTTTGGTTTTACGGAGCAGGAGGTATTTCATGCACTTGAAGAGTTTGGAAAGTCTGAAAAGCAGAAAGAAGTAAAGAACTGGTATGATGGATTTACATTTGGTGGAATTTCAGATATTTATAATCCATGGTCGATTTTAAATTACCTGAAAACCGGAAAGATTGCATCTTATTGGACGAATACGAGCAGTAATCGTTTTGTAGGAAGTCTGATCAGAGAAAGTGGAAGAAACCTGAAAATGGATTTTGAAAATCTGTTAAAGGGTGGGATGCTCAGGACGATGCTTGATGAGCAGGTTGTATTTAGTCAGCTGGATCATTCAGAAACTGCAATCTGGAGTATGCTTCTTGCAAGTGGATATCTGAAAATAGCAGATCATGAAACAGATACCAGAACGGGACGAGAATATTATACGCTTGCGCTGACGAACCGGGAAGTACAGCTGATGTTTGAAAATATTGTACATGACTGGTTTGCGGAAGGTGCAGAAGATTATAATGATTTTATAAAGGGACTGCTTTCTGGAGATGTGGAAGCTATGAATTGTTATATGAACCGGATTACCAAGAGAATGTTCAGTTATTTTGATACCGGAAAGAAGCAATCAGATCAGGAGCCGGAGCGGTTTTACCATGGATTTGTTCTGGGACTGATCGTAGAATTGGAAAATAAATATCAGATTTTGTCCAACAGGGAAAGTGGATTTGGGCGTTATGATGTGGTCCTGGAACCGTTGGATAAAAAAGAAAAAGCGTTTATCATCGAATTTAAGGTAAGAAATCCAAAGACGGAACGGACACTTGAGGATACTGTGCAGACAGCGCTTGGGCAGATAAAGGAAAAGGAGTATGCTGTTGGGTTGGAAAATAGTGGGATTTTGAAGGAAAATATCTGTGCATATGGGATCGCATTTGAAGGTAAAAAGGTGCTTATTGGGGAAGCGTAGGTAAAATTGGCTGCAGGGTCAGGTGTAGGATCACGGTGTGGAAGCTTTGAATAACGTAAGGGCGAAGTGGGGACGAGGTGACGGTTTCACGCCATTCGTAAGAGCCGTGCAGTCTG
>CAKREL010000191.1 GCA_934317205.1 uncultured Eubacterium sp.
TAAACGGAACTCATCACAAACGCTCTCGATATAATCAACGAAATCCGGGAATTCGCAGGCAAGTTTTAAATATCCGCCGTATCCGATACGATCGATCGGTTTACGAAGAATTGCTCTTCTGGCTGTTACCCAGTTTTCTTTTGCTTCTTTTACCGGATCTCCACCTTCATGGAATGTATCCGGGAAGAAATATGGTAAAAATCTTCCTTCTCTGTATTTTACACCTTCCACATCGCTGATCAGACGCAGCGTAGAACCATTTCCAACACTTCCTACCAGTGCATCCAGCCCAATTGTTTTGAACTCGTCCATGAATGGCTCTGTTCCGATCCAATGATCACCGAGGAACATCATCGCTTCTTTGCCTTCCTCATGAGTAATGTCTACCATCTCTTTTGCAAGTTTTGCAACTTCACGGCGCTGGAAAGCCTGGAAATCTTTGAACTCTTTGGATGGGATACGATACTGATTATTGAAATATCCCTGATCAATGATATATTCCGGACGGAATTTGTAGCCAACTTCTTTTTCAAACTGTTCCAGAATGTATGGACTTACACTGGCTGAATATCCGTACCAGTCAACATATTTTTCTCTCGCCAGTTCGTCAAAAACGAGTGTAAACTGATGGAAAAATGTAGTGTAACGGATGACATTTACATGCGGATTTGCCTTGCAGAATTTGCGCAGACGCTCCATACTGAATTCACGTGTCTTTGGCTGACGTACATCAAATGTAATCTGATGCTCTACGTCTTTCCAGTCATTGACAACAGCATTGTACATATGGACCGGATCCCACATGATATATGCCAGAAAACTTACTGTATAATCATGGAACGGAATTGCCGGATGAATAGTTACATCTCCGGTTTCTTCAGAATAAGACCAGTTATCGCAGCTTACTACTTCACCGGTTGTACGGTCAATTACTTCCCACCAGCGTTTAATATCATCATGACTGTTTACCTTCAGCATTTCCGGATAAATTCCACTCATCAGATGAATTGTTAAGCTGTCTGCTTCTGCAGTATAAAATTTTGTCATTATGTAACACTGCTGAATCTCATCTGGATTTGCTTTCGCCCACTCATTATCCTTTCTTGTTGTATAATAAGTGGAATACACTTTTGCATCTACATCTTTTAATCCTTCCGGATAATCGGTTCCATCGCAATCACGAATGGCATCCGCCCCCCAGCGTTTCATCAGTTCCAGAGTCTCCGGAACGACATCAATGTCTGTCGGGATTGTTACACGACCTGTCAGTTTCTGATCTCCCATCTTAATTTTCCTCCTCATGAATTTGATGTACCCTCATGCTCCTTCAAAATACGTCTTTCAAAAGGTTCAGAAAGTACAATTTTGTCAGTTATTCTTACAGACTGACTAACTGTATTCATTGTAGCATTAAAATAATTTTATTTCATCTGGTATTTGTACAAAAAAGTTTTAAAAACTTGTAAAAAAAAGAAGTCTTTTGTGATTCCTATTAGTAAGTTATAAAAAGGCAGAGACAAATGTATCCCGGTTGCTGATGATCGCTTCCTGAGAAAACTTTGACTCTGCCTTCTTTTTTATATTTATCTGGTTGCAAGGAAATATCCGATAACTGCAATACCAAGTACGATTCGGTACCATCCAAATACTTTGAAGTCGTGTTTCTTGATATAAGACATCAGGAACTTGATTGCAATAATGGAAAGTACAAATGCTACGATCATACCAATTGCAAGTAATGCAACTTCTGCGGAATTAAATCCACCACTGTATTTCAGAATCTTGATCGCACTTCCGCCAAACATGGCCGGCACTGCAAGAAAGAATGTAAATTCTGCTGCAGCGGTTCTGGAAATACCAAGCATCAGGGAACCAACGATGGTAGAACCGGAACGGGATGTTCC
>CAKREL010000192.1 GCA_934317205.1 uncultured Eubacterium sp.
AACTTACGCTGTTCCCAAACTTTTGGTTTTATTCACCCTATCACAATTGACTTACGCTAATAACGAGTGATTCCACTATTCATCACTTATAATATAAAAGACGTGAGTAATTGTCCCACGCCTAATAATAATTAAAAGCACGGATGAATGCTCTTAAAAGTAATCAAAATTTTTCACATTTTATATTCCATCTCTCACCATCATAAGTGCAAATCCAAGCAAATTCTTTCCTCTCCACTTTTCCATTTCCAGTCTTTTAGGCTCTGTCATCGACAACCCAATTCCCCATATGCAATCCCTCACAGCACATTCCGCTAAAACCGCATCTCCTGTAGCTTTTAGTTTGCATTTCAATTCAGGATTTTGAAATTTTGCACAAAGACCATTGTAAACAACAATCTGTCGCTTTCCATTCCAGATTGTTTCATTATAATTTGAAACCTTTCTTCCCAAAGCCTTAATTTGTGCAACATCTGTAGTTTCAAGGATCTTCTCCGCTATTTTAGTATCACCAAAACAATTTGCTTTTTGATACATCATATACTGTTCCATTGATGAAAATCTTATTCCATCACATTCAAACTCACCTAAATACCAGTTACTTAGGTATCCATTTTCCTCATCCGGATTATGAAAACAAACTATATTCATTTATACTTTACCTACCTTTTTTACCGCCAAATCAAGCTCTAAATCATGAAGTCCATAATAAGCCTTCCTCAGAAAATCGACCGGTACTTTATTTATTACCTCTGCGCTTGGAATATCATAATACCACTGATAATAAGCATAAAATTCACCAATCCAATCAGGCATAAATCCTTCGATTGCTTTCCCATGCTTTAACTTATATTTTTCTGTGTCTGAAAAGTATTTCCACAGTTCTTTTGCATCCATGGTATTAACATAAGCCATCGCATCATCAATGTTTTTTCTGGTTTTACTTTTCATATACGTATTTATAAAATCTTCTGTATCACTATCCGGATAAGACTGTGCCACAAAATCAAATAATTTGCCTTGATTCTCCACCACATCACCCAGATACGCTTCTGAATATGCACCCATTTTCTCACCTCTAAAACAATGTACTAAAAACATTCGTAACTTTATTTGCATCTGAATCTACTAAATCACGCATATTTTTTCTTGCTTCAATATCTCTTTGATTATACTTATTGTTAAATTCGTTGTATTCAACTTGAAGTAAATCACTTTCTATCTCTCGTAAATTTGCATATGCATTTTCTGTCTTAATACAATACTGAATCCCCAATCCACCTAACGAAAGCAATTCTTCAAGAATATCTATATCAATATTATCTCTGACAAATTCTTTTGCAATGTAGAAATATGATGCATTTGCGCGCCATCCCTTTATCACATCATATGCATCGGTATCAATACCATATTTATCAATAAACTTTGCAGAAAGCATCCTATAACGCTTGGAATCCGCTGCATCGCGATGCTTCATAAGCTCTGCAAGCCATGCTAAAACATCTTTCTCCTGAAAATCAAAAATTTTTAGATTCTCTGTATTTAACTCATACTTATGAACCCATCCATTCTGTTCATTAGGTCGGCAAACCGCCCATTCTTTTGCTAAATCTATGTTTTCTGTCAGATAAAATCCACGACCATAATCATGTTTATCGTCTCCCCCGCAAAATACCGGTGTTACTATTTTGTTAGGGGAACCGTGGTATAAAATTATTGTATCCATTTTAATTATCTGTGACATTCTTAAACCTCCCTTCCTTCAAGATATGATATAATTCCAACCTCAAATGATTATATAAACATATTTTGTAACATATATTTTTTCATTTTCTTAAGTTCATCGCACTTACGTTGGTGAAGAGTGATAAGGTGATC
>CAKREL010000193.1 GCA_934317205.1 uncultured Eubacterium sp.
AAAATACATTATGGTGGATCCACGCATCCGGATTGCCCGACGGACTGAGCAGCCCTCCCAGATCATCCACGCTGACATTATAACGGAATTCATTATGAATGGCTTCTTCCAGACAGAACATGACGCAGCCGCCTTCATTTAACCGACTGTAATTATACTGGTAAAGTGTGCCATCTCCGGAGTCTGCATCCCATGCCATACTATCCTGGTTCAGGCGCATATCCCGCATTTCATTATAAGTCAGTAACGCATCTTTGCACTTCCATGGCCAGATTCCTGCCGCCACTTTTCCTGCCCGATCCTCCGGTTCTGTATAATAGCGGTCATTCATCTCCAACGCACAGCTGTCACCGGAATTGTACTCCACCAGCGGTTTCATGGCATACATCACTGTGATGCCATCACCACCGATTTCCTCTACATAATTATCTGCAATATAAATGTTATGATGACCATACCGTTCAAACAACTCATCCGACAATTCTGCCGTCATAAACTCTTTGCATTTATAACTGTATCCAACGGCAATTCCCCAACGACTCGTCCGCTTCAGATGGCATCCTCTGACGCTGACATTCTCATATCGTGCCACACCTGTTTTTTCTTCTGATTCCGGCTTCAGAGCGGTAAAATAAATACCGCCATTGTTCATATGTTTATCATACACATTACCTTCCACATCATGAATATACAGATTGTTCATGTGTATTTCATGCAACGTCCCACGGTTCTTCGCAATTCCTGCCACACCTGTGCGGTTCATCTTGTGCGGAGCAGAATATGTCTCTCCGAATACGCCCCCTTTATTGCTAATCTCCAGATTCTCCACCGTCAGATACTCGCAATCATATAACAATACCGCAGATGAAACATACCCTTTGTACACATGCGTCGGCGAATCAAGCGTGTCCCCATAATCCTGATACCAGATACCCTGACCATTCGTCTGAATCAAAGGTCTCGCGCCGTCCCCATATGCGCCAATATAAATCGGCTGTTCCTTTGTTCCTTGTACATTCAGATGCAAAAACTGATTTTCAAACACAGAACCACGCTCTAAAAGCACCTGATCACCCGGCTGTAAATCCAATCGATTTACGGCATACAGACTCTTCCATGGATGTTCTATCGTTCCTTCCGCTGCATCATCCCCGTGCATGGCACTGACATAATAGCAACGACCACCGTTCCCTGCTCTGCTTTCAGCTTTTTCTGACCGATTTTTGTCTTCTCGCTGGCACTGTTCCACCTGCATCTGATTCCAAACAACTTCAAACGCTGACATCCATTGTACTGCATTATCTGATTTTTCATCTGACACATCCTGTGCCAATATTTCGTTTACGGTCGTTTCACTTAAATATGTATTTGCTGCTACACTTTCTATGAGTTCCTGATACTCATGTATTTTCAACCACTTTTCAATGATCAGATCCACTTCCTCATATGAAAACAGATCACCATGATATCTGGTAAACAAATCCTGATTATTCTCATAAAAAGCTCGTTTTTCATCCTCTGTATAAACATGGCATTTATGATTTCCAACCATTTCGCCCTTATATGTTGCAAAAGCCAGCTGAATACTCTTCAGCTCATAATCCAGATACATTGCCGGTGTCAGATACCGCGCACCATAGGCCGCTGTTCCATTTTTCCATGCATCCGCATTCTTCCATTCCTTCTCCGCACGCCGCTGATTCACAATCTGCTCAACGTCATCCATAAAATTATCAATACTTCCAATTCCAAACGCTTCTGCCTGCTCATTCATAAAAGCATTCTTCTGTTTCCATCTCTGATAAAATCCATTCGGTGAACAATCCTCATATACACCAAGCAGATTTGCAACCCG
>CAKREL010000194.1 GCA_934317205.1 uncultured Eubacterium sp.
TTAAATCGCGAATTGCTTCGCTGTTCTCAATGAATCTTTCAAGGTTATTTCACTGTTCAGTTATCAAAGTTCTTTGTATCGTTGTCTTTGCGACAGCTTTTATATTTTATCAAAAGCTTTTGCGTTTGTCAACAACTTTTTTAACTTTTTTTGAAGTTATTTGTTTTTTATCGTGTCACTCACGCGACAGCTTGTATATACTATCATAAGCATTTGCGTTTGTCAACAACTTTTTTCTTTTATTTTCAATTTTATATTTCAACCTGTTTTTAAGGCAAAAAAATAACGGAGAAAGAGGGATTTGAACCCTCGCGCCGCGCGAACGACCTACACCCTTAGCAGGGGCGCCTCTTCAGCCTCTTGAGTATTTCTCCATATTTTTTTATAAAATTGATGCGCCGTAACGCTTTATCTACTATACAAGACTTTGTTCTGTTTGTCAATAGCTTTTTACAACTTTTTTATTCCCTGTAAAACCAGTTCAAAGGCTCTGCATTTCATTTATAAAAATTCTTCATGGAAAGAAACAGAGCCATGTGTTATTTAACACCTGGCTCTTATAGCTCCTATATTCAAGAATGCCCTCGGCATTCTTACTGATTGCTTCATTCTTTGACACTACGATCAAACTATTTTCGATTAGATTTTATTTCTGATTGAAATTCGCGTATATCATGTGCGATTTCTCCACTGAGAATCAACATGCATATTAAGTTTGGAATGGCCATCAGAGCATTTGCAATGTCTGAAAAATTCCATACCAGACTGATTGTCTGTGTACAGCCGATATATGCAACCAGAGCAAATCCAATTCGATAGATCATATTATATTTATGTGTACCAAGCAGATATTCAAATGCTTTTTCTCCATGATACTCCCATCCAAGAATCGTTGAAAACGCAAACAAAGTAATTCCAATGGTTACCAGCCAGCCTCCGCCGGAACCGAGAACTGTTTTAAAAGCTGCAATTGTCACATCGGAACCTGTGAGAAGTTCTCCATTTGCATCTGTCATACCTAGTACACCGGAAGATGCAATTGCAAGGCCTGTGATCGTACATACCACGATCGTATCCCAGAAAGTACCTGTCATATTGATATATCCCTGTCGTACCGGATTATCTGTCGTTGCCGCTGCTGCCGTGATTGCTGCGGAACCCATACCTGCCTCATTTGAAAAAACTCCTCTCGCGATACCAAACCGCATGGCATTCATCATAGAAGCAACAATTGTACCGCACATACCGCCACCAACAGCTTTTACAGAAAAGGCCATTTTTAAAATCATTACAATACCTGCCGGAACATTTGCTATATTTCCTATAATAACAATCATTCCACATATTACATAAAAAATTGCCATAACCGGAACTACTACAGAAGAAACCTTCGATATAGATTTAATCCCGCCTACGATAATGACCAGTACAAGAATGGTTATGATCACTCCGGTAAGCCATGTAGGCACGTGGAATGTGGTATTTAATGCACCCGAAATAGAATTACCCTGAGTCATATTTCCGATACCAAAGGATGCTACTACTGCAAACAATGCAAAGAGCCATGCAAGCACTGCTCCAAACTTCTTATTTTTCAATCCTTTTTTCATAGTGTACATCGGGCCGCCACTCATCTCACCTTTTTCATTTACCTCGCGGTATTTGATGGCAAGCATACATTCACTGAATTTTGACGTAAGACCAAAAGCTGCCGAAATCCACATCCATACAAGTGCACCCGGGCCGCCGGAAACCATGGCTGTGGCAACACCTACAATATTACCGGTACCGATGGTTGCCGCCAATGCAGTTGTCAATGCTGAAAA
>CAKREL010000195.1 GCA_934317205.1 uncultured Eubacterium sp.
TAATTCGCGCTCGTCCTCTGCCAGTAAAATTCGCATGTTTACTCCTATCCTGCTTTTCTTTCATCTCAGTCTGAGTTAAGGCTCCCTCTTCTGCATGTGGTAAGTAATAACAATTTTATTTTCTTTACTAACAGTATAGGCTGAAAACTTTAAATTTACCTTAAAAAATCAAAAAAATTAATTTTTCTATCTATCCCACTTATCACACAATGCATTGATCTGATCTGCAAACTTCGCCATATCTTTATTTGCGATCTCTTTATTTTTATGGATAACTGCAAGCAGACGCTGACCTGCTGCCAGAAGTCTCTCAAATACCGTGTTGACAGATTTCTTGGTCTTGCGCTTCTCTGCCAGTTTTCTACTGCCCTGTACGACACACAGATTCTGCTGCAGATCATAAATATCCCCGCTGTACGGAGCCACTGCATCCACGCCAACTACTTCTTTTAAATGTGCCGCAAAATTATCCGTCACCTGATCCTGTCCATGAACTACGAAAATCCGTTTTGGTTTCTGTTTCATTCCCTGCACCCATGCCGTCAGATGATCCTTATCCGCATGACCGCTGATGCCCGGCAGATTCAGGATTTCTGCATTGACGTGCACTGTTTCACCAAATAGTTTTACCTCTTTTGCACCATTCAGCAATTGATAACCTAACGTACCCGGAACCTGATAACCAACAAACACAATGGTACATTCTTCTCTCCACAGATTATGTTTCAGATGATGGCGGATACGACCGGCCTCACACATTCCGGAAGCAGATATAATTACCTTTGGTGTCTTGATAAAGTTAATTCCTCTGGATTCATCACTTGAAACTGTTGTCTTTAATCCAGGGAAACCAATTGGATTAATGCCACTTTTGATCATTTCCAGATCTTCCTCGCGGAAGCACTCAAGCACGTTTTTATTAAAAATATTTGTCGCTTCGATGGCAAGCGGACTATCCACATACACCTCGAAATTCTGGAAGGAAGACAACATTTGATTTTGTTTGATTTTTCTCAGATAATACAGCATTTCCTGGGTACGTCCTACGGAAAATGCCGGAATAACTACGTTTCCGCCTCTGGCAAATGTTACTGCCAGTACTCTGGCCAGCTCAGATGCATAATCAGGCGGAACATCATGATTTCTGTCTCCATAGGTAGACTCCATGATCAGATAATCAGCAGACTCCGGAATCTCCGGATCACGGATCAATGCACGATTTCCATTTCCTATATCACCGGAGAAAATCAACTTGCACTCATCATCCCCTTCTTTTGCCCACATTTCAATAAAGGAAGAACCCAGCAGATGACCTGCATCACGGAAACAAACAGTCAACTCGTCGCACACATGCACTTTTTTGTCATAATCACATGGTACAAAATAGTTTAAAACACCCTGTGCATCATTGACGCTGTACATCGGAACTACTTCCGGCTGTCCGGCTCTGCGGGCTTTCCGGTTTCTCCAATCTGCCTCAAACTCCTGAATGTGTGCACTGTCTTTTAACATGATGTTACAAAGCTGTGTGGTCGCATTTGTAGCAAAAATCTGTCCCCTGAAACCTCTTGCATACAGCAGTGGCAATAAGCCGGAATGATCAATATGTGCGTGTGTCACAAACACATAGTCAATCGCGGCTGCATTGACAGGAATATCCTGATTTTCATAGATATCGGCCCCCTGCTCCATACCACAGTCCACTAAAATATGTTTTTCCCCGATTTTCAGATAATGACAACTTCCTGTTACTTCATGCGCTGCACCAATAAATTCAATTCTCATAGAAAAACCCC
>CAKREL010000196.1 GCA_934317205.1 uncultured Eubacterium sp.
CCATGACTCATCGTTCCGGATTCCAAAAACAACCGGTCATTTTGTCCATAGATTTCCGGGAAACGTTCATAAATGTCTGTCATAAATTCGCTCCACTGATTCTGCCAGACAGCTCCACGCCCAATCCACAGAAAACTTGCTGCAAAAAAGGCTCCCAAGCAGGTAACTCCCGCCAACAGTCCAAACACAAACTGTCCCGCCAGCCAGATCCTTCGCTTCACTCGCATCATAACAAAAATATTTCCCCCGCTTTTATCCGGAAATCCAGACAAAAGCACAATAAAGATCAACGGTATCACCAGCATATAAAACTGAAAGGACAACACAAGATCCATCGGCTCCAATAGATTGACTGAAAGCCCTGTCTCCTCCGCAACCCGCGTCATATCTGAAAAGACATATTCTCCCAGAAATAAAACGGAAAACAATAAGATCAACATCTTTTTCAGACTGAACCATTTTCGATATTCCATGCCTGCAATCCAGACAATTTCACGTACCTTACGCATTTCTTCTCCTCACCTGCCAATAAAACAACAAGGCAATTCCACACATCCACAAACTGATGAATATTGCATATCCCCAATAAGAAACTCCAAACTCATACTGAAATGAACGATCATAAAATAAATGATTCGACGGAAAAAGGAACTCCACCAGCCGCACCTTAAGTGGTACAGGAAGTCCACCAGATTCGTAACGTTCATATACCACTCCTACATAACCGGATGCCATTTTTTTACTAAAATATTCCAGCAATACCAGACTGCTGATCGCAAAAAAACTTTCTTCCCACAACACCGTCAAAACCAATGCCGTCATAGCAAAAACTACAGCCAGCAGTCCCGTATGCACGATTGCAAGCAACAGCCAAATGATTCTCTGAAACAGCTTTTCTCCGTAAACCATGGCAATCATGCTTTCGCTTACATCATTGACATACGCATCCAGCGGTAAAAATTTCACGGCAACCAGCACAATATAAAGCACGATTCCACATCCAACACAGGCAAATGCTTTCCACGCACTCTCTATCAGCCATTTTCGTGCAAACTGCTTCTTCGTTCCCCGCAATGCATTCAGAAAAAAATTTCCTCCAAACCATACTTCCGAAAACTCAAAAATACCCGGAACCACCGCCACAAGTGGAAGCAGCACAATAAACCACTCCATGTTTCGAAATCCCGCTGCCACAGAATAAATACTTGCCATTTCATCCATTTGCAGTAACTGTGCACGGTCAGTACTAAACCATACTTTCAGCACAGTCTCTTTTACATCCGGATCACCACTCGGAAACGGACTCAAGAAACACAATAACGCCATTGCTACAATACACAGACAGCAAATCCACAGTTTTCGATTATTTATAACTTTAAGTTTTATCATCTGCCAAACTGTCTTCATCCTGTTTTCCCCACTTAAAATCCCATTGTTGTAATTTCTCCGGTTATCGCATCCACATCAAAATAAAGTCTGCTAAATTCCGAAAGTTCCGTATTTTTGATGGTAAAATGATAACTTGGCCGGCACTGTACTGACTGTACATATCCCAATTGTCTTTTTTTCTCATTCTCATACTGAAACTTTGTCTGATATTCCAACTCTACAGAACTAATGTGAAATACTTTATCCGCTGAAACATATTTGCTCAACAGTTCACAGACATCCTGCAACGGTATAATTTTCTCATATGTTTCCTTCACACTTGCAGACTCGAAATTCTGACAGCAGCTCCAGATAAATCCAAGCCTGTCTTTCTGAAACATCGACACAAAATGATTCGTTCCAAA
>CAKREL010000197.1 GCA_934317205.1 uncultured Eubacterium sp.
ATTCCGGGACATGAAAATCGTTTTATGTTGCGTGAAGAAGTGATTCTTCATTATATACCATTGATTTTTGACCGTTACAAAATCAAGAGTAAATCACTGATCCGAATTATTCGAAATGCGGATATTGATCCGGATGAGGAAATGTATGATGACGATACAGATTTCCGTCAGGTGATGGAGCAGCTTGTCAGCCGCAGAAGAAAGCTGTGTCCGATCAAACTGGAATATACAAGATTGATGGATGAGTCCGTATTGGATACACTGTGCGGATATCTGGATTTGAAGAAAAGACATATCTTTCATTCTGAAGCACCATTGGATCTTTCCTTTTTCTCACGGATTCGTGATCTTTTGAGAAATAAGAAGGAATTATTTTATGACAAATATGTACCACAGATTCCGGCTGATATTGATATGTCTGAGAGCATTATGAAGCAGGTGGAGGAAAAGGATCGGTTTCTGTTTTTCCCATACGACAGTATGCAGCCATTTCTCCGTATGCTGAATGAGGCTGCAGAAGATCCTGAGGTTGTTTCTATTAAAATGACATTGTATCGCGTGGCAAATGACAGTAAGGTTGTCGAGGCTCTGATCAATGCAGCTGAAAATGGAAAAGAAGTTGTGGTCCTGGTGGAATTGCGTGCCCGTTTTGATGAGGAAAATAACATTGAGTGGTCTAGAAGACTAGAGGATGCCGGATGCCGTATTTTATATGGTCTGGACAGATTGAAGGTACATTCTAAACTATGTCTGATCACGAAAAAGACAGAGGATCATATTTCCTATATCACGCAGATCGGAACCGGAAATTATAATGAGAAGACTGCGAAACTGTATACAGATTTTTCATTGATGACAGCACATCAGGGCATTGGTGAGGAAGCAAATGAAGTATTTCAGAAATTGTGCCTTGGTCAGGTTATGAAAGAGACAAAATATCTGATGGTGGCACCGAAATGCCTCAGAAATAAAATTCTGGACAAAATAGATGAACAGATTGCACTGGCAAAACGCGGAGAGCCGGGATATATCGGTGCAAAGATGAATTCTCTGACAGATAAACGCATTATTGAAAAACTGATGGAAGCATCTCAGGCTGGTGTGGATATTGAACTGATCGTGCGCGGAAGTTGCTGCCTGATCGCAGGGGTTCCTGGAATTACAGATCATATTACAGTAAGAAGTATCGTTGGACGTTATCTGGAACACTCCAGAATCTATATTTTCGGTAATGATGAAGTATATATTGCATCCGCAGACTTTATGACAAGGAATACCACACGCCGTGTGGAAGTTGCAACTCCGATTTACGATGAAGATATCAAAAAGCGTGTGCTTCACATTTTCAATGTCATTATGTCTGATAATGTCAAGGCAAGAGTGCAGATGGCAGATGGACAGTATGTACATGCAGTACAAATCGGTGAGCCGGTAAATGCACAGAAGTATTTTGAGACAATGGAAAATCGATAAAAAGCTGGTATTTCTTAACACAAAATCTACGATATAAATGGATTAATGGATTCCTGCAACACTTGTGTTGCAGGAATTTCATGTGATGAGCAAAAATAGCTGCGAGTGAACTGTAACGGAACTACAACGTTTTTAGTAGTACCAATGATTTATGTCTTGACAGATACAGGAAAGTAAGATAAAATTAACAGGTCAATTGCCCAGTTAGCTCAGTTGGTAGAGCAGAGGACTGAAAATCCTCGTGTCTCTGGTTCGATTCCGGAACTGGG
>CAKREL010000198.1 GCA_934317205.1 uncultured Eubacterium sp.
TCTACAGATACAAATACAAATCTCACAATCATATTAACACAAGATATTGTTGGCGTCAATCGCACTTTTGCTATATTCGGTGTTCTTCTCCAACCTTTTTTAATCAAAACAATATTTTTTCCAAAATCTAATTTATGATACTTTCTACTTTAGAAAAGAAATTTTTAATTAAAATTACACAATATTCAGCATCTTCTTTTCTAAAGCAGTAAAGCGAATAATCACACTTTAGTCTCTGAGCTTTAACGTAATCAAAATCTGCCTTATCTGCTACTAAAAGTACTCCTGAATTCACCAAATCATTTAATCCTCTTTCAAGAGATTCATGGGACTCTTTTTCTTTAAGTTCGTTTACTTTCCAATTTGCCAATTTTCCTTGATACTCTAATAATACCTTTAACGTAAACATCATTGCATAATAACATCTATTGGCGCAATCCATATATCTACCCTCAGTTAGTAAAATCTCCGCAGATGTAATAGTTTCTTTGGCTTTTTCACGTAGTAACACTAAATTTATTGCCGGCTTAATAAGCGTTTGCTCAAGCTGGATATCAGATGCAGATATATTATCATGAAATTCTCCCGCACTAAGTATCAATTGATCTTTTAAAGTTTGTTTCTCATCCACTGCTGTATACTCATTGTCTAAAATAGCCTTCAATACATCTATCAATTCACTTTTCGAAGTTGATGTCAAATTATAAAAGCTATCATATAAAGGCACATATTTTATCTTTGATTTATCCTGTAATGATGACCATATTCCAAATACAAGAGAAACTCTTTTATAAAACTCTGATTCAAAATAATCCATAAAGGAACTATATTGATTTTTTCTGTCACCTGAATGATATCCAACTAATGTGAACATAAAGGCTGCTCTCAAAGCATTACTCAAATTTTGTTCAGCTTTATCAGAAGAGAACTTCCATGCTCCTAACGAAATAGTAAGTTTTTCATTTTTGGAGTCGTTTTCATTTATTCTGGAAAAATGGCCATCAAAATCAAAACAATCTATAATTTCCATTGCAGAATGTCTTAACAGGTCAATAATTATCCCTTCCCATGTTTCAACTCTAATTGTATCCTTTGCTTCTTGAAGAATTACAAATCTTTTTTTACCATTAACATCTTCCGATATTCCGATTCCAAATTTAGAAAGAATATCTTTATTATCAACAGACTGCGTCCAATTTCTAGGTGTATTGGTCATTATCAAGTCTAGCAAGGAAGAATAATCCGAATCCTCGAAAACAACTCCATATGCATATTTTTTAAATAATTTGATTTCTTTTTTTATATGTTCATCAAACATATTTTGAATATAAAGCAAATATACTCCTCGTGGTAAATCAATTGTGAGTTCCGGTTCCATATTATTTGCAATATTATCATGATTTGGCTTTATTGGTTTTCCTAATGTCAAAGACATTACTTTCGGATATATTCCTGCGTTAAATTCAATTTTATTTTTCATTTTTGCTTCTCTCTTTTCCTAATTTTCATAATCCTCTGAAATGTACTGATATTATAGCTATCAGACTTGAGTAATGGCGTTTTTCACATAAACTTATTCAATGTGTCCTAATACCAGCTCTTTCAAATAGATTTTCTCATTTTCAATATCTATAATTTTTTCTTCACGTAACATTTCAATGGTTTTATCCCATTCTAAATTATCCGGATATTTATCCAGAGTCATCTCGCACCAATGCAGATATTCCTGCTGAACCTCT
>CAKREL010000199.1 GCA_934317205.1 uncultured Eubacterium sp.
AACATGCCACTTGCCACAAACAGGGCCGGGTGTACACACTGCACTTTCAACAATACAATATCACCGATGCAGACGATAAATCCCTGGATCACTGCAAGTACAACAAACAACAGCCATCTGCCAAAATACGCACTGGTATTTGAAAAATCAGATACTTCCTCATCCTTATCCACTTCCTGCTTCAGGATAGATACCAGAATCAGACCGCCTACCCAAAGCGCAAGGTTTGTATAAAATGGCGTCATACCAGTTCCATAATTCTCCACATCATACAACACTTCAGAATTAATGGATACCGGAGATGCCATAAATTCAGAAATTGCTTCTGCATCGATTCCTTCCATGTCCAAAATTTCCTGATAAACTTCAGAGCTTTGCAATGCTTTGATATCCGTCTGTACCGTTTCCAGCTGCGCATCTACCTTCTCCAGAGCAGAACCGGTTTTGGTCAGTGCATTTACACTGTCATCCAGGCTGGTCTGCAGCTGCTGCAGCATCGTGCTCAGCTGATCTACCATAGGAGTAATTCCGGACAAAGTAGCAGACATTCCTCCACTGACTGTTGCCAGTCCGTCCAGAGACTGACTGATCTGCGGAATAGTAGACTGCGTCAGAGTACTGCGGTAATTTTTCAGATTATTCCGACTGCTTCCCATGATCTGTTCCAGATTTTTTCTGGTATTTTGCGAAGTAGTCACCATATCTGCGATGGCTGAATTGCTTTTGTCCAGGGAAGCAAGCACCTGACCAATCTCCTGATTCTGCTTTTGCAGATTTGCGATCTGCTCTGTGATCGCTGCAGAAATCTGTGAATCGTTTGCGATACTTTCCTGCAATTTTGCAAGCTCATCCAGAATCTGCTGATTTTTCTGATTTAAATCCGTCACCGAATCGAGGCCGCCACCCACAGATGTGTTCACCTGTGTCACTTTCGATTCCAGATTTCCGAGCCTGATCGACGCAGTAATATATGCATCATTCAAAAACAGATCTCCGCTTGTCAGACTATCTGAAAATACTGCTGAAAAATCAGATACTGCCTTCCGGCTCTCTCCGAGCAGATCTGTACTCTGATCCAGCGTATCAGATACTGATGCCGCAGATTTCTTCACCTTTTCCAAAGAAGACAGTGTGTTCTGGATCAATGCATCTGAACTTCCTACTGTTTCCCGGAAATGATCCAGCACATTCTGATAACCGGCCAGATTCTCCCGCACAGCAGAAATAGAACTAAGCAATTCCGAATTGGTATTGTCCACATCCACTGTCAGGTTTCCGGCAGATGTACTGACCATCTCTGAAATCGCTTCAGAAGCCACAGATGAAAAAGTATCGTTAATCTGCTGCTGCAATGTCGTGGCACCCGTATCTGTGATCTTCGGTGCAATTGCATTTTTCTTTTCATTAATATAGTAATCCAGCTGCGGTTTCTTGACATCTCCGGATAAAATACTCAGCAGTGAATCACTGAAATTCTCAGGAATGACAATGGCTGCATAGTAAGCACCTGATTTTACACCCTCAATGGCTTCGTCCTCATCCACAAAAGTCCAGCCAAGCTTCTTATTTTCCTTCAGATTATCAATGATCGTGACTCCAGCATCCAGTGACATCTGCGCTGTATCGGCGCCTTTATCACAATTTGCGACAGCCACCTTAATGCCTTTTGTATTTCC
>CAKREL010000200.1 GCA_934317205.1 uncultured Eubacterium sp.
GGCCTACCCATAGCACCAAGAAAAATAATGAATAATATACCGATATACAAGTAGCTCTGCTCTGTAAACATCAATTTTCCTCCTACATTGATTGCGTTTATTTATAATTACTACTTGCAAAACAGTTCATTCACAACCCTGTCAAATTCATTGCAAAACGCACGGTTGTTATTATTCATGCTGCAGCTCGAGGCATTAAGGGTATATTTCTCAATCATTTTTGATAATTCGTTCACATTTTCCACAACATCAATAGACCCCATTCTTTTCTCTACTTCTTTGCAAAAATGCACTTGATGGTCATTAACGTGTTCATTGTATTTCGCCTGTCTTGGCACAACGATTGGCCTTTTTCCAAATTGAAGCGGCATAATAAAACTGGACGGCCCACCATGTGTAATAACAATGCGAGCATCTTTTACCATTTTCATCATTTCTTGATAAGGATAAAGATTTTTCCATTCTGCATACTTGGGCGTATATGTAGAAAATCCGGTCTGCATAATAACTTTTTCACTGTGAGTTTCTGCCCAATGATCCATATATTCTACCAATCGGTTGAACGGTTGTTCATGAGTTCCAACAGTTACAAAAATCACCTTATATCCACCTCATCATGGTTTTCGTTCTATTGCCCTATCAGAAAATGCTTCCCAGATTTATTGCTTTGGGATATACTTTCTTCATTTCTTCCCATTCCACAATAAACTTGTCTGCTACAGGGTAACAGAGTTTCCCGCTTATTGTTGGAGCATCGATTCGGTCAAATACTTCAATATAAATTGTTTTGGCACCAAGCAGTTTCCCAATCCAGAAGAAAGGGATTGCCGGAGCAGCACCAGAACTTATGATTAAATCCGGCTTTTCTTTTGGAAGAATTTTTATTGCACGGTATGTATTAATGAATAACGCCTTTAAAGAACGATTGGAAGGATAATAACATGGATACAAACGCTCTCCTTCCAACAGCGAGCGTGCATCTTCCTTATCAAATGTGACCCAGAAACGTTCCTTATCCTGCCAAAAAGGCTTTAACATATATAAATGAGTTAAATGCCCACCAGATGATCCGACCAGACATACTTTCAATTTCTTTTCCAATGTGTAAATCTCCTTTGCTTAGCTTCTCCTCTATTGTTACTTCAGATAGACCTCTGCGCTCTTGCAAATTTCGGATTCAACAGCTTCTGCGGTTTCTTTGTTTGCAGCGCTGACAGAGATATAGGTTTTCAGCTTCGGCTCGGTGCCGGAGGGACGCACCACGAGGGAGCAGTTATCCTCCAGCAAGAACTTGAGCACATCGGACTTAGGCAGACCATCCAGACCGGGTGCATAATCTAGCAGCTTCACGACTTTCTTGCCGCCAAACTCCTCGATATCGCCCCGGAATGCCTGCATGATACTCTGCATCTTGGCAAAGCCGGCGCTGCCGTCGAACTCATAGCTGTGCAGCGTGTTCAGGCAGTAGCCGTAGGTCTTGTACAGCTCGTCCAGCTTGTCCAGCAGGCTGATGCCCTTGGTCGCATAGTAGCTGAACATCTCGCAGATCATATACGCAC
>CAKREL010000201.1 GCA_934317205.1 uncultured Eubacterium sp.
AAATATGTGCATACCAAATGGGGCGTGGGCTATTATTATCATTCTGACAAACAGAGGTAGTAGATTTGAAAGCAATTATCACATATTTTAAAAGTCTGAAATTCCGTATTTTTCTATTGATTATTTTATTTGGACTTGTTCCAACCTTTCTGTTGCGGGCTGGTATTTTGTCGGCTTATGAAAAGCGAGCGGTAGATACTCGTACCGTTGATATTACAAGTCAGGCAAAATTGTTAGCCACACAGATTGTGGCAAATAATTATCTGCAAGACACCTCAGCACCAAGTATTACTACACAGCTAGATCAGCTTTCCACAATTTATGACGGGCGTGTCATGTTGATCGACAATACATTTACGATTGTGAAAGATACATATGCACTGGATGAGCAGAAAACAATTCTATCCGAAGAAGTGATACAGTCTTATGGCGGGGAAACAGTGCAAAAATATGATGCGGACAATCGTTATATTGAAATGACGCTTCCGATTAATGATGAATCCGGTAAACATGTAATTGGCGTTATGTTGGTAAGTGTTTCTACAGATAGCATTGTGGCTACGCTTGGCATTTTAAAGCAATATGCGCTAATGTTGCAATTTTTGGTAGCAGTAATTGTTGTAATTGCAGGATTTGCCGCATCCAGTGGACTGGTTCGTCCATTTAAGCGTCTGACAAAATCTATCAAAGATGTACAGGATGGCTATGAAGCAGATTTTATCAGTGTCTATTCCTATTCTGAAACTGAGACAATCTCTGCAGCCTGTGACGAAATGTTGCAGCGATTGCAGACATTGGATGAGAGCCGACAGGAATTTGTATCCAACGTTTCTCATGAGTTGAAGACTCCTTTGACATCTATGAAAGTTCTGGCAGATTCCCTGATTGGACAGGAAGATATTCCAGTGGAACTTTACAGAGAGTTTATGTCTGATATCGGAGACGAAATCGACCGTGAGAACAAGATTATCAACGATCTTCTTTCTCTCGTAAAAATGGACAAGTCTGCAGGAAATATCAACATTGCGAGTGTACAGATTAATGAGTTGTTAGAGCGTATTATGAAACGCCTGCGTCCAATTGCCCAAAAACAGAATGTCGAATTGGTGATGGAGAGTTTTCGTCCGGTTGTGGCTGAGGTAGATGAGGTGAAATTGACACTGGCATTATCAAATCTGATTGAGAATGCTATTAAATATAATAAACCCGAAGGATGGGTGCATGTATCTTTGAATGCAGATCATCAGAATTTTTTTGTGACTGTAGAAGATAATGGTATTGGCATTCCAAAAGAATCTCAGGATCGTATTTTTGAGCGATTTTACCGCGTAGATAAATCTCATTCACGTGAGATTGGTGGTACAGGTCTGGGACTAGCCATTGCACGAAATGCGATCCTCATGCATCGCGGCGCGATCAAGGTACACAGTATGGAAGGGGAAGGAACGACCTTTACGGTGCGGATTCCTCTGACCTATATCGCAGGTTAAGATAAGGGGATATCTATGAAAATTTGGAAACGAACAGGT
>CAKREL010000202.1 GCA_934317205.1 uncultured Eubacterium sp.
CGACCGCGGGAGTGTGTCTGAGCCAACAGCTGTTTTTGCTGTTGGTGAGTTCGCGGAAGCGGTCGGAGATAGGCGGCACAGCGCAGATAGAAAATCATTCGTGCCGGCATTGGAGTTTTCTTCCAGCTTCTTTTTAAACTACCCTAAGCAAGCGTTTATATTCCCCACTCGATTGCCATCGTTCCCCAGGTCAATCCAGAGCCAAATCCTGCCAGCATCAGTTTGTCTCCTTTTTTGAGCATACCTTTACGGTTGACTTCATCCAGAAGAATTGCCACGCTGGCTGCGGATGTATTTCCACATTTGTCCACATTCATCGGAATTTTCTCATTCGGTACTTTCAGACGTTTTGCAATCGTTGCCGTAATTCTTGCATTTGCCTGATGGAACAGATACCAGTCAATATCCTCTGTCGTCAGATTTGCTGTCTCCAGTGTCTGTAAAATTGACTGAGGAACTTTTTTTACTGCAAATTTGAACACTTCTCCGCCATCCATATACAGATAATCCATTGGTTTCTGCTCTGTCACAAACGGATTGTAGTTTTCTCTGTTTTTGACATAAATTGCACCACCGCGGGTTCCGTCACTCCCCTGTGTGGAAGCGATCACGCCGCTCTCTGCTGCACGCACGACTGCTGCGCCAGCGCCATCCGCAAACAATACACAAGTGGAACGGTCGCTCCAATCCACGATGCGGGACAGCGTCTCAGCACCGATCACAAGTGCCGTCTTATGGATTCCTGCCTGCATGTATGCATCCACCATGTTTAATGCAAATACAAATCCGGAACAAGCTGCACTGATATCAAAGGCAACTGCATTGACTGCACCGAGTTCGCTCTGTACCAGACATGCTGTATTCGGTACCAGCGTATCTGGGGTGCAGGTTGCCACAACGATCAAATCCAGCTCTTCTGCCTTTACTCCGGCTGACTCCAACGCCCTGCGTCCGGCTTCTGTTGACATGGATGCTGTTGTCTCGTCCACTGCAATATGGCGCTGACGAATACCGGTTCTGCTGCTGATCCATTCATCGCTTGTATCCACAATGGTGGAAAGAAAATCATTTGTTACTATTTTTTTCGGCAGACAGCTGCCGGTTCCTATAATCTGTGCTCTCATCTATCCCTCCGATTAGTTTGATTATCAAAACATTCTATTTTCAAAGTATACAAAAAAACTGTTTTCTTGTCAACACCGAACCATGTTATTTCATCTCAGCAGGAGTGAAATAAATGCTCCGCGAAGATGTGCATTTTCTCAAATTCCAGACATATATTACTTACATGGAACAACAAAAAAACAAAAACAGGCTGACAGACCATCTTTTTCCTATCCATTCCTGCATAGATACTGTTCGATGGTCTGACGACCTTATCATTATTAAGGGGGAAAACTATGGATGTAGATATTATTTTAGACGCCGGACATGGAGGTTGTAGATAACGCAAGTGATGAAAACAACGAAAATACAAGGAGAAAGGCAACTGTTGTACCTA